>CAILVF010000064.1 GCA_903837605.1 uncultured Bacteroidales bacterium | reverse complement strand
GGAAGTACAGGTCAAGGCGCTGTATCTGTAAATAGTTCAGTTACAAATTTTGCAGGGGTTATTAAACTTGGTTTTCAGAATTCTTGTTACTTAAAACAAACCGCGTGCGACAATAGTGCATCAGAAGTTTGCGTGTTCAAAGTCAGCAACTCGAGCGATAGTGTTCCATCTAAATGGAAATCCGTTGCGGATAGTTCCCATATCGCTGATTGCAGTGGTGCTGCGCTTCCAAATGCAAACTCATATCCAAACTACGTCTGCTGTAAACTCTCAGAAATCTGCGACAACGACATCGATGACGATGGAGATGGAGCGATTGATTGTGCAGATATAGATTGCAACCATGCAGATAATCCAACTATTTCTCCTGAGTTCTGTACAGGCTCAATTTACAACTCGAGTACGTGTGTATATGTAATAAGACATGATAATGGAGTGCCTCCGCCAACAACAGTTTACAACATCAATTGTACAGGTCAGGTTCCATATAACAATTCACATTATTACTGCAGTTACGGAAGATTCAACCAATATGATTCAGGACTTTGTTGTCCTCAAGGAAAATATGCGACACAAACTAATGGGGTGTGGAGTTGTCAAATTGCAGATATTTGTGGACTTGAGAATTATAGAGATTGTAATTATGATTTTGACTCTAATAAAGCTCAATGGTTGAATAGTGTGTATTCTCCAAATTCTAAATGGTGTCAAAGTAAAATGCCTTACTTGTATTCTCCAAATATAAATCCATCTATGAATACTGCTTGTTGTCTGATGGCTCAAAATGGGCAAGTTGCATATTATACGGATGCAGGAAACGTTAAGATACTTGGATATCAACCTGTATGTGGAGATGGAATATTAGATACTCAACCACCATATAATGAACAATGTGATGGTTCAGTTCCACCAAGTGCAACTTGTGCGGGGCATCCTAGTAACTGTCCGGGGGGAATGGTTCCTACTGGAACTCCTACTTGTAGTGCGGGTTGTCAGATAGTTTATACGAGTTGTTATTGTGGGAATGGCAATAGTAATGGTTAATTGTTAAGAATTCTGTAAATCTTTTTTTAGCTATAATTATAATATTAAAAATAAGATGAATTTAGTAGTATTTTGTATCTAGATTCAGAAGATAAATTGTTCTTAGCATTTTCTTTCCAACATCTGATGATGTGTGGTTTTGCTGAGACCATACATATGCTCCGGCAGCATTGCCTTGTGGATCTCCGACAGAAGTTACTATATCAAAATACTCTGCAAATAATACGCCATCTTGATCTCCTGTATCATACGCGGCATAGCCCCAGCTTTCTCTAACTGTGTTGTTATAAGTATAATTATTTTTATAGAATACAGAATTTCCTGGTGCAACGTTGCCGAAAGCTATTCTTGTGTATTGGTCTCCACCATTACTTCCTCTTGTTTGGCATTGAACAAGTATTGCATCGCTTGGGCTTGTTGCTCTATGGAATGTATGCGGTACCATTAGTGTGTCGTTTGTGTTTGGCACAATTGATAAAGAGTCAGTCATTTCTGATAATGCTTTTGCTCTATCTAATTGAGTTGTAGAGATTTGAGTATTTGGATCTGTGCTTGAATAAGTACATTGTATTTTGTAGAATGGCAAAAGACTTGAGACGTTTACGTCTATGAATTTGTGTGTTTTGTTATCTACTCTTCCTGCCATCATTTCTCGTATTGGTTCTGCGTCCATTCTTATTGAATCGCCAGGTGTTCCTGAGTTCATGTCTTTATGTCCGTATTTGTTTACAACATAAGTGTAGATTGTTTTGTCGTTGATGTCTGGGTTGCTCATATCTACAACGACGGGTTGGGGGAATTGGCCCCATTCTTTTGGACTTTGAAATATGTTGGAATCTTGTCTTGCTTGGTGTATTTTTCTGCCAATAAGCCAGCCTAAGAATTGTTGGTTGTTAGCAAAGCTTACTGAGTCTAGTTCGAGTGTTGCGTTTGCACTTGATGTGTATAGGTCTTTTTGGATTATTATTTCGTTGTTGGTGTTTGGAGAGTAATTATTTGTTGTTCCATCAGGCCAATGCGCTGTGATTGTTATGTTTGCTGGGTTTCCGTTTACATCGTATGGTTTGAATGTTGTGTTGATTGAGAACGTCGCTCCTTGCAATAATGTTTCGTCTATTGTTGTAGTTGTTGGTGCGAATGTTGTGTCTTTTGTTATAAAGCCGTTTTTTGAGAATGTGGCGTATGTGCTATCGAGTACTGCGGGATTTTCTGTTGTTCCTGATTTTAGTTCTGATTGTTCTACTTGTGTTGGCTTTGTGTTTGTAAAATTTGAAGATATGTTTTCTGTTTGTATTGATTTAAATGTGTGAATGTCTGATTTGTTGAGGGTGTTCATTAGGTTAATTAGGTACATTCCTATGTTTCCGCCTGCGATTGTGATTTTGTTTGCTCCGGCGTCTGCGTGAACTGTTGAAGTATAGACTTGTCTGCCTAGTGCATCGTTAATTTGCAGTAAGTAGTCTCCTCCTGTTTTGGAGTTGAATACGAGATTTGTTTGTCCATGTGAAGGATTAGGATATAATTTATCTTCTAGGTTTTTTTTCTCTTGTTGTCCTACGTAGATGAATAGTGCGTCATAGTATCCGTTTGCGTCTGTGAATACTTCGTCTTGGAGGGTCATGGTTGTTTTGTTGTAGAATTTTACGTCTGCTTGCGCTATTGGTGTGCCGTTTGCTGTTTTTACGTGTCCGTTAATTTCTAGATTTAGATCGGATGCGTTTTTTATAGAGTCGCACTGCCTCGTACCGGGGCCTTTTAAACCAGGCGTTTTTTCAGATGAGCCCGCTTCGGCCCAAAAAATCATAAAAATACTCAGGGTTGCTGCTGTCAACAGAATAAGATTCCTCATACCGGGTCCTTTAAAAATACGGAATTATGAACGGGTGGCATCTGCCTGCCGTAAAGTAACAAAAAATACCAATATCTTTAAGGGTCCATCACCGGGATTCATTAAACTCAGTCTAGGATACCTGGCTAAGCTGAAATCCCATTGATTTTATATCCTCCCAGAAACCCGGATATGATTTGGCAACCACATCCGGATCGGCTATCCTGATGCTTCCTGTTTTAAGGGAAAGCATCGCAAAGGTCATGGCCATTCGATGGTCCCTGTATGTATCGATAATAACATCGGGTTTGGCCGTCAGCTTCGAAGGCTGTATTTCGATTGCAGGGAAGTCTCCGGTTGTGATCGTAAGCCTGCATCCTAACTTTTTAAGTTCAGTAGTAAGTGAATGAACCCGGTCAGATTCCTTGATCGCAAGGCTTTTCAATCCCTCAAACCTTCCCCTGAGACCAAGGGCTGCACAGGTTGCGATCACAGGCAGGGCCAGGTCGGGATGGTTGGTAAAATCATAAAAGAAACCTTCGAGGCGGGAAGGGTGCCTGGAGAGGTGAAGCGCGATCCGGGAGCCGTGACTGGGGACTGGGGACTGGGGACTGGGGGCTTTTCCCTTCCCGGAAATTGCATTCCCGGCTTTTCCTTGAAGAAATTCCGAAGTAACCCCGAAAACCGAAAAGGCCGATGCTACAATTGAATCGCCCTGCAGGCTTTTTTCTTCAAGGCCGGGCAGCTGCAGATCTGTTTTATCGGAAAGCGCAGCAGCCTGGTACCAGAATGATGCAGCCGACCAGTCTGACTCAACTGTGAATTCACTCACGGAATATACGCCTGGTTCAACACTGATTTTATGTTTCCACTTCCTTGCCTTTATCCCGCATTCCTTCATCAGCGCAACCGTCATGTCGATATAGGGCTCTGAGACCACATCACCCCTGAGGTTCAGGGTAAGCCCTTCCGAGAGGTACGGACCTATCATCAGCAGGGCGCTCACAAACTGGCTGCTGACCCCCGCATTGACGTTCAGGTTATCCGATACAAGCTTGCGTCCTTTGATAAGAAGGGGCGGGAACCCCACATTCCCGAGGTATTCAATTGAAGCGCCAAGGAGTTTCAGGTCCTCAACAAGCTCTCCTACCGGCCTCTGCCTCATACGGTCGGTTCCGGTGAGTACCCAGCGCCCAGGCTTTACAGCAAGAAGTGCGGTAAGGAACCTCAGGTCGGTCCCGGCATCGGAACAATCCAGCTCCACCGCATCCTGTTTGCCTGAAGAGGCCTGGATCTTATTCAGCAGTTTCTGAAGTATCAGGGTATCAGTAGACTTTGAGAGGTTTTCTATTTCGAATTTCGTACCCGACAAGGCCTGCATGATCAGCATGCGGTTGCTGATGCTTTTTGAGGAAGGAAGCTGAATTGTTCCTTTAAGCAGTTTTTCGGGTTTTATTATTTTAATGCTTTTCATAATCCTTACCCACTTCTATTCCCGTTGTCAGTCAAAAATCTTATCCAGGGAAGCTGATGTTTCATCCCGCCCTGCCTGCCTGTTTATCCTTGGTTTGCCCGCCGCCTGTATCAGGGTATATCTTACCTGTCCTTCACTGATCTTTTTATCATATAATAAAAGAGTATAAATATTGTCGTAGGAAGAAGGGGTTTTTCGTACCAGGTCACCAAGTGTTTCAGCCTGTATCTTATACCCGGCTTTCAGGAAGGAAATGATCTCCATTGCCTCCCCCCCGCTTAAGCCCGCCTTCAGATGTGAAAGCCAGGTTTCTGCTATCATTCCCAATGCAACAGCATCTCCGTGCAAAAGACCTTTTTCATCCCTTGCAAGAACAAACGATTCGAGGGCATGGCCAATGGTATGGCCGAAGTTCAGTATTTTCCTGAGTTTCTGCTCCCTGAAATCCTGGCAGGTAATGCGGTTTTTAAATGTCATGGTTTTCATGATCAAATCCTGCCAGGGTTTTTCGAGTATGTCGAGGGCCAGGATATTTTCGGCTCCCTGCCTGAGAAGTTTGCGCCATAAAACAGGGTCACCTATGAGGGCCGACTTTACAATCTCGGCAAACCCCGAGCGAATATGATCTGAAGGCAGTGTTTTAAGAAACCTTGCGTCAACGAAAACAGCCAGGGGGGAATAGAAAAAACCCAGCTGGTTTTTGAGTTCCCCCATATTTACCCCTGTTTTTCCGCCTATAGCCGCATCCACCATGCCTGTAAGACTGGTCGGAATATTTATATAAGGGATCCCCCTTTTAAGCCCGGCAGCAATAAACCCGCCAAGGTCTGAAACCACCCCTCCTCCCAGGTTGACCAGGAGGCTGCGGCGGTCGGCGCCGGAGGCTAAGAGTTCAATCCAGATTTTTTCAGCTGATGACAAGGATTTGGAAGCCTCGCCTCCTTCAATCTCAAAAACCAATGCCGCATCAAGTTCAGGGCATGCTTCGACAAGAAGCGGAAGGCAGTGCTTTCCTGTATTGGCGTCGACGAGAATAAAAACCCTGCTTTTCCTGTATTCATGCGAAAGCAGAAGCTTCCTGAAACCCTGTAAGGCATTTGAACCGCAATGGATACGTGTTCCTGAAACAGTGGCCACCCTGGCTGAAAGGATCATATACCCCCGGTTTTAATGAAATGCAGCCATCAACAGGTCAAGATCCTGGAAAGGCAGGTTGAAGTGGCGGCTGATGGGAAGGCTTGTGATGAGTCCGTTATACAGGTAAACGCCCTGCCTTACACCGTAATCCCGTTTTAAAAGGTTTTCGACCCCGCCTGCGTTACCTATATCAAGTATTATCGGGACCATGATATTGTTCAGGGCCTGGGAAGCCGAATGAGGCACTTTTGAGGGGATATTGGGGACGCAATAATGGGTCACTCCATGGACTTTATAAACAGGGTCTTTAAGGGTAGTGGGCCTGGAAGTTTCGAAACACCCCCCCTGGTCTATGCTTACATCAATGATCACCGAACCTTCTTTCATCTGCCTGATCATTTCTTCCGAGATCAGGCATGGAGACTTGCCTTCGGGTGAATGCACCGCTCCTATCATGACATCCGCAGTCATCATGGCATCAAGAACAGCTTTCGGATGCAAAAGGGAAGTATATATCCTTCTCCCGAGGTTATCCTGTATTCGCCTGAGCCTGTAAACCGAATTATCAAACACTTTTACAAAAGCCCCGAGCCCGATTGCCGATCTTGCGGCAAATTCGCCGACCGTTCCTGCGCCGATAATCACGACTTCCGATGGCGCAATCCCGGTAAACCCTCCAAACATCTTACCCCTGCCGAATTCCGGATCGCTGAGGTACTCGGCGGCAATAAATATGGCTGTATTCCCCGCAATCTCGCTCATGGTCCTGATCACCGCCATCTGGTTGGTCTTGTCACGGATAAATTCAAATGCAAGGGCCGTTACTTTTTTCTGGCTGAGACCCCGGAAATACTCCCCGCACTGCATTGCGATCTGAAGGGTGGAAATAAGAGTCTGCTTTGGATGAAGAAGCTCAATCTCGTCCTGTGTGACAGGCCCGACCTTCAGAATAATATCGGCCTTGTACACCTCGTTGGAAGAGTAAACGATGCTTGCCCCGGCCTCGCTGAACTCATGATCGGGGAAATGGGCCGTAAGCCCTGCCCCTGCCTCGACAAGAACGTGGTGGCCGTTGCGCACCAGCAGCCCTACACCGTCGGGAACCAGTGAAACCCTGTTTTCCATGCTGGAGACTTCCTTTGGGACTCCAATAGAAAGTTCGCTTTTCCTGCTTGCCACTTCAAGCATTTCTTCCTGGGGCATCAGCCTCTCGCCAAGGGTTAGTTTGCTGAAATCAGGACGGGAATCTTCCATGCGTTAAATTTTAAACGAAGTTACAAAAGAATCAGGAATATTATGCCAGGGGAGGAAAAATCAGCCGGTTGTCATCGGATCTGACTGTTTCGCCCTTTGGAATGCCGATGATACCGAAAATCCTTTTAAATCATGGAAAAATCCCGTAATCTTGCATAAAATTCAAAACTTTTCGTTATGCAGTTGAAAAAATTAACCATGAAAAGGTTTCTCGTCACAACGCTAAACCTTCTCTCATTAGGATTCTTAATGACCTTACTTATGAGTGCAACCCCTGAAGTAAATTATCCGGGCTACAAACTGATCGAAAAAAGGTTTGTCAAAGAGCTGAATGCAAATGTATTCTTCCTGGAACATCTGAAAAGCGGGGCGAAGATCGTGAAATTCGCCACCGATGATGCCAACAAGACCTTTACCATCGCCTTTAAGACATTTCCCGACAACGATTTCGGTGCTCCGCATATCACAGAGCATTCGGTTTTGAACGGAAGTAAAAACTATCCGGTAAAGAGCCCGTTTGACGTTCTTATCAAAGGTTCGCTTCATACCTTCATGAACGCTTTCACTTCGAAGGATTTTACGGCTTATCCTGTAGCCAGTATGAATGACAAGGATTATTTCAACCTCATGCACGTATATCTTGACGCTGTATTCAATCCGCTTACCTACAGCGATCCGAGGATATTCAAACAGGAAGGCTGGCATTATGAACTGCTCGACAAAGACAGCGCGCTTACTTATAAAGGTGTTGTTTACAATGAAATGAAAGGCGCTTTTTCAGACCCCAGGGAGGAACTGAGTTACCAGGTATACAGGAACCTTTTCCCCGATAATGCTTATGGAAAGGAATCAGGCGGATATCCCTTCACTATTCCCCATCTTACCTACGAACAGTTCCTGAATTTCCACAAGAAGTTCTACCATCCCGAAAACTCATACATTTATCTTTACGGTGACGCCCCCCTGGCACAGGAACTGGCATTTATCGACAAAGAATATCTTTCCCATTATACCAAAGCAAACAATAAGGCCAGCATCACCGACCAGAAGCCGTTTGCAAAAATGATGGACCTGACCGGCTATTATCCTATCATGCCGGGCGACGACGCCAACAACCAGACTTACCTTTCACTGAATTACGTGACAGGCCACAATACCGACCAGGCGCTGGTAATGGCTCTTGACGTTCTCAGCGAGGTTCTCGTAAACCAGGAATCAGCCCCGATCCGTCTTGCCCTTCAGGCAGCAGGGATCGGACAGGATGTCAACGCATCCTCCAGCAATTACAAGCAGAACGTGTTCCAGATCATGGTCCAGAATGCCAATGCGGCCGACAAGGATAAATTTAACGACATTGTTAAAAAATGCATGCAGGATGCTGTTGACAAGGGCCTCGACAAACAGGTCGTTGAAGGAGTCATCAACCGTATGGAATTCCAGCTCCGCGAAGGCAACGATGCACAGAAAGGAATGTACTGCGTATTCCGCGCATTGCCTACAAGCTTCTTTGCCGATGATCCTTTTACAGGGCTTGAATATGAAAAACCCCTGGCAGAAGTAAAGAAAGCCCTTACGACGAAATACCTGGAAAATATCATCAAAACCAGTTTCCTCGACAATCCGCATACCCTGCTTTATACCCTGGCCCCGAAAGTCGGAGCTGATGATGAGAAGAATGCAGCTGTTGCCGCCGAACTTAAATCATACAAGGCAAGCCTGACACCTGCCCAGATCGACGCTCTTGTAAAGGATACCAAAGACCTGCTGGATTACCAGAAATCGGAAGACAGTCCTGAGGCCCTAGCAAAAATTCCTTTGCTTGAGATCAAAGACATCAACCCCAAAGCCACATTCTACAGTGTTGAAGAAAGCAAAGTTGCAGGCGTGCCAATGCTTTACCGCAATGAATTTACAAACGGTGTGGTTTACATGAACCTTTTCTTTGACCTGAGGGCACTGCCCCAGGACATGATCCCTTATGCTTCCCTGCTGTCGAATGTGCTTTCGATGTTGAATACTGAGAAATACAGTTTTGGAGACCTGAATAAGGCATTGAACATCAATACCGGGGGTTTCTACACTTCACTGAAAACATACCAGGAAAACCTCGACGATAATGCAATGATCCCTAAACTGGCCGTCACATCAAAATCCATGACCGGGAAAGTTGATAAGATGGCCGAACTCACTTCGGAGATCCTGCTGAAAACAAAATATGACGATGTGGAAAGACTGAAAAATGTACTGACAAGGCATTTGTCACAATTGGAAGCCACAACAAAACAGGACGGCTATACCATAGCAAGCGGACGTTTCCCGTCTTACTTCAGCAAGTCGGGTGTATACGGCGAAATGACCACCGGTCTTACTTACTACTGGTTTGTTGCTGACCTGATGAAGAATTTCGACAGCCGCTCGGGTGAGCTTATTGCCAACCTGAAGAAAGTCGCTTCACTTTTATTTACGAAGAACAACCTGATTGCCGGAGTGACAACGAATAAAGAAGCTTTTGCGAAATTCACACCTGCGCTTGAGAAGCTTGTGAAGGAATTGCCAAACGTTCCGGTAGCAATGAAAACATGGGCCCTGGATCCCCAGGCTAAGAATGAAGGCTTCCTTACACCTTCAAAAGTGCAGTATGTAGTCGCAGGTTTTGACTACAAGCAGTTGGGATATAAGTGGGATGGAAAGATGAGGGTACTGAGCCAGATCCTTTCAACCGATTACCTGCAGACAAGGATCCGTGTAATGGGAGGCGCTTATGGCGGATGGAGCACAATCTCTCCACTCGGAAGCATTACATTCAACTCATACCGCGACCCTAACCTTAAACAGACTCTCGATAATTTTAAGGGGATCCCCGAATACCTGAAGACGTTTGAAGCCGACGACAAGTCTATGACGCGCTATATCTTAGGCACCGTTTCAAGCATCGACCGTCCGCTTACCGCCTCCCAGAAAGGCGACCAGGCATTCAGTTACTACTTCAACAAGAGAACTGAAAAGGCAATACAGGATGACCGTACGGCTGTGATAAACACCAAAGCCGCCGATATTAAATCATTTGCCAAGATGATACAGGATGTCCTCGACAAGAATGAGTTCTGTGTTTATGGAAACTCCGACAAGATCAATGCCGACAAGGCTTTGTTCAAGAACCTGGTTAATATTCAAAAATAATTTAAGAAATTCCACGGGGTTCTTCCCGGTGAAAAAGAAAGGGTGGTCAGAATCTGATCACCCTTTCTTTTTCCCCTGATATCTCCATCCTTACCGTACCCTCGGGCAGGAGATCCCCGGCCAGCTCAGGCCACTCGATAAAGCAGTATGAACCGGAGTAAACATAATCTTCATACCCGATATCAAAAACCTCTTCTATCTTGTTTATACGGTAGAAATCGAAGTGAAAGACAGATCCTCCGGATAAAGTTTTGTACTCGTTGATAATTGCAAAGGTAGGGCTCTGGACCTCGTCGGACACTCCGAGCTGACGGCAGAGTTCCCTGATCAGAGTCGTCTTGCCTGCCCCCATCTTTCCATATAAAGCAAACACCCTCGAATGGGGGAAGGTTTCCAGGATTTTCTTTGCGACTTCCGGCAAGGACTCAAGGGTAGAGGTCAGGGTCATTTTCTCTTCAAATACACGCAGGGCACCAGCATCTCCTCCATCGAAATCCCACCGTGCTGGAACGTATCGCGGTAATAATTAACGTAATAATTGAAATTATTCGGATAAGCAAAGAAATCGTAGTTGCGGCAAAACACAAACGAAGAACTCACATTGCCCCTTGGAAGGAAAGCATCCGCAGGATTCCGCACTTCAAAAGCTTCGTTCTTCTCAAATTTCAACGCTTTGCCGGTCTTATACCTGAGGTTGGTGTTTGTATTGCGGTCGCCCAGCACTTTCACCGGGTTGTTCACGCGAATGGAACCGTGATCGGTCGTAATGATGAGGTTCACATCCTTCTCCCCCAGCCAGCGGATGATCTCATACAGGGGTGAATGCTGGAACCAGCTCACGGTGATCGAACGGTAAGCCTTTTCATCGTCGGCCAGCTCCCTGATGATCTCCATCTCGGTGCGGGCATGCGAGAGCATATCCACGAAATTGTAAACGATGAAGTTCAGCTTGTTCACCATCAGGTTCGGAAGCAATTCGACGAGTTTGCGCCCATAGGTCTGGTTCAGGACCTTATAGTAAGAGTATTTCACATCCCTTCCGTACCGCTTGAGCAGTTCCCCGAGAAGTTCCGACTCGAAATTATTCTTTGTCCCTTCTTCATCTTCATTCACCCAGTACTTCGGGTACTTCCGCTCTATCTCGGTGGGAAGCAGCCCTGCAAACAAGGCATTCCTCGCATACTGGGTCACCGATGGCAGGATACTGTAATAGATATCCTCTTTCTCGACCCTGAAATTCTCTTCAAAGAAAGGCTGTAATATCTTCCACTGGTCATACCTGAGGTTGTCGACAAGAATTACAAATACCGGCTTGTTTTCGTCCATTACCGGGAACACTTTCTCCTTGACGACATTATGCGACTGGACAGGCCTGGGGTTTACTTTTCCATGCAGCCAGTCGATATAGTTCCTTTCAACAAACTTGCTGAAAACCTGGTTCGCTTCGTTTTTCTGGAGTTGCAGCACCTGCTGCATACCGTCGTCCATCGACTGCTCAAGCTTCAGCTCCCAGAAAACGATCTTCTTATATACCTCGACCCATTCCTCGAAATTCAGGCGGTTGCTGATCTCCATCCCTATATTCCTGAATTCCTGCTGGTACTGGAAATTGGTCTTCTCGCTGATCAGTTTTTTATTTTCCAGGTTTTTCTTCAGGCAAAGGAGTATCTGGTTTGGTTTTACAGGCTTGATAAGGTAATCGGCTATGTTTGACCCGATGGCATCCTCCATGATAGCCTCTTCCTCGCTCTTGGTGATCATTACCACCGGTAAACCCGGCAGGTCGGCCTTGATCTTCATCAGGGTCTCAATACCCGATAAGCCAGGCATCTGTTCATCAAGGAAAACGATATTAAACTGCCGGGCCTTGATCAGGTCCAGGGCATCATAACCGCTGTTGGCGGTCTCCACCTCATAACCCTTATCCCTGAGAAAAATGATATGCGGTTTTAAAAGGTCAATTTCATCATCAACCCACAATATACTTACTTTATCCATGTTTATTTTTATTGACTGCGGATGGCGTTCTCCCGGGTTTTTATCAGGGGACTGATTTCCATGTTAAGTATAAATGTCGTAAGTTTGCTTTTATTGTGGCCCTGGCCGTAATTTAGCATTCTTTTAACAAATTTAAATGAATTTCCGGGCAATCAATAAGATAAAAACGATCAACGACCCTGTCTACGGCTTTATCAAGATCCCTTCCGAGCTGGTTTACGACATCATGGACCACCCCTGGTTCCAGCGCCTGCGCAGGATCAAACAACTGGGCCTGACCAATTATGTCTATCCTTCGGCCCACCATACCCGCTTCCAGCATGCACTGGGCGCCATGCACCTGATGAGGCAGGCGGTTGGGGTGCTCAGGTCGAAAGGGATCCAGATAAGCCACGAGGAATCGGAGGGGCTCAGCATCGCCATCCTCCTTCATGACATCGGCCACGGTCCGTTTTCGCATACCCTTGAACAATCCATCGTGAAAGGGCTTTCCCATGAAGATATCTCCGACATGTTCATTGCCGGGCTCGACAAGCTGTTTGAAGGCAAACTGGAACTTGCCAGGCAAATTTTCAGGGGGAACCATGGGAAAAAATTCCTTCACCAGCTGGTCTCCAGCCAGCTCGACATGGACCGCCTCGACTACCTTTCACGCGACAGTTTTTTCACCGGGGTCGCCGAGGGCACTATCAATACCGACCGTATCATTAACATGCTCACGGTTTGCGATGATGAGCTGGTGGTAGAATCAAAGGGTATTTATTCCATCGAAAAGTTCATTATCGCCCGCAGGCTGATGTACTGGCAGGTATACCTTCACAAGGCAGTGCTTGCCGCCGACCAGATGCTGGTGAATATCCTGAAAAGGGCCAAATTCCTTGGTGAGACCGATAAGGATATCCCGGCTGCCACCCCTGCCCTTAAATATTTCCTTACCCATGATATAGGAAAAGAAGCATTCATCAACGATCCTGGCTGCCTTGAACGCTTCGCCCTTCTCGATGATTATGATGTCGTCACTTCCATCAAACTCTGGATGGACCATCCCGATAAGGTGCTCTCAACCCTTTGCCGCTGCCTTATCAACAGGAACCTTTTCAGGATGGAAATGCAGAATGAAGCTTTTAATCCTGATTATATACTGCGGATCACCGGGTCCACAATGAAGCAGTACGGGCTTACAAGCGAAGAAACCTCATTTTTCGTAAATACCGAAGTAGTCACGAATCATGCATACAACCCCCGCCACGATAAAATCCTGATCCGCACCGGCGACGGCAAACTCACCGATGTTGCAGCGGCTTCTGAACAACTCGACATTGCTGTTCTCTCGACTACCGTAAGCAAACACCTGCTAAGCTATCCGAAGGATATAAAGATTTGATTTACTGAATATTATAAAATTCAAAAGAGCTGTTTCAAAAAAAATCGATAAATTTGCACCCCGTTAACCAAAAACAATGGAGTTCAGCGCTCAACAGATAGCCGGATTCCTCAACGGCATAGTTGAGGGTAAACCCGAAACCAGGGTATCAAACCTGTCAAAGATCGAAGAAGGCAAACCGGGAACAATGACTTTCCTGGCTAATCCGAAATACACACAGTTTATCTATACCACCGAGGCATCCATAGTCGTGGTGAGTAAAGATTTTACTCCTTCCCAGGCCATTGCCCCCACCCTCATCCGTGTTGATGATCCCTACCAGAGCTTTGCCAAACTGCTGGAAATGTTCAACAGCATGACAGCAGGCAAAAAGGAAGTGTCATCCCTGGCATTCATTGCAGCTTCCGCAAAAACAGGGAAGGACCTGTCGATCGGGGCTTTCAGTTTTATCGGGGAGAATGCCCTCCTTGGAGATAATGTGAGTGTCTATCCGCAGGTGTATATTGGCGACAACGTGAAGGTCGGGAATAACTGCACCATATATCCAGGTGTGAAGATCTACCGTGATTGCGTGATAGGAAATGACTGCACACTTCATTCGGGAGTGATCATAGGCAGCGATGGTTTCGGATTTGCGCCCCAAAGCGACAATAATTACCAGAAGGTTCCCCAGACCGGGAACGTTATCCTCGAAGATCATGTTGAGATAGGCTCAAACACCACCATTGACCGCGCAACCCTCGGATCGACCATCATAAGAAAGGGTGTGAAACTGGATAACCTTATCCAGGTCGCCCACAATGTCGAAATTGGCGAAAATACCGTCATCGCGGCACAATCAGGCATTTCAGGGTCGACTAAGATCGGGAAGAACTGCATGATCGCAGGCCAGGTTGGCATCATAGGCCATATTACCATTGCCGATGGCGTGAAGATCGGCGCACAGTCAGGCATTGGAGGATCCATCACCGGGGAAGGCGCCATGGTCCTTGGTTCCCCGGCCATAGACGTAAGAAAAACAAGGAGAAATTATATCCATCTCGCTAACCTCGACGAGATCGTGAGGAGGATCAACCATTTAGAGAAGGTCTTAAAAGACCATAAAGAGTAAAACCGAACCAGAATTCATGAGTGAGAAGCAAAGAACGATAAAATCATCCGTCAGCGTTTCAGGCGTGGGCCTCCATACGGGCCTTGACGTGACCCTGACCTTCAACCCTGCCCCGCCTAACCACGGCATCAAATTTAAGCGTACCGATCTCGGGAATAATGTCATTGTGGACGCCGATGTCGACCTCGTGGTTGACACTTCCCGCGGGACCAGCATTGAATACGAGGGATCGAGGTTCGACACCATTGAACATGTGATGGCGGCCCTCACCGGGCTGGAGATCGACAACGTGCTGATCGAGATGAACCAATCGGAAACTCCTATCCTCGACGGCAGTTCGCGTTTCTACGTGGAGGCCCTCAGCGGCGTGGGTACGGTTGAACAAAATGCACCCAGGAAATATTTCGAGCTGAACCAGATCATCACCTATACCAATCCCGAGAAGAAGGTTGAAATGATTGCCATGCCTTCAAAGGATTACCGCCTCTCGGTCATGATCGACTACGAATCGAGGGTGCTTCACTCGCAAAATGCAACCCTTAACGACATCCGCAGGTTTAAAGATGAAATTGCAAACTGCAGGACCTTCGTCTTCCTTCACGAGATGGAATACCTCCTCAACAACAACCTCATTAAAGGCGGCGACCTGAGCAATGCCATCGTATTCGTAAACCGCGCCGTTTCAAAGGAAGAGCTCGACCATCTTGCAGGGATCTTTCATAAGCCCAAGGTGGAAGTGCTGCCCAGCGAAGGCATACTGAACAACCTCGACCTGCAGTTCCCCAATGAACCTGCAAGGCATAAGCTTCTTGATATCATCGGCGACCTCACCCTGGTTGGCATGCCCATCAAGGCCCATATCATTGCCACCAGGCCGGGGCATTATTCGAATGTCCAGTTTGCAAAGCTGATCAAGAAACATATTAAAAAGGAGAAGAAGCACCAGGAAGGCCATAAGTTCGACCTTACCAAGACGCTTTACGATATCAACCAGATCCAGAAGATGCTCCCCCACCGTTTCCCGTTCCTGCTGATCGACCGTATTATTGAAATGGGAAGCGATTACGTGGTGGGCCTTAAGAATGTGACCATTAACGAGGCTTTCTTCGTTGGCCATTTTCCCCAGGAACCCGTGATGCCTGGGGTGCTTCAGATCGAAGCCATGGCGCAGACCGGGGGGATCCTTTCATTAAGCACAGTAGACGACCCGCATAATTATACCACCTTGTTTGTTAAAATTGAGAATGTCAAGTTCAGGAGTAAAGTAGTGCCTGGCGATACCCTCGTATTTTTCAACCAGCTGTCGGCCCCCATCCGCCGCGGATTGATCTCCATGAAAGGCGTGGCCTATGTTGGCAATAAAATTGTGATGGAAGCTGAAATGATGGCACAGGTAACCCGAAAATAAAATCCTATGAATCAACCTCTTGCATATGTAAACCCCCAGGCAAAGATTGCCCCAAACGTGGTGATCGAGCCGTTTGTGACCATTGATAAGAATGTGATCATTGAAGAAGGCACCTGGATAGGTCCCAATGTGACCATTATGGAAGGCGCCAGGATAGGCAAGAACTGCAAGATCTTTCCCGGTGCGGTGATCTCGGCTATTCCCCAGGATTTGAAATTCGGAGGAGAGGATACCATAGTCAGGATCGGCAACAATACCACCATCCGCGAATATGTCACGATAAACCGGGGCACGAAAGCCAGTTACGAAACTGTTATCGGCGACAACTGCCTGCTGATGGGCTACGTCCATATCGCCCATGACTGCGTGGTTGGCAATAATGTGATCATGGGCGGTTATTCCGCGCTTGCCGGCCACATCTATCTTGACGACTGGGCTATACTCGGAGGTGTTGTAGCCGTTCACCAGTTCGTACATATCGGGGCCCATGCCTTTATCGGGGGAGGTTCCGGTGTAAGCAAGGATGTTCCTCCATATACCAAGGCTGCAAGGGAACCCCTGTCGTATGTGGGGGTTAATTCTATCGGACTTCGCCGCCGGGGTTTCAGTTCCGAAATGATCAATTATATCCAGGATATCTACCGCATCATCTTCGTAAGGGGATACAATGTTTCAAAGGCCGTGCGGATGATCGAGACCGAGATGCCCGCCACTCCTGAGCGGGATGAGATCCTTTCGTTCATCGCAAATTCCTCGAGGGGTATTATGAAAGGCCTGACAAAACGCAAATCTTCAGACTGAGCGGGGATCTTTTCATGAATATTTATCTGGATGGCATTGGGAAAAAGTTCAATACGGAGTGGATATTCCGTAATATTTCCCTGGACCTTCATTCAGGTGAAACCTGCGCCATTCTCGGCCGCAACGGCTCGGGCAAATCAACTCTTCTCCAGGTCATAGCCGGTAATATACATCCCTCTTTGGGAAAAATCAGGTATGAATTCGGCGGCAAAGAGATCCCTGACAACCTGGTTTTCCGTCAGCTTGCCATGGTTGCACCTTACCTTGAGATCATAGAGGATTTCACCCTTGACGAGATGATCGATTTTCACTTTTCATTCAAGCCCTATTTACCGGGAATGGATGCCGGGAATGTCAGGGATATCCTCGACCTGAAAGTAAGAAAGTCAAAGGTTATACGGCAGTATTCCTCGGGAATGAAACAAAGGGTGAAACTGGCCCTGGCGATGTTCAGCGATGTGCCCCTGCTCCTGTTTGACGAGCCTGTAATGAACCTCGATAAAGCAGGGATGGAATGGTATTTGCAGCTGGTGGGCGAATATGCCGGCAGCCGCACCCTGGTCATTTGTTCAAACCAGCAGGCGCAGGAATCGGCGTTCGCGGTAAAATCGCTGCAGATAGAAGATTATAAGTCATAGTTAGCTCGCAATCTCGAAAAATATTGCTACCTTTGCAGCCCTTTTTAATGATCAATCAACTCATTACAATTTATGGCAACAACTGCAGATATCAGGAACGGCCTGGTCATCGATTATAACAACGATCTTTATACCATTGTTGAATTTCAGCATGTGAAACCCGGCAAGGGCCCGGCATTTATTCGTACAAAACTCAAGAGCCTGAAGAATGGGCGCGTTATTTCAAACACCTTCGATTCAGGGGTTAAGATTGACATTGCACGTGTTGAACGCCGTAAATACCAGTATCTCTTCAAGGATCATTCGGGATACCATTTCATGCATACCGAGACATACGAGCAGACCTTTATCAACGAAGAGCTTATCAACGCCCCTCAGTACCTGAAAGAAGGACAGGAAGTTGAGATCGTATTCCATGCCGATACCGAGACCCCTCTTTCATGCGAACTTCCGCCGTTCGTGATCCTGAAGATCATCTACACAGAACCCGGACTGCGCGGAAACACCGCAACTAACACCTTAAAGGATGCTACAGTTGAAACAGGCGCCAAGGTGCGCGTGCCTCTTTTCATCGAAAACGACGAGGTGATCAAGGTTGATACCAGGATAGGTGAATACGCCGAACGGGTGAAAGGTTAAACAGCGAAAGCGAGGCATTTCGCGCAAGCTGCCTTGGGTGTTTTAAGCGAAGCATCTCGCACAAGCTGCCTTGGCTTCAAGAAGCGAACTGCTGAAATGATTATGATTTAGTGAATGCCGGTGTGAGCGACGAAGAAGGCGCAGCAGCGTTGCGAGGATGCGAGCATAAGCAAGACGAAATAAGCCAAGAATATGAAATTCCCCCAGCCATTAACACTTTCCCAGGTCGCTGAAATGACCGGCGCCCGCATGATAGGCGACCCTTCATTTATCGTCAGCGGCATCAATGAGATCCATATGGTCGAAGCAGGTGACCTCACTTTCGTTGACCATCCGAAGTATTACAGCAAGGCGTTGAATTCGGCAGCCACCACGGTTCTTATCAATAAAGAAGTGGAATGCCCTGAAGGCAAAGTCCTCCTGATCCACGAAAAGCCTTTCGATGCTTATGTTTCGCTGGCAACCCGTTTCCGCCCTTTCGAAAAAGCTTCCGGCATGATCAGCCCGTCGGCATTAATAGGCGAAGGAAGCGTGATCCAGCCCGGCGCCTTCATTGGGAACCATGTTAAGATAGGCAGGAACTGCATCATCCATGCGAATGCCAGCATTTACGACTATACCGAGATAGGCGATGATGCCATCATCCATTCCGGCGCCGTTTTGGGAGCAGATGCTTATTATTTCCAGCGCCGGCCTGAAGGCTGGAAGAAACTCGAATCCTGCGGCAAAGTTGTGATCGAAGACAAAGTGGAGATTGGTGCCCTTACATCGATTGACAAAGGCGTTTCAGGTGATACTGTGATTTCTTTCGGCACCAAGATCGACAACCATGTCCAGATCGGCCACGATACCTTTGTAGGCCGCCACTGCCTGATCGGCGCACATTGTGCCATTGCAGGAGTGTCCCGGATTGAAGATGACGTCATCCTCTGGGCCAGGGTCTCGGTTAATAAAGACCTCGTAATAGGAAAGAAAGCCGTTGTGCTGGCTATGTCGGGGGTCGACAAATCGCTTGATGGCGGAAAAACATACTGGGGCGTTCCGGCCGACGATCCGCGTAAAAAATGGAAAGAAATTGCCGCTGTAAAAATGCTGCCCGATCTCCTGAGGAAACTCAGGTAAAAACTCCCTGATTTATTCTTGTAATTTCTTCCCCGGGACGTAATACAGGTCAAAGGCAACCAGTATCGCAATGAAGCCCCATACCGGTACCGAAGCTTTGTCGGAATCCAGGAAATTGTTCATCAGCCCGTGGAAATAATAAGTGATCAATCCCAGCATGATGGCCAGGGTCAACATTCGTATTTCCTTGTCGGCTGTTCTCCTGTAAACCCGCATCGCAACAACTATGGAATAGAGAAACAGGGTGATAACAATAAGAGTTCCCGGCAGCCCCTCTTCGGCAAGGGGACCGATATATTCACTGTGCGCATTACCGCGGTCGCCGGCGTTGGTGCTGATCAGCGTCTTCTCTTCAGAACTCTGGTAGGGAGCATATTCAAATTGATAGGTCCCTGGCCCGAATCCGAATACGGGCCTTTCCCTGAACATCCTGAGGGCCGAGGACCAGCGGTTTAATCGTTCCAGGTTACTTGCATCCGTGCTGATATTTGACATCGACTGCACATGTTCCATGAAATTTCCGGATGTGCCCTGCTTGTTCTTTGACAGTGAGTCGAGGATCTCGAATTGAAAAACATAGAAGATCAGTCCGCCCAAAAGAAGAGTAAACACTATGTATTTGAACTTGATCCTGAAGAGTATGATGAGATAGAACATCAGTGCTATTACAAGGCTGATCCATGCTGCCCGGCAGTATGAGAGGTAAAGGGCCATCAGAAGAAACAATAATACAATGATGGCGAAGAACCTGACGATGCGTGAATATGATTTTGTAAAGGTTATGCCGACAAACACGGGTACGAAAAGTGCAAGAATGGCACCGTAGGCAGTGTGGTCGTTATAGAAGGGAGTCATTACCCAATGGCCTGCATTCTCCTCGAATGCCCAGAGGGAATGCTGGTATGTGGTATAAATGATCACAATGACAAGGGGAATTGCATAAAGCCATACAAACAGCCTGATATTTTGCCTTTTCCTGAACAAGTGAATGGCAAAAATGTAAAAGGGGATGACGAACCACAGCCTGGCCAGCATGAATTTAAAAGAAACAAGAGGGTATTGGCTTGTTATGCTGGTTATCAGTATCCAGAGAAACTGGAAGCCTATGATCATGGTCATGGGATGTTTCCAGACCCTGGGATCGAAATTATTTTCGTAAAACAACTTTAAAATAAACAACAGCAGCACCCCCATCATCAGGGGCTCGGTGGGCAACGATATTCCCACATTGAATTCAAATTGAGTAAGATTGACAGCGAGGGGCGTGCAAAATGTTATCAGCAATAAAACATAATCAACACGGTAAAAGAAAATGTAAAGGATGACAAGGCCCAACGGCAAAAGCAGGGTAAAATAGAAATTGCGGTATACCATGTAGGCATTCAGCAAAATGAACAGGCCGCTGATTGCGTAAAACAAGGTATACCTGGCATTCTCCCCTGTCAGGTAGCTTTTTACTTCTTCTATTTTATCCTTGCTGAGCTGCATTCCTGGAAGTTTGCTTCCTGTTTTCAATTATACTGGCAACGATGACAGCAAGGAATAAGGCAGCGAGGGTCGACATCACAACGATAAGCCAGCGAACGGGAAAAGATTTTTTATCGGCCGGGAAAGGCTTGCTGAGTATGTTTGCATGTGTATACTTCCTGTTATAATCCATCAAAGCCCTGTCGGCATCAAGTTTTAACTGGGCAAATGTCCCCGATTCGGAGCGTATCATTTCGTCAAGTTTCATGATCTCACCCCCATGCTCTTCAAGGTTCTTCCTGTATTTCTGAACCTCGCTGCTGCCTTTATTCTGAAAATATGCACGCATCACTTCACGGGTTTGACCTTCGTATTCCAGGATGCCATATTTTGTTCCAAGCGCAACAGCTTCTTTGCCAAGTGAATCAATGTATTGCTGCTTCTTCGACATGATAAAATTGTAGTTTTCAACAACTTCGCCGAATTTTTCCTTATGCAGCGACCTTACTTTAATATTGTAATAATTAACAATGGCTGAAGCCATATCACATGCAACCTGGGGATCCGGATCCAATACTTCAATCTCAACGGCTTCGTTCGGGGTCTTACCGATCTTCACCCTTTGTTCCCAGAAAAACACCATGGTGCTCATGAAGTATTCGTATGTGGAATCGATACGCCAGTGTTTGGCGAGATTGAATTTATGGATCACACTATCTCGTATATCCCTTGAACCCAGCATCTGTATCATCTGCTCGGTCTCATTTTCAGTTGAGTACGGGGAGATATTTGAAGGATAAACTACAGCATATGATTTGTACAATGGTGTAATGAAGATCGGGCTTGAGAACAATACCGAAAGCAGTATTGCCGCAACAATGACGGCAAGAAGGTGGTACTTCCATTTGATAACGAGATCAAGCAGCTTGACATTATTGAAGAAGTTATCCATAAACTGAGATTTTTCTATAGTTCTGATTTTTTCATGACTGTCCCAGCTGGAAATTCTTCTGGGTATTGTAAGCGTTTATCTTTTCCATGACCATGATCACAATCACTGCGAGGAACAAGGCAGAGACGGTTGAAACCAGCATGATAAGCCAGCGGATGGGATATGATTTCTTTTCAGCCTTATACGCGTCGCTGACTACAAACTTGACCGGCAGGCTTTCCTCTGCATCTACTTTGGCCTGCTTGTATTTGGCCTGAAGAACGGTAAGCTGCTCAGTCTTGAATTCAAGTGCATTTTTCAGTGACATGTAAACACCGCCATACTTTCCAAGGACATCCAGTTTTTTCTGAATTGCAGCCTGGGCAGAGCGGTTTCCTGATGTTATGTTTTTCGCCAATTCCTGGTTAAGTACTTCCGACTGGTATTCCACATCGTTGATACCCAATTCCCCTAATCTGACCAGTGAATCAACGATATTGCTCAACTCTTTCTGCAGGTCGTTATATTCAGTTTCAACAATATGAAGCCCTTTTACCGAACGCTGCCTTTGCATCTCATTTTTAACTGTATCGAGAAGGCATGAGATCCCGTTTGCTATATCGGCGGCAAGCTGGGGATCTTCATCATAAACAGTGATCTGAACCGCCATGAATTCGGTACGGCGAAAACTGATGTTATCTTCGTATTCCTTATAAAGCTTTGAATACTTGTAATGGGAGGATGTGTCAATCCCATAATGATCCATCAGGTGGAATTTATTGATAATGCGTTCACGGATGCGGCTCGAATTGAGGATCTGGAGAAGCTGTTCAGCCTGTTCCTGCTCGCCTATTTCCACAAGATCCTGCCCTTTGGAATACTGAGCACTCAGAAGCGCTTTTGAGATAGAGCTTGTGCTGGCAGGGAACATAATTACAGTGGATTTGTATTTGGGTGTGATAAACCATGGCAATGAAAAGAACCAGGAACCAAACAACGCGCAAAGCATAACAATGAACAGTGGCTTTCTCCACTTATAGAGAAAGATCACCAGGTTGGAGGAATTAAATTCTTCCGTCTTTTTTTCGTTACCGTCCATAGGGATGGGGGATGAAATTTGTTTCAAAGGTAGGGAAATTTAACAATAGAACAATAGGCGGAAGACAAGAGGGTCAATATCAACGCTCACTCCGGAGAATCCTGAGCAGGGACCCTACACTCCACAGTTTTAACAGGACTGACAGGAGGACGGAGGCAACCACCATCAGCAGGAAACCTCCTATCCAGCTAAGATGGCCGGGGATGAAAGAGAGATGCACCGGGTACATCCGTGAAATGACATTTATCAGGATAACGCCGACAATATATAAAACCAATGTGAGAAGGTAGCGATAGTTAGGTCTCATTTTAAAAACCTTAACGGCAACGATTACCTGGACGAAAGCTGTGGTGAACTGGGTGATAAGACTTGCATATGCCGAGCCGATGGCAAGAAATTTAGGGATCAGGAAAAAGTTGCAGGAAAAACTGATCAGCAGTCCGCAGCAGGCAATTATGTTTAGCTCCTTGAGGTTGCCGTTGGCAGTGAGCAGTGTACCGAAAATATAGGTTGTTGAAACCGCGATAAATCCGCCCATCAGGATCTGGAATACATGGGCCGAGTCGTGAAGATGGGCATTGTACAATAAGGCCATCAATTCATTGCTGTAAAAAAACGAACCCAGGGCAATCAGGATGGCCGGTGTGATGATCATTGTAAATGACAGCTTCACCATATGCTCAATGCTCTCCTTATGCTTGATCATCTTAGAAAAGACAGGGATCAGCAATACCGAGAAAAGATAGGCGATCATATTCACTGCGTCGAAAATGCGGAAGCCTGATGCATAAATACCGGCCTGTTCATTTCCTTTTGCCTTATCAAGTAGTAATCCAAGCATAACCGGGTCAAGCCTGTTATAAAAGGTCATGAAAAGCACAAGCAAAGCAAAAGGAGCGCTTTGCTTCATGATCATCAGGAAAAACGGCCAGTTCCAGTTAAGCCTTTTAAACCTGGCTTTTTTAACGACTATCATCAGGGCTGTAAGGGCTGTAAAAATATAGGCAGCGGTTTGGGAATAAACAAACCATTCAATCCTGAAAGGGGTTGAGGTGACATGCCCCCATAACAGCACACCGCAGAAAAGTATCATCAGCATGCGGTCGAGTACCGAAAGGAAACTGTCGGTCTTGAACATCAACAAGCCCGAAATATTTGACCTGAGGTAAAGGATAAATGAAATCAGGAACTGGTTAAATGCGAGTACGCCGAGGAGCTTAAGCTGATCGGGATTGTATTTCCAGATGGCGACGAAAAAAGTGACCCCCAGGTAAAGGAACGCAAGCAGCAGTTTCATCAGCAATATGCCTGAAAAGTGCTTGCTCAGCAAATGATGATTCTGGGCTATATTCCTGTTATTGAAATTGGTTATACCCAGGTCAAGCAGAATGTTGAAAAGAAATGAAAAATTGAATACGACAAAGTAGAACCCGAAAGCCTCTACTCCCACAAGGTTTTGCACTGTCCTGTCAATGCCAAATACCCAGAAAGGCTTGATAAGCAGATTAAGAAATAGCAGCAAACTAAGGTTTGTCAGGAATTTCCGTTGCATCTGATTTCAATTTTCCTGATCCATCGGGAATATTTTCCCCGACAATCATTAAAAAATATTATGATATTTGTGACAAAGTTAAACAATTCGATGAATATTGCTGTCAATACCCGCCTGCTGATCCGTAACAGACTCGAAGGGATAGGATGGTTTACTTATGAATCTCTCAAACGCATTACCAGCCAGCATCCGGAACATCGTTTTTATTTTATTTTTGACCGCGAGTATGACACGGAATTTTTATTTTCCGATAATGTCACCCCTGTAATCCAATATCCCCACGCCCGCCACCCATTCCTTTATTACTGGTGGTTTGAACTTACTCTCCCGGGTCTTTTTAAAAAACTGAAGCCCGATCTTTTCCTTTCACCCGACGGCTACCTGTCCCTCAAAACAGATGTAAAGTCCATGGCGGTTTTCCATGACCTGAATTTTGAGCATTACCCCCAGGACCTGCCCTTCTGGACCAGGAGGTTTTACCGGTACTATTTCCCCAGGTATGCTGCCCGGGCGGCAAGGATTGCCACAGTATCGGAATTTTCAAAAGAAGACATTGTAAGGCAGTACCATGTTGACCCTTCCAAGATCGATGTAGTATACGACGGGTACAATGAAGCTTATCATCCGCTGAGCGAGGAAGAAAAAAAGAAAACCAGGGAGGAATATTCCGACGGATGCCGGTACTTTGTTTTTATAGGTTCTCTTCATCCCAGGAAAAACCTGGCAAATCTTTTCCGGGCTTTCGACCTCTTTAAAAAATCAAATCCTTCGGAAGTGAAACTGCTGATCGTTGGCGCCAAGAAATGGTGGACCAGCGACATTGATATGGCTTTCCAGGAAATGGTTTTTTCCGATGATGTCGTGTTTATCGGCCGTCTGGAGATAGAAGAGCTCGTAAGCGTGCTTGGTTCTGCGCTGGCCCTCACCTATGTTTCTTATTTTGAAGGATTCGGCATCCCCATTGTTGAAGCGTTCCGCTGCGATGTGCCGGTGATCACTTCAAAAGTAACCTCTATGCCTGAAGTGGCCGGGGACGCGGCTCTCTTCGTCGATCCTTTCAGCCCTGAAAGTATTTCTGACGCCCTTTACAAGATTGCGAATTATGAGAGCATCCGCCAGGACCTTATTATTCGCGGCAGGAAGAGGAAAGACCTGTTTAACTGGCAGAAGACTGCCGACCGCCTCTGGGAATCCATTGAAAAGGCTCTTAAATCCTGATCGTATATGAAAATACTTCTGCTTGGCTCAGGAGGCAGGGAACATGCCCTGGCCTGGAAAATATCACAAAGCCCCCTCTTAGGGAAGCTGTTTATTGCCCCTGGAAATGCAGGGACATCCCAATTCGGCGACAATGTGCCTCTTTCGGTGAATGACTTTGCCGGGATCAGGAAGTTCGTTTTGGAAACAGGCATTGACATGCTTGTTGTCGGACCCGAGGACCCGCTGGTAAAAGGCATACACGATTTCTTCCTCGCCGATAATGAACTGAAAAAGATCCCCGTCATAGGACCGACCGCAGCTGCAGCCCGGCTTGAAGGCAGCAAGGATTTCGCAAAACAGTTTATGGTCCGCCACGGGATCCCCACGGCAGCATATGAAACCTTCGATCCTTCAACCCTGAAGGAAGGGCTTGAATTTATACGTTCCCTGAAACCGCCCTATGTGTTAAAGGCCGACGGACTCGCTGCAGGCAAGGGAGTGGTGATATGCCAGTCGGAAGAAGAAGCCCTGGATGAGCTTACCGCCATGCTGAAGGATGCCAAGTTCGGACAAGCTTCAGCAAGGGTTGTTGTCGAGGAGTTCCTGTCAGGAATCGAGTGCTCCTGTTTCGTGATCACCGACGGGAATTCCTACCTGGTCCTTCCGGAAGCAAAGGATTATAAAAAAATAGGCGAAGGCGATACCGGCCCCAATACCGGGGGCATGGGCTCAGTATCCCCTGTATCTTTTGCCGATGAGGCTTTCCTGAAGAAAGTTGAAGAACGTATCCTGAAGCCGACCGTTGAAGGATTGAAAAACGACGGCCTGGATTATACCGGTTTTATTTTCGCAGGGCTGATGAATGTTAAGGGGGACCCTTTCGTAATCGAATATAACTGCCGTTTGGGAGATCCCGAAACCGAGTCGGTGATCCCGAGGATCAAGAACGATTTAATAGAATTACTGGTAGCGGTTGCCGAACGGAAGCTGGATATACAAACAATTCAAATTGATCCTCATGTTTGTGCAACCGTCATGCTGGTTTCCAGGGGTTACCCCGATGCCTATGAAAAAGGCAAAACGATAAGTGGTGAAAAGAAAGTTGAAGGGTCCCTGGTGTTTCACGCTGGAACAGCCATCAAACAAGGCGAGCTCATCACCAACGGGGGAAGGGTCATTGCAGTAACTTCATTCGGGAAAAGCATGCATGAAGCCCTTGCCCTTACTTACAGCAATGCTGAAAAAATTGAATTCGAGGGCAGGTACTACCGAAAGGATATAGGATTTGATTTATAAATTGTATCACTAGCAACTGGTAACTAGTCACCAGTCACCAGTCACTTTTTTCATTTTAAGACATGTTCATCCGCTTTTTCCGCTCCAGCTTCGCCGCCCAGTACCTTGTTATTGGTCTGATTGGGTTTATCCTCTGGGGCAAAGCATTCATTTTACCCCCGCATATTCCCCCTCCTGAAGGTCCTGTCCCTCTTTACAGTTTACTTTACTCTCTGCTTGGAAACCTGCCCCACCTTTCCGTAATCCTTGGTTTTCTGCTCGTTTTGCTTGAGACATGGTGGCTTAACATAATGTTTAACCGGCACGAACTGGTACTCAAGAACTCTTCACTGGCATCCCTGGTTTTCCTTATCATGATGAGTTCTTCCCCCATATACCTTACAATTCACCCACTTAATATCAGCATCGTCATAACGCTTCTTATCCTGAATAGCCTGATGAAGTCCTACAACAGGAGCGACGACCTGGACCTGGTCTATGGAGCAGGTTTCCTTGCCGCTCTGGGTTCGTTGTTCTATTTCCCTTACCTGCTGATGCTGGGAATATTACCGGTATGTTTTGTGCTGTTCCGTTCGGTTAAATGGAGGGAATGGGCCGCTGGTGTAATAGGTGTGCTGACACCCTATTTCTTTCTTGCAGTATTTTATTTCCTCACCGATCAGCTCCGGGGCCAGATCGTAGTTTATGAGAAGATGCTTGCGTCGTTTTTCTTCTATCCCATCCACCTGCATACCGACGATTGGGTCATAGGGATTTTCACCCTGGTGCTTGCGGTCTGGGGCTTTTCTCATATGTTAAGCGGCCCGATGGAAAAAACAGCCGAGATCAGGGCTAAAACATATCTCGTGGTTTGGCTTGTACTGATCTCGATGCTGAGCGTGGCCTACTCAACGACGATGGTTGTTTACCATCTGATCCTGCTCTTCCCCTCCCTCACCCTGCTTCTGACTTCAGCATTCCTTGGGATTAAGAAAAAGAGGTGGGCCGAGGTCATTTTCCTGATTTATTTCCTGCTGATCCTTATCAATTCGTACTTTTATAACCCTGAATAAAAAAAAGGCTTATGTTACAGGCCTCTTATACCGAGGGTTTACTGGAAGCAGGACTTGACGAAGCAGGAAGAGGCTGTTTGGCCGGTCCGGTTTTTGCCGCTGCAGTCATTTTCCCTCAAGGCTATAAGGATTTGGAGCTGAATGATTCGAAGCAGCTCACGGCCCGTAAACGGGAACAACTCAGGAAAAGGATTGAACAGGAGGCCCTTGCATGGGCCGTTGCCACTGTCTCAGCCGGCACTATCGATGAGATCAACATACTCAATGCTTCCATCCTTGCCATGCACCATGCCGTCGAAAAACTTTCAATAAAGCCTGAACTCCTGCTTGTCGACGGGAACCGTTTCAAACCCATTAACAACATCCGCCATCAGTGCATTATAAAAGGAGATGCAAAATTCATGTCGGTGGCGGCAGCCTCCATCCTGGCAAAAACACAGAGGGATGAGTATATGTGCAGCATTGCGAAAGATTTTCCCCGGTATGACTGGGCAAACAATAAGGGCTACCCCAGCCAAAGGCACCGTGAGGCAATCTGTTTATACGGACCCTGCCACCACCACCGTATGAGTTTCAGGTTGTACCAACAACTAAAACTGGCCTTATGAAGAGACCCAAAGCATGGCTACTCTCCATCGGGGCGGTGTTAATACTGGCAGTCCTGGGCTGGGGCATTTACCGGCTTGCCGAATATTCAGTCCAGCCTGATGAATCGCCGTTGAATGCAGTGCCCGACAATACGGCGCTTATTATTAAAATCAACAAACCCGGCAATCTATGGGAAGAGCTTAACCGTTCAAACCTTATCTGGAACTCACTATCTCGTTATCCTGTGATACGGTCAATCAAGAACGAGCTTCATTTGTTTGATTCCATAAGCCGTAAGAATAAGAATATCAGCGCTGTGCTGCAGCGGTATAATCTTGTGCTCACGCTCACTCTCAGCGGCCATACCAGGTTCGGCGTGGTTTTTCTAACTTCCGCTCCCGGCCTGGATCCCGGGAAGTATGCCGACGAATTTGCAAAAGAGCTTTTCGGGGATTCGGCGAAGATCAGCGAAACTCCGTATGCCTCAACCACTATCCACCGGCTGCAGAGCAGCGATAAATCGTCTCCGTTCTATTATTCTACGGTCAAAGGTGTATTCATCGGAAGTTTTCTTGCCGACCTGGTGAAAAAATCCATCGACCGCCTCACTTTCAACACCCCCGCTTTCCAGGCTTCGGGATTTCACAAAGTGGAAGCCCCTTCGGGAAAAAAAGCCGATGCGAACATCTATGTGAACTATCGCATGTTGGCACTGGCTTTATCGAGGATCTCGAGGACTGAAAATCATATGGCCCTGATCCAGCTGGCGCGTCTTGCATCATGGAGCGGGCTGGATGTGATCATAAAAAAGGACGAACTTTTCCTGAACGGGTTTACCCTTGCCGACGATACCACCTTTCATTACCTCAACCTGTTTACAGGCCAGGAGCCACAGCCCAATGAACTGATTTCAGTGGCACCTGAGAAGACTGCTTTTTTTGCTTTCTTCGGATGGGGGGATCTTACTGCTTACTTCGAACGCCTGGAGCTGAGGAACCACCAGGATGAGCTGGAAGCTGGGAACCAGAATGCGCTCAGCCTGATGAACCAGAGATACCGTATCAACCTTTCCGATTTTTTTCTGCCATGGATGGGAAAACAGGCTATGGTTTTTACAATGGAAGCCGATTCGGGCCAGGGCATCGACAAGGTCTATGCTGCTTTCCAGGTCAGGGATTCCCTTCTGGCCGTGTCACTGCTCGACAGCCTCAGGGTAAGGATAGGCCTGAAAAAGGACTCTTTAAGGTATAAAGGATACAGGATCACCGGTCTCCATTTCAATCATGTTCTCCAGAATCTCTTCGGCTCTCTCTTTGAACCTGCAGGCCATGGCTGGTATACCTTTATCAACCACTGCCTTGTCTTCGGGCAGGACCCGTCGGCATTGAAATTCCTTATCGACGAGAATATCACCGGTTATACCCTCGGAAGGAACAAAGACTATCTTGATTTCAACGGTAAAATGGCGGCAAAGTCCAACATTTTCATTTATTTCAACACCCCGTATGCATCAAAAGCCTTAAGCCGGATGATCGATGATCCCCTGCTTTCAACACTTCATCCCATGCTCGACAGCCTGAAAAAATTTCAGCCTGCAGGGATACAGTATTCGGCCCAGGGAGAATTCTTTTATACAAGCATTTTTATCGGGTATACCCCCAATCTCCATAAAGAGGGCCCCTTGAGCTGGCAGGCGAAACTTGATACGACCTTAACCGGCAGCCCCCAGATACTGAATACAATGGTAAAGGGCGACCCTGTGATACTTGTACGCGATACTTTGAATAATATCTACCAGTATGGGGCCGACGGACTGCTTCGGTGGAGGCTGCATGTCATGGGGAAGATACTGTCGAAAGTCAAACCTGTGACCATGCCTGATTGCGACACCGTGTTTTATTTCTTTAACACCGACTCGCATCTCTACCTCCTTAGATCAGACGGACAGCCTGCCCGGGACTATCCCATGCGCTTCCCGATTCCGGCTACCAGTGCGCTTACTATCGTTAATTTTGACCGTAAAGCCGATTACAGGGTCTTTGTCGCCTTTAACGATAAACGTATTTACCAGTTCGACCTTAAAGGGCATTCGATCACGAACTGGGAAAGGCCCCTGATGAAAGCGACTATCCACAACCCGGTAGAATATATTGTTTCTAACCACAAGGATTTCTTTTTTATACGCGACCTTGAGAACAACCTGATGATCACTGACCGCCAGGGCCGGCAAAGGATAAGGGTGGGCCCTATGTTCCGCCCGGCTGACCACTCTACCTTCTACCCTGTAAACATGGCCCAGAAAGGGATCTTTGTGACTACGGGCCCGGGGGGGAAACTTATATTTATCCAGGAAAACGGGAAAACAGTCGAGATCAGCCTCGGACAGTTTTCGCCCCACCACTGGTTCTTTAATGAGAATGTGATGGGCAATATTGTCCCTGAATATATATTCGTCGATAAGAACAGGATATCCTACTACAGCCGTTCCAACAAGCTCATATATTCGTATGTGTTCCGCAGGGAGATCAGCCGCGCACCATTTGTACTTTATGACCGCCTGAACCATATTTCTATGATTGGCGTTACCATACCTGAGACAGGGGAACTGTTCCTGTTCGACTCAAAAGGCTATTATCCTATGGAACCCGGTGTTTACGGGAACACAGCTTTCGACATCGGCCATATGGACAGCGAGGAATCGCTTAACCTGGTGGTGGGATCGGGCAGCTACCTCCGCAATTACCGCATCCCTTCGAGATAGAAGTGAAATTTACCCTGCTTTACCATCTTACCTCAGTGGCAATGCCTGTCCCGGGTATGGTTCAATCCCTGCCGACATCCCGCTGCGTTTTAGCAACAGCTTCATTTTTATACCGTAACGCTGGGATATCTCATACAGGGTCTCGCCTTCCTTTACAATATGAAGTGCGACTAAAGCTTTACGCTTTTTGGGTTCAAAATATATCACCTGACCTGTCTCGAGCGATCCGGGAAATTTCAGGTCATTGTATTTCATCAGCCTCTTTTCGGAAACATCCAGAAGAGCCGCCAATTTTGACAAGGTGTCGGTATTCCGGGCCACAACGCATTTCAGTGAATGGTTATCATAAATAATCCTGCCGTCATCAGCAAAACCAACCGCAATAAATGTTGCAACCCAGGGATATCTTATGAAATCAGGGTTAGCAGCGGCTAAAGTTTCAGGAAGGTAATCGGGTTTGTCAAACAGGTATAACTGGTATTGTTCTATGGTGTGGATCAGCCTCTCTGAATATTGCGGGTTGGTGGCATAGCCTGCCTTCTGCAGCCCCTCAGCCCAGGCATGGTAATCGGTCACCGGCAGAAGGAAAAGGCTTTTATAGCGGTCCCTCTGGGCCAGAAAAACCGAATGGTCGCGGAAGGAATCCTCAGGATGGTCATATTTCCTGAAACATTCGTCTATGCGGTCATCGGTACGGTGATATGTTTTGCCGGTCCAGTCCTTATGGCATTTGATGCCGAAATGATTATTAGCTTCCGCGGCCAGCTTGCTCAGCCCCGCACCCGATTCTATGATCCCCTGGGCCAGGGTAATGCTGGCCGGAATATGGTACTGGTTCATCTCGGTTACAGCTACTGAACTGTATGTTTTAACGTAAATTGCTATGACAGCATCGTAGGATGTGGTTTGGGCTATGGAGGCGGAAGAGAAGAAACAAAGAAAGAGGTACAGGATGCAGGATGCAAGATTCGGGATCCGGGAGCCGGGAGCCGGGAGCCGGGAGCCGGGAGCCGGGAGCCGGGAACCGGGAGCCTGGAGCCGGGAACCGGGAGCCTGGAGCCGGGAACCGGGAGCCTGGAGCCGGGAACCGGG
>CAILVF010000063.1 GCA_903837605.1 uncultured Bacteroidales bacterium | reverse complement strand
TATTAACTTAACTTAAAAGTTAATTTTTAAACAAAATTTAATTTCTACCTGACTCTGCCAGCGTAAACCACTCGGGCCACACCTCCATAGGCCAGTTTGCTTTTTTAAACTGACGATGCATAATCGCCAACCACTGACGACAATATCCGAATCGACCCTGGAGGAGAGCATAAAGGATCCGAAGACTACGCCACCCCGGACGGAATTACAGCTTTGATTAAAGAAATATTTTGAAATATTTTATATATTGATTAATAGATGGGCTATTGTACACAAGAAAATTTTAACCGGACGTAAACTAACCTAGTTACGGTCTGCTTGAATGAGTCACTTGAGTCATATTAGAATATATATCTACCCTTCTTAGGTCATCAATAAATTCAAATTTCAAGAATTCAAATGAAAAGTTGCAACACAAAAAGAGCGCTTCACTTAAAAAGAACATGTAGTCTAAGTGTTATTCTATTCATGATGATGCACTCTTCCCCTATGGCAATTGGCGCGCAGAACGAGCATGGAAAACAGGATGGACAACCAATCCTTTTAAAAGCCGGCGGCATGTCCAACCACCACTTCCGTGATGGCGAACTGATTCGCCAGAGAGGAACTACGTCTGTATATGTTATCGAAAGGGGGCTTCGGCATGGAATCCCGGATCCAAAAACATTCAATGCCAGGGACTATACTTCGGAAGCGATCAAAAATATCAGTGCAGAAGAGATGAGTTCCATTCCGAAAGGACAACCTATACCCTCTGTTACTCTTGCCGGAACACCAAAAAACCGCTTCCATGACGGCGAATTGATTCGCCAGAAAGGAGGTTCGTCAATATATGTTATTGAAAGAGGTCTTCGGCGCGGAATCCCGGATCTGAAAACATTCAAAGTCAGGGGTTATTCCTGGGGAGCAGTCAAAGATATCAGTATCGATGAGATGAGTTTCATTCCGAAAGGACCAACAATACCTTCTGTGAAGTGAGTCGTACCCTTATTTTAACTTTTTTGCTTGACTCTTGTAAAACATCGCCAGCACCATAGCCATTTTTCCTGTTTCATTATCATCAGGTATAACGGAATGGTACTTTTCTTGAACTTTTACTATTCGGTCTCAGTCCAAGGTTTTCTCAAAACGAACAAAAAATTGTGCTCAGGCTATAATTTGTCAATACCGAACACCGGGGGGAAGGTAGTTATTTTATAAACCTTTATTCTTGAGCTGAAAATGTCAAGTCCGAAGCCTTTAGTAACTTCAAGCTATACCATTTCCCTGCTCACCGCAGCCACAAAGCCTACGTTCACAACCAGCCAAATTATTTACCAGATTACGACTTCATGGGGTGGCAGTCTTAACGGCGACACATTTAATTGGCCTTCAAGTTTATCCACTATTTCCTATTCAATCAATAGTGGTACACCGACAAACGTATCAGGCTATACCCCTTCAGAAGGTGGAAGCCATGTAGTGAATATGGATGCACTTCAAGTTGCTACTGCACAATTATCTTTTCAACTTTGGGACGATCTTATTGCTAAAGCCGCCGGGACGCAGCATCGCCTGGTTCAATCTCCATCCCCATCTGCCAATATCACCCTTGATTACTCTAACAACACCTCAGGCAACGGTACCTATTCAGGTTTTTGGTATAGCTCATTAAACAGTTCAACTCACAACGGTACATTTGCGGCAGATCAGATATGGTTAAGTTCAAACTGGACTTCAAATGGCGATAGTGGCATGAGTCCGGGTGGCTATGGTTTAACCACCATGATTCACGAAATCGGTCATTCATTAGGCTTATCTCATCCAGGAACCTACAACGCAGGCAGCGGGGGTACTATTACCTATGCGAATAGCGCTGTTTTTGCTCAGGATAACCGAAAGTATTCGGTGATGTCATATTTTGGGGGATATCTTCCTGGTTCCGGTTGGCAGCAGGATGGAACATATCTGAATTATATTTACCCCCAAACTCCTATGGTTTATGATATTGCTGCTCTTCAGGCAAAATATGGAGCAGATACTATAACACGGAGCGGTGATACGATATACGGTTTCAATTGCAATCTTCTTACGTCAGATCCCGAGAAAAAAATTTATGATTTTAACCTAAACCACACTCCTATATTTACCATCTGGGATGCCAGCGGAACTGATACGCTTGATTGTTCCGGGTATGCAGGTAGTCAGACTATCAATCTTACGCCTGGGTCATATTCCTCTGTTGATGGGATGATTGAGAATGTTGCCATTGCATTTAATTGTTTTATTGAAAAGGCTACAGGTGGTGCCGGAAACGATACGCTTATTGCTGCAGGTAACAATACTCTTACTGGTGGTGCTGGAGCTGATGGATTCAACATAACATCAGGCATCAATACCATAACTGATCTTGGCAATGGAGCTGATATCCTGAATGTTTCTTCCGGTGCTACGGTATTGGCTACAGCTTATGGTAATTTTACGGCAACGAGCGCGACGATCAACAATGGCACTGCATCGATTAACGCTAACGGGCATAATGTAAGTGTCGCTTTAGCGGGAGGTGTTAACGGCTGGAACATCACAAACAGCAGTTCAACAGGGGTTACCCTTATTGGATCGGCACACAATGACACTCTTTCGGGCGGCACTGGTAATGACACCCTTACTGGCGGGGGCGGCATTGATACGCTTACTGGTGGAGCAGGGGCTGATACATTCAATATAACCTCAGGGAGTAATACCATAACCGATCTGGGCAATGGAGCTGATATACTGAAGGTTGCTTCCGGTGCTACAGTATTGGCTACAGCTTTTGGCAATTTTACGGCAACGAACGCGACGATCAACAATGGCACTGCATCGATCAACGCTAACGGGCATAATGTGAGTCTTGCTTTGGCTGGGGGTGCAAACGGGTGGACCATCACAAACAACAGTTCAACAGGGGTTACCCTTATTGGATCGGCACACAATGACACTATTTCTGGTGGCACGGGGAACGACATTCTTACTGGCGGTGGAGGCATTGATGTTTTTCTTTTTAATACAAAACCAACATCTACAAATCATGATACGATAGCTGATTTTGTGCATGGCACTGATATCCTTCAGTTTAGTAAGGCAGTGTTTAACACAATAAGCAGCTGGAACTCAAATGCATTCTGGTCTGGTGCTGGAGTAAATGCGGGTCATGATTCCAGCGATAGAATCGTTTATAACACTACAACAGGAAATCTGTATTATGACGCAGACGGCAGTGGATCAGGAGCAGCTGCCCTGGTTGCACTCATTGGCACCTCTAATCATCCAGCACTTTCATATACCGATATACAACTTGTAGCATAAAATCCACTAAGAGTAAGAATACTGCAACTTCTTTATTTATAATTTACCCATATCACTGAATATTTGTTAAGGTGAAATTGCACAGGCATGTGGAGCTGCATCAGACGATCTGCAAAGCCTTCATAATAGGTAGCTGCTTTTCAAAAAAGACCTTTGCCTGTGCACTCAGTTCTGCAAGGTTTTCCTCTGGGTTTTCCATCATCGTGCCATCTTTTATAATTTTCTGACCCTGTGCAACAAGAACCGACCAGGCAATCTCGCCCATTTCTTCTGGTTTCTTTTTACCGTAGCTTATTGCAAGCAAGAAAAGTTGCTGGAAACGACTCACCCTAATACCTCCAGCAATAACCGGGCTGGCAAGATAACTGATATCACTGCTGTTACGAGCTTTACTGATAATATAAGAGTTGAGTTTATCCGTATGCTTTTTCGATTTTCCAATCACTGCATCATCCTGGACGGCTTCAAGATGTCCCGCTCCTGAAAGCACCATAATTGCTTGTGTCAGTTGCCCGAAATTTATACCTTGTTCAGCGACACTCTGCTCTAATTGGGCTATGGTTTTTGGTTTATGGTCGGCGAGAATATCAAGAATCGGGTTATTGATGGTTTCGCTCATGATGGCTTCACCCAAAGCACCTATTATCTTCAGTGATACATTCTGTCGATTATTCACAAGAATAACTTTCTGCTGTCGGAGCGCTTCAGCATTTTCAAGGGCTGAAAGCTTTCGAGCACCTTTTACCCAATAGTCTTTACGAAACTGCTGATTCACCATAAAGTCACGAACGCTCTGGCGGAACATTGCATCAGGAATGTCATTCAGAAAGCTCTGTTGTTCGGCAGTTACGTTAATGGCATTAATATGATCAAGGTAGTTTGCTGAACAGGCATAATCCAGTTTGGCGGGTTTTAACCATTCCGCCATGTCAGCAATATGCATTGGATGCCAATCCTGATTGAAATATTCGTGCGCCTGATAGTGGCGATTCTGGTCTTTGAGTTTTGCAACCCTGTCTTTAATAATTGGATTTACTTTTGCATAAATGGGGTTGGTTGCCAGTAACTTTTCGGCAAATTCAATTGCACCGTCAATCCTTTTGACGATACCATGACCATCAGCACCAATCACATCAGCATGCCCTGTCATAAGGTGACGGATAGGGGCAAACGCGGCCCATCCCGGCATTGTATTGTAACTGATATACAAAACACCACCTGCTTTCAGCTTTTTGCTGAGAAATTCCACTATAACAGAACGGTTTTCATCTGAGATCCAGCTCAAGATCCCATGCAGTCCTATGTAGTCGAAGTCAGGCAAATCTTTTCGCTGTGTAAAATCTGCAAAAGAATCATCATAAAGCTTAGCTTTAGAGCCAGAAACGGCAGCAAGTTCCTGTGCAAACCCAGCTTGTGCAGGATTGAAATCTGTTCCATACCACTCAGTCATCGAGGCTGCCGCATGAATGTTAACGCTCACACCTTGGCCAAACCCAAGTTCACAGGCCGTCCCGAATTCAGGAAAAACCAGTCCATTATTGAGAAAAGCAAGCTTAACCCGTAGTGGATTAAGTTCTGTATAGTATCCATAGGTGTAACCGATATCAGCTACATACCCCGAAGTCCAGTCTTGTATTGTCATAGGAGAGTGTGATAATTATTTTTAAAGCAGCAACATCTCAATATTATTATTTCTCTGATTATTTCTGAGATTATACAAGTTTGATAATGAACAAATCCTAGACAAACAGTAAAAAGCTATGTTTAGAGTTGGTAACAAGTACCATTTTTATAGCAGCAGGTACTGTCACCATTAATTATCTACTGGTGAATGTATTCAATGCTGAAAATATAGTAAATAATCGCTCGCTCTTTTCTAGTACAGGGGTGAATTCGTGTCCTGTTCTCACATATTTTTAAATAACAAAAACCCAACCTCTTTTTGCGAGGCTGGGTTTTTGTTTTACTCTTTACTCAATGTAATACAAGATTTCAAGTTATTACTTAAAATCCCATACGCATTACCTTGTCTTACAGTGTAAGATGAAGAATACCATTGAGAAGCGTACCACCGTTTACATGGTCAGTTCCAACGCCAGTAACGATTACTGTCTCAACTACACCACCTGCTGCACTACCGTTAGAATCCCACTGAATAAGTGCATCAAATCCAGCACCATTGGCAGTGAACTCATGTGTTACTGTATTGTATTGTCCATGGTTTGTTATGTAAACATCATCGTTGCTGAATAGACCACTCAGCAAATTAACGGTAGTATTTACATTATGTACAGTAACTGAAGATGTGCCAATCAGAGCGCTGAGATCAAGGTTAACGTTAGGATGGAATAGTAACCCACCAGTAAGTTTGATAATATCAGCACCAAGGAGTGGTGAGTATGAAGGTGTTGGATCAGGCTCTAAAAGTGTAACTCCACTTGTAACTACACCGTCAAAAGTTTGACCTGCTTTTGTGTAGATTATAACATCGTTACTTGCGGCAAGATTAAATAGATTACCGCTAGCAATTTCAATAGTGTCAGCACCTTTACCAGGAGTAATGTAATTATGACCATAACTATTACCAATAATAATACGGTCGTTTCCGTCACCAGTTACAACTGTGTTAAAGTATGCACCATTGGCATCAGCATCAAGCAAGTCAACACCTAGACTGAACTGAGAACCTACTGTACCTGCCTGAAGATTCAATACTGAATAGGCACCTGTCACTGTTGGACTGTCATGAGGAGTAATCCACAACCATTCAACCTGTGCATCAGTTGCGGTATGGCTTGCATCAGCCAATCTATCTACTGTCGCACTATCCAAGGTCAAGTTAAGCGTCTGAGCACCAGTTGTCGTATTATTGAATGTTATGTAATGGAAATTACTTACATGAACCAAGTCATTAACTGTAACTACGGCATTGTTGTAAATAGCTAATTCATTAAAGTTACCATCAACGTTTCCGGAGGTATAGTTAGCTGCCCACGCTGCGTCTGAGGCTGCTTGAGTTGCAAAATCATGAACACCAGTTTTGCCGATGTCTGTATAATCAAGTTTAACATTGTTATCACCACCATTCAGATAATCGTTACCATTAATGGACTGCTGACTTACAAGAACGGTCTGAACGCTTTGTGCAGAACCATCAGCATTTGGACCAACAAAGTTAACCCAATGGTTCATATCAAGACCACGCAAGTCGATGTTAGCAACGTTCTCAGAATAATTGTTAATATTACCGTCGTTGTTGATAATAGCTAACATATTCGTAGAATCTGTTTGACCTACAAACTGATTACTGATTACAACATTAAATACAGAACCCGGTTGACCAGCCAAACGGAGAGCATCAATTCCAGAAAGATGCTGCCACTCGGTATCAGCAACAGTCTGAGTACCGACACCATCAAGAACAATGGTATCGAACCCCTTTCCTCCGGCAACAGTATCAGCGCCTGTCAAACC
>CAILVF010000062.1 GCA_903837605.1 uncultured Bacteroidales bacterium | reverse complement strand
TGGCCGGCGCGGTCCTATAGCTAATTTCTTGGGATCGGTCAGGTATTTTAGCGCCGGACGCAGACGCGATGCAGTGACAGAGACTCCTCAGCCAACAAATAAAAAAAGAAGGGCAGCCTTTTGAGCCGCCCTCTTTTTTTTATTTCTGCGGAGCTGAGAAATCCTGCTCTGCCAGGAGCTTTCCGCTTTCATCATAAAAACGCCATTTGCCGATTCTCTGATCGTTCTTATAATTCCCTTCGTATCTTATCTTGCCGTTCTCAAAATAAGTGACCCTCTTTCCATCGCTTTTGCCGGTCTTAAAATTACCCTCGCTCCATTTTTTACCGTTCTCATACCAGGAAACCCATAACCCATCACGCTTCCCGTCCTTGTATGCGCCGTCCATCTGCATCTGTTTGTTTTCATAGTATGTTGTTTCCCTTATCATCTCGCGGTTTTCGCCTTTCCCCTTATAAATGCATACCCGCTTGGGCGAGCCGTTGGCAAAGGTTTCTTCAATGACTTTCTGCTCGAAACGGCAGGCTGAAGCTAAAAATACCAGTAATACAAGTAATGCTGAGATTGAGGTTTTCATAAATATAAATAATTAATGATTGACTAATAATTGAATAAGAGCCTCTGGCCCTTGATGGTTTCGTTGAATTTCCCCTGGTCAAACACAAGGCGGCCGCTGACCCAGGTTTTGGTGACCCTCGACCTGAAGGTAACTCCTTCAAGAGGCGACCATCCGCATTTATAAAGAATATTCTCAGGGGCAACAGTCCAGGGGGCATCCATATCAACCAGCACCAGGTCGGCAAAATATCCTTTCCTGATAAACCCCCTGTCTTTTATCCTGTAAAGCACTGCCGGCGAATGGCAAAGTTTTTCTATAATTTTTTCAAGCGGCAGCCTGCCCATATGATAAAACGCAAGCATGGCCACAAGGCTGTGCTGGATAAGCGGCGCTCCTGAAGGACAGGATGTGTATGGATTGTCTTTTCCCTTAAGCAGGTGTGGTGCGTGGTCGGTTGCCACGATATCGATCTTATCATTGATGAGACCTTCCATCAGCCCCAGTTTATCCTTCTCGGTCTTGATGGCAGGGTTCCACTTGATCCTGGAACCAAGGTCGGCATAATCCCTATCGTCGAACCAGAGATGATGAACACAAACTTCCCCGGTAATCAGTTTTTCTTCAAGCGGTATGGTATTATCCAGAAGCTCCAGCTCCCTGGCAGTGGATAAATGAAGCAGGTGAAGCCTGGCCTTATGTTTGCGGGCCAGGCTTACCAGTAATTCCGAAGACTTATAACATGCTTCTTCACTGCGGATGAGTGGATGGGCTTCTATCGGGATATCGTCTCCGTACCTTTCCCTGTAGGTCTTTAGATTGGCCTGTATGATAGCCTCGTCTTCGCTGTGAACGGCAATGATCACGGGAGATTCCCTGAAGATTGCTTCAAGGGCCACGGGATCGCTCACCAGCATGTTCCCCGTGGAAGCCCCTGTAAACACTTTAAGTCCGCAGATGCGTGACGGGTCGGCTTTTTTTATTTCATCAAGATTATCGTTGGAGGCACCAAGAAAGAAAGAATAGTTCGCAAGGGATTTTTTCGCTGCAAGTTTGTATTTTTCTTCAAGGATCTCCAGGCTCGTCGCTTTGGGAAGCGTATTGGGCATATCCATAAAGGAAGTGACCCCTCCTGCAACGGCGGCGCGGCTCTCGGTATACAGATCGCCTTTTTCGGTAAGGCCCGGATCCCTGAAATGGACCTGGTCGTCGATCACACCGGGAATCAGCAGCTGCCCGCCGGCATCAATTTCAACCGTTCCTTCGGGAAGCACAAAGGAAGAAGGCCTGGGGCCGTCATAAATCTCGAGGATCCGGCCGTCGGCAATTATCAATGAACCGGGAAACTGTTTTCCCTCATTAACAATGATGGCATTGTGAATAAAATATGATTCCATAATAAAAACCGGGAAAAAGTTCAGGCGTTTTTACGCTTGTATTTTTTAAAGAGGCTTTTGAAGCGGAGTTTGATCACTCCAAAAACGGCTTCCTTAAATATACCCTTGCTCATTTTTGACTCACCCAGGGTACGGTCGGTGAAAATAATGGGGATTTCAACAATCTTAAAACCGAGTTTCCAGGCAAGGAATTTCATTTCGATCTGAAATGCATAACCGGTGAAATGAATATTGTCAAAGTCTATGGCCTCAAGCACAGGACGGGCGTAACATTTGAACCCGGCAGTGGTATCCCAGATCTTCATCCTGGTAATAAACCTCACGTAGGCTGAAGCGTAATACGACATAAGCACCCTGCCAATAGGCCAGTTCACTACATTAACACCGGTAACGTAACGGGATCCGATGACCAGGTCGGCCCCTTTGCTTTTGGCCTCATTATAAAGCCGTACCAGGTCGGCGGGATTATGGGAGAAATCGGCATCCATCTCGAAGATGTAGTCATATTTCCTGTCGATTGCCCAGTGAAAGCCATGAATATAGGCGGTTCCAAGCCCAAGCTTCCCTTTTCGCTGTTCCATGAACAGCTGTGCGGGAAACTCTGTCATTAGCCGTGAAACAATTGCCGCTGTACCGTCGGGGGAATTATCCTCAATGATCAGTACATGAAAGTCTTTCGGAAGTGAGAATACCGTACGGATGATCCGTTCAATATTTTCCTTCTCATTAAAGGTTGGTATTATGACAAGACTATCAGACACCAGGGAAAATTTGTGCGAATTTAAGAAAATTCAATAAACATTTAAAATATTACATCACACTCTTTAAGACTTCAAACTTTTTAAGCCCCTGGGCGACAGAACCCGTTTCACGAAAAGTGATGAAGAGTTTGTTCCCTTCCTGTTTCAGACGCAAGCCCGTTGAGGGGTCTTTTACCAGGTCGAGTATACTTGTGAATGCCTTGGACTGGTAATACGTTGAGTCAGGGTTCGACGGGAAATAGGCATTCATTCTGCCTTTTCTGAGTATAAGCTTTTCAAACCCTATGATTTTTGCTGCTTTCCGAAGTCGTATGGTTTGAATAAGGTCATCGGTTTGCCGTGGGACAGGACCGAACCTGTCGGCGAGCCTCTCCCTGAATTCATCAAGCCTGCCTTCATCTTCTATGGAATCCAATTCTTTATAAAGATTTAAGCGCTCGGTAATATTGGTGACATAGGCATCGGGTATCAGGATCTCCATATCGGTTTCAATAACACAGTCTTTCACCAGCGGGCGGGCCGGCTGGTCATGGAACAGCTCACCGAAATCCTGTTCTTTCAATTCGGTAAGAGCTTCGTCAAGTATCTTCTGGTACATTTCATAGCCGATCTCGGTGATGAACCCGCTTTGCTCGGCCCCGAGGATGTTTCCGGCTCCCCGGATATCCAGGTCGCGCATTGCAATGCTGAAACCGCTGCCGAGTTCCGAAAATTCCTCGATAGCCCTGAGCCTTTTCCTTGCCTCATCGGTGAGGGTCGACATGGGCGGCGCGATCAGGTAGCAGAAGGCTTTTTTGTTGGAACGCCCTACCCTGCCCCTGAGCTGGTGCAGGTCGCTGAGGCCGTAATGATGGGCGTCGTTGATGATAATGGTATTTACATTGGGAATGTCAAGGCCCGATTCAATGATGGTGGTGGCAACGAGTACGTCGAATTCCCCCTCGATGAAATCGACCATGACCTTTTCGAGTTTTGTGCCGTCCATCTGCCCGTGTGCCACAGCCACTGTGGCTCCGGGAACCAGCCTCTGAATCATTCCGGCCACTTCGCCTATGTTCTGCACCCTGGTATTCACGACAAAGACCTGCCCACCCCTCGACAATTCACTGCTGATGGCTTCCCTGAACACATCTTCATGAAAAGCATGCAATTCGGTCTGCACAGGAAAACGGTTTGGCGGAGGTGTATTGATGATTGAGAGGTCCCTGGCCCCCATCAGGGAGAACTGCAGGGTTCGGGGGATCGGAGTGGCTGTAAGGGTGAGTGTGTCGACATTTACCCTCAGCCGTTTCATTTTTTCCTTGGCGGCAACCCCGAATTTCTGCTCCTCGTCAACGATCAGCAAACCGAGATCCTTAAACTGTATGTCCTTACCAAGTAACCTGTGGGTCCCGATAAGGATATCGACTTTTCCTTCTTCGAGGTCCCTGAGGATCTGGGTTTGTTTCTTTGCGCTCCTGAAACGGTTGATGTAATCGACCCGGCAGGGGAAATTTTTCAGCCTTTCCGAAAATGTCTTGTAATGCTGGAGGGCAAGGATGGTCGTGGGGACAAGAACCGCCACCTGTTTGGAATCCGCGACAACTTTAAAGGCCGCCCTGATGGCTATTTCGGTTTTCCCAAATCCTACGTCCCCGCAAACGAGGCGGTCCATCGGGAAATCAGCTTCAAGGTCCTTTTTAACATCCAGGGTTGATTTGATCTGATCGGGGGTGTCCTCGTATATAAATGAAGCTTCAAGCTCGGTCTGCATATACGTATCCGGGGCAAATGCAAAGCCCGTGGTTGCACGTCGTTCGGCATAAAGCCTGATAAGGTCACGGGCGATGTCTTTGACCCGGCTCTTCGTTTTAGCCTTGAGCTTGTTCCAGGAATCTGATCCCAGGCGGTTTAAAACCGGGGCAGTCCCCTCCTTCCCGATATATTTGGAAATGCGGTGCAGTGAATGAATGCTGACGTAAAGCACATCCTCATTCTTATAGATAAGGCGGATGGCCTCCTGTTCCTTCCCGCTGTTCACGATCTTTTCAAGCCCGTCGAAACGCCCCACTCCATGGTCGATATGCGTTACGAAATCACCCGGCTTAAGATCGTAGATCTCCTTAAGCGTCAGGGCTTCCTTGCTGGTATAGCCGTCCCTCAGATGATACTGCTGGTAGCGCTCAAAGATCTGGTGATCGGTGTAGCAGAGGAGCTTCAGGTCGTGGTCGGCAAAGCCTTCGTGGAGTGCATAGACGAAAACATGAATTCGCTCGCAATCTTGCACCGCGTCTGGGGTTTGCTTCGCTACACCCAAGGCCGCTTGTGCAAATTGCTTCGCTTTCATGTTTTCATTCTCCGGTTCCAGATCCTCGAATATTGCATTCAACCTGTCGGCCTGCTTGGGACTGTCGGCAAGGATCATATTCATGTACCCTTTTGCAGCATGATCCCTGAGATCGGCCATCAGCAGTTCAAAATTCTTGTTAAAAGAAGGCTGGGGTGCTGTATTGAAAACCACCTCCCGGGCTGTTTTAAAGTAAAACTGCCGTCCGAATTCTACAGAAGAAAATTCCAGGAGCAGGGGAAGAAACTCCTTACTTTTCAACAAGAGGTCCGAACCGGTAAGTTTATCCATCTCATCGGCACAGAATGCGGCATCATCAAGCCAGATGACCGATTTCTCGGGCAGGAACCCCAGCAGGGGCTCATATCCTGTGTTTTTCTCAGGATTTACCCTGATATCAGGCACGATTGTAATTATTTCCTTTTTATCCAGCGACAGCTGGGCCGAGGGGTCGAAAGTCCTTATCGATGCAATGCTGTCGCCGCTGAATTCAATCCGGTAAGGATGGTCGCTGCTGAAAGAGTAAACGTCGATCAACCCGCCCCTGAGGGCAAATTGCCCGGGCTCAAGCACAAAATCAGCACGCTCAAAATCATACTCAACAAGAAGGTCAAGGATAAAATCCATATTCACCTTTTCCCCTGCCGTGAGTTTCAAAGTGTTCTTCTCAAGGAATTTACGGTTGACTACTTTTTCGGCAAGAGCCTCAGGATAAGTCACTATGAAAAAACTTCCCTGCCTGTTGTTCAGCCGGTTCAGCACTTCGGTCCTCAGCAATAAGCCCTGGTTGTCTTTAGGCCCGCTCAATACCCCTTTTTTGAATGAGGAAGGAAAAAACAGTATCCGTTTCTTTTCCGATTCCGCCCCGCTTTCCCCGAAGATTTGTTCAAGGTCATTAAGAAAATACGCTGCCGACTCCCTGTCGGGGAGGATAGCAATATGGACAAGGGGTGATTTTTGAAATATACTGGCGGTGACAAAGGAACGGGACGACCCAATAAGGCCTTTCAGGCTGAAGCGTACACGCGACGGGCCGTTCAGGGCTTCCGAAACCTCAATGGTCCTGGGGTCCTTCAGGTAGTATCCGGTCAGGTCATCCTGGTTCAAAAGAGTGATTAATATTTTTATTCAGCATTTTACCCGAGGCGGAATTCAGGTGAATGTTCCTTCATGAATTCTTCCGCTTTTTCAACCATTTTTGTTGGGCCTACAAATATCGGGGCACGTTCGTGCAATTCTTTTGGCTGAATGTCAAGGATCCTGCGGAAACCGTCGGAAGCCTTGCCCCCTGCCTGTTCTGCAAGAAATGCCGCCGGGTTGCATTCATACAGCAAACGAAGTTTTCCCTGTTTGTTCTTTGTGGTCGCAGGATAAATAAAAATGCCTCCGCGTATCAGGTTGCGGTGAAAATCGGCCACCATCGATCCTATATACCTTGTAGAGTATGGCCTTGAAGTGGATTTGTCATCCTCCTGGCAATACCTCACATACTGCTTCACGCCTTCCGGAAAATAAATGTAGTTTGCCTCATTGATGGAATAGATGTTCCCGCCTTTAGGATATTTCATATCAGGATGGCTGAGAATGAATGAGCCAACCGAAGGTTCAAGGGTGAAGCCGTTGACCCCGTAACCTGTCGTATAAACCAATACGGTTGATGAACCATAAAGCACGTAGCCTGCGGCAACAAGGTTGCGGCCCGGCTGAAGGAAGTCTTCAATAGTAGCCATCCCCCTGACCGTTCTCCTGAGGTAAACCGAAAAAAGGGTGCCTATGGAAACATTGCTCTCAATATTTGAACTCCCGTCAAGCGGGTCGATGGCAACTACGTATTTGGCGTGCTTGGAATGGACGTTGTCAAGAATAATGATCTCTTCGTTTTCTTCGGAACCGATTGCACAGCATTGTCCGCCGTCGGTAAGGGCTGCAATGAACTGCTCATTGGCAAACACATCGAGCTTTTTTTGCTCTTCGCCCTGCACATTGATCTCACCGGCATAGCCCATGACATCACCCAGTCCGGCACGGTTGACTTCACGGTTGACAAATTTTGCTGCAGTCCCGATATCATTCAGCAAACGGGTGAGTTCTCCTGAAGCGCCGGGGTATTCGGCCTGCTTCTCAACGATAAATCCGGTAAGGGTTTGAAATTTCATACTTATTGTCTTTAGGGACTGCAAAGATAGCGAATTGCCGGGAATGATGAACGGGGAACGGGGAACGGGGAGCAGGGAGCGGGGAACGGGGAGCAGGGAACCGAGTCACGATTTTTGTACCTTTGTAATGATGGAACTCAAAGTATTTAAATTCGGGGGGGCATCTGTTAACTCGGCAGCCGGGTTTCACAATGTTTTCCGCATTTTAAAAAAGTACAGGGGCAGCAAGATCATGACCGTGGTTTCAGCCCTGGGAAAGACCACGAATGCACTGGAAATCCTGCTTAAACATTACCTGGCCAACGACCCTGTGCCCCTTATTGAATCATTCGGGGCGATCCATGAAGTTCATTTCAGCATTATCCATGAGCTGTTCCCTGATGAAACCCACCCGGTTTACGGTGAAGCCGAATCCCTGTTTGATCAGCTGAGGGGATATATCAGGAAAGGCCATCTTTATGATAAGATTAAAAGGTCTTATGATTTTGAATATGACCAGATAGTAAGCTACGGTGAGCTTTTCTCTTCATGCATTCTAAGTAATTACCTGAATTCAAAGGGAATATCCTGTACATTGTTTGATGCAAGGAAACTAATAATGACCGATCACACCCATCGTGATGCAAGGGTGGACTGGGATAAAACTGCCAGGAGGATCAACCCGGCAATTCTCCCCTGGCTTGCCGGCGCGGTGCCCGGAAGCGTTGCCCTTACCCAGGGCTTCATAGGGTCAGACCCGTCAAACAACACGACAACGCTGGGAAGGGAAGGTTCAGACTATACTGCAGCTATCCTGGCATATGTTCTTAAAACTTCCGAAGTAACAATCTGGAAAGATGTGCCCGGGGTTTTAAACGCCGATCCGAAATGGTTCAGAAATCCAAAAAAACTGCCAACCGTATCCTATCGTGAAGCTATAGAACTTGCCTATTTCGGGGCTTCGGTGATCCATCCGAAAACAATCAGGCCGCTTGAAAATGCAGGCATCAGGCTGTTTGTAAAAAGTTTTAAAAATCCTGCTGCTGCAGGCACCCTGATCACCAACATAGACCATTGGGACATCAAATTTCCAATTTATATCAGGAAACAGAACCAGGTACTGATCTCAATATCGCCCAGGGATTTTTCGTTTATAGTCGAGGAAAACCTTAGCCAGATCTTTACCGTCCTGGCAAAATACAGGGCAAGGGCCAATGTCATGCAGAATTCGGCAATCAGTTTCTCGGTCTGTCTCGACCGGAATGAGCAGGTGCTTTCAGAACTGATCGAAGAGTTGTCGCTGGATTATGAGATCCGATACAATTACAATGTCGAACTTTTCACGGTACGCCATTATACCCCTTCGGCAATTAAACGCTTAACGAAAGGAAGGTCGGTGCTCCTGGAGCAGAAAACGAGGCATACGGTTCACCTGGTGGTGAAATAGGTCTTATGGCCTGTGACTGCCGACTGCCGGTTTCCGATTAAATTTTACTCCGGCAATACAACCGGGAAATGATACCTGAAGTCCTGGTATTCAGGTTTTTCAAGAATCTTCGTCAGGAAATCAGTATAGGCGTCAGTAAACGAAAAACTGTTGATGTCGTAGTAGTCATCCGAGAGAGGTTTATTCCCGACTGCCCCCATATCAATGGCAGTGGTATTGAATTCTTCAACTTCCACCAGGGGGACGATTTTTTTCATTACCGGCATCATGCCGTAATCTTCACGAAGAAGCAGGTCAACTACTTTATCGGCCAGGGTGGCAGTAAGCCTGCGGTCGTAATGACGGCAGTGACCCGACCTCGGGTAGTAACCTGAGATCTGTGCCCTTGCTTCAATTCCAAGACGGGCAGAGATCTCCGATGCAACAACCCCGCTCACTCCTCCGAACCTGGGATGGCCGTATTCGTCGACTTCGGAAGAAGCATATACCACATCAACCTTGCCTGATTTCTCATTATACCAGCGGATACCCTCTGAAACGGGAATTATTATGCATTTTTTCTTTGAACTCATATAGGCTTCTTTCACCCGTTCAAAAAACAATTCCTTGCGCTCCTTGGTGATGTCATATTCAGGAATAAGGCTGAGAGTTGCCCCGCCAAAGGTGGAAGTTCCTGTAAGCCAGCCTGCATCTCTTCCCATGACTTCCAGCACAATTATCCTTGAATGGGATTCGGCCGTGGTTTTTAATTTGGCCGTAAATTCCATCATGGCCCTTGCAGCAGACGGGAAGCCCGGACATAATACAGCTTCAATCTCTTTTCCCTTATAATTATGAATCGTACGTGTGCGCAAATCGTTGTCAATGGTCTTCGGAAATCCGATTACCGGTATGCCTTCAGTCTCGAAAAGCCGCTTTGCAGCACCATTGGTATCATCACCACCGATAGTAACGAGAACATCGATCTTGTATCTTTCAAAATTCTTAAGAACCTGCGGGACCCTGCTTTCGGGATTCTTCTTCGACGGGAACGGGTTGGTGCGGCTTGAACGCAAAGCTGTTCCGCCATAATACCCGTCGTAAGGCTGGTCGGTAAGATCCACTATATCGCCATCGCCAAGCAGGCCTTTCCAGCCTTTCAGCACACCATAAACTTTAAACCCTAATAACGACGCCCTGTTGCGTATGGCTTCGATGCTTGAATTGATTGCCGGGGTATCGCCGCCTCCCGAGAGAATAGCCAGTGTTTTACCTTTAAAAAGCTTGTTTTCGAGTTTCATGAAAAAGGAATTAAATTTTTTGCAAAGATAGAAAAATGGAGGATATCAGCGGGAAGCAGGAAGCTGGATGCATGATACTAGATTACTGGAGAACTGGATAGCTTGATGCAGGATACATCTAGTCATATAGTTATCCAGTTCTCCAGTAACCCAGTAACCCAGTTATCCAGTTCTCCAGTAACCCAGTAACCCAGTTATCCAGTTCTCCAGTAACCCAGTAACCCAGTTATCCAGTAATCCCGAATCTCCTGATCTTCTCCACCAGCACACTCGCCAGTTTAACATTCGATTCCATCGTCCAGCCTGCAATATGAGGGGTTAGAAGCACATGATCAGATTCGAGGAGATATC
>CAILVF010000061.1 GCA_903837605.1 uncultured Bacteroidales bacterium | reverse complement strand
TGGATGACTGGATGACTGGATAGCTGGATGACTGGATAGCTGGTTGACTGGATGACGGGATGACTGGATAGCTGGAGGACTGGATAGCTGGTTGACTGGATGACTGGATGACTGGATAGCTGGATCGCTGGATGACTGGATAGCTGGATGACTGGATGACTGGATAGCTGGATCGCTGGATCCGGGTTCACTATTACCTGTGCGGGCAAACAACAACCTTAGCTGATCATGGATCCCGCTGATAGTCCCTACCGTGGAGCGGGGGTTGTTGATCACCGAACCCTGGTCCACTGCAACAGCCGGTGAAAGGCCTTCAATACCTTCCACATCTGGGCGTTTCATTTTGCCCAGGAAGAGGCGGGCATAAGAAGAAAAGGAGCCGAAGTACCTGAATTCAGCCTCACGGTATAATACATCAAAGATGAGCGACGACTTTCCCGAGCCGGAAACGCCTGTAACAACCACAAGCTTGTTTTTGGGAATATCAAGGGAAACCGAGTTCAGGTTGTTCTCGGAAGCATTTATTATCCTTATCACATTGCCATTATCCATCAGCCCTGATCAATGCCGGTAAAAAGCCCGGATCTCATCCGCCTTCATTAAGAAAAGCAAAAATAATTCATTTGTATATTGACAAAGGCTTATTTCTTTGCCATCTTTGTAATATGAAAACAAAAAAATGGGCATGGATACTCGGCGGCCTGCTGGCAGCCCTGATCCTTATCGTAGTAGTGGTTATAGTATATATCCGCTTCGCTCTTCCGAATGTTCCTTTGCAGAATATTTCGGTTCAACTCACCCCCGAACGCGTTGCACGCGGACAGTACCTCGCAAACCATGTTACAGTATGCATGGATTGCCATTCAACACGCGACTGGGACAGGTTTTCCGGTCCGCCGGTCCCGGGGACCCTTGGCAGAGGCGGTGAGGTATTTGACCAGAAGATGGGATTCCCGGGGGCTTTCTCATCACCTAACATCACTCCCTTCAGGCTCGGTGAATGGTCCGATGCCGAGATTTACAGGGCCATTACAAGCGGCGAAGACAAAACCGGCGGCGCCATGTTTCCCATTATGCCCTACTTTGCCTATGGGACGCTTGACCAGGAGGATATACTCTCTATCATAGCCTATATACGTTCCATCCCTTCCATACGTAACACACCCCCTGCATCAAATCCGGCTTTCCCGATGAACCTGGTTGTTCGTACCTTTCCGCGAAAGGCAATGCCTGTGCCTAAACCTTCTGAATGCGATTCGGTTAAATACGGCGAATACCTCGTGAGGGCCAGCGGGTGCGTTGAATGCCATACCACGGCAAAGCACGGCCAGATCGTAAAGGACCTGGCGTTTTCCGGCGGCCGGGAATTCATAATGCCCAACGGGGTTCTTGCTTCGCCCAATATCACGCCGGATGTTGAAACAGGTATAGGGAAGATGGGCAGGGAGGATTTCATCAAACGGTTTAAAGGTTATGACCCTGCCACATATGTTGCCCCGAAACTTGGCCGGAAAGATATGCCGACTATTATGCCCTGGATCATGTATGCGGGAATGGACTCTAAAGACCTCGCAGCCATTTATGAATACCTGCATTCCCTGCCGGCAAAATCTAACCTTGTTGTAAAGTGGAAACCCCTTCAGTGACGCGGGAACCTTGATCCAAAAACCGAATGCTGGTTCCGGTTTACGATTCCCGGGTTAGTGTGTTGCGCCGAACACCATCCCGCTGATCATGGGGATGAGCCAGATCACCCATACAAAGATGCTGAAGCGATGAAAGCTGGCAATCTGCTTTTCGTTTTTTTTAACCAGGACGATTGTGGCCCATATTGCGTGGAACAACATTAATAAAATAGCCGTGTTTCCTGTGATCCCGTGAAAGGTTGCCCTGAAGAGGCTGCCGCTGATCAGGCTCATAGCTGTAGTCCCGGTAGTATCAGCCACAAGCCCTCCCCAGAAGAAAGCCAGGTGCCACCACTTAAGCCGGCGTTGTATCCTTTCGGCCCAAACACCGAATGTGTAAAGCGCCAAAGCAATATTTATAAAGACGATGGCAATGACCAGGGTTGAATTCATGAAGCAAAAGTATAATTTTTTACTTTGCTTCCATCTGAGGTTCAGAAAAACAAGAGTTTTAGTTATTTTTGTGGAAACAGTGAAATAAGACTCTGAAATATGCAAACGATCTTAGGAAGCGGCGGGTCTATCAGTATGCACCTGGTCCCGGCACTTTCAGTATTCAACACGGGGCCTGTCAGGCTGGCCGGACGCAATCCGAAGCCATACGGCAATGAAGAAACATTTAAAATGGACCTGCTCGATGCGGCGAGTACCGCCGATGCCGTTGCAGGTTCCGGGGTTGTTTACCTTCTTGCAGGCCTGCAGTATGATACAGGTGTATGGAAGACCGACTGGCCTAAGGTAATGGACAACGTGATCGCAGCCTGTGTAAAACATAGGGCAAAGCTGGTGTTTATTGATAATGTTTATATGTACGGGCTGGTCAGGGGGTGGATGACCGAGGAAACCCCGTACAATCCATGCAGCAGGAAAGGACAGGTAAGGGCTGAAATCGCAAACCGCCTGATGGACAGGGTAAAAAAAGGAGACCTGAACGCCCTCATTGCCCGTTCGGCTGATTTCCTGGGGCCCGGAGCAGCGAATACTTTCATGCATCCGATGATCTTCCTGAAATTTAAAAACAGGAAAAGCGCTCAATGGATTGCCAATGACAAAGTGAAGCATTCGTTTTCATATACGCCTGACCTTGGCAAAGCGGTTGCTTTGCTGGGGAATACGCCCGATGCCTATAACCAGGTCTGGCATCTCCCGACATCAAAAGATGCCGTTAACGGGAAAGAATTCATTTCGATCTCGGCCCGGGCCATGGGTGTTGACCCGAAGTACTCTGTACTGAAAACATGGATGATGCGACTGGCTGCACCATTCAACAAACTGGCGAAGGAAAGCCTGGAAATGGCATACCAGTACGAGCATGAATACCTGTTTGACAGCTCGAAGTTTGAAAGCAGGTTTTTCAAGGCAACACCATCTGCGGAAGCTGTAAAACTAACCGCTGACTCTTATAAAGGTGTCGTATGAAATGAGTTAGCCGACACGAAAAACCTTAATCTTTCGACAACGCCCTCGAAATAACAATCCTTTGTATTTCGGCTGTCCCTTCGTAAATCTGGGTGATCTTGGCTTCACGCATAAGGCGTTCCACATGGTATTCCTTCACATACCCATAACCTCCGTGTACCTGCACAGCCTCGGTGGTAACCCACATGGCAGTATCGGCTGCAAATAACTTGGCCATGGAGCTTTCGGTACCATAGGGCTGGAGGTTGTCTTTGAGCCATGCTGCTTTATATACCAGGTTTCTTGCGGCTTCTATACGGGTGGCCATATCTGCGATTTTAAATGCAATGGCCTGGTGGTTGATGATCTCTGTTCCGAAGGATTTGCGCTCCTTTGAATATTTAAGGGCCCTTTCATAGGCTCCCTCTGCAATTCCAAGGGCCTGGGCAGCAATACCTGTTCTTCCGCCTTCAAGAAGTTTCATGGCAAATTTAAAACCGAAGCCATCCTCTCCTATCCTGTTTTCTTTTGGGACGACCACATCGGTGAACATTACCGAATGGGTATCGGAGCTTCGCATTCCCATTTTATCTTCATGCGGTCCCAGGCTGATACCGGGGGAGTTACGTTCCACAATAAATGCGTTTATCCCTTTCGTTTTAATCCCGGGGTTGGTCTGGGCGATGACCAGGTAAGTAGACCCCTTATCGGCGCTGGTGATCCAGTTCTTAACCCCATTGAGCACATAATGATCCCCTTTATCGACAGCCGTTGTGCGCTGAGAGGAAGCATCAGAACCGGCTTCAGGCTCAGAGAGAAGAAAAGCCCCGATTTTTTCACCTCTTGCCAGAGGCCTGAGGTATTTTTCCTTCTGTTCTTTTGTCCCGAAACGCTCAATGCCATAACAGGCAAGGGAATTGTGGACTGCGAGGATAACAGCCACCGAAGCGTCGCATTTGGCAATCTCTTCAATGGCAATTGCATAGGAGATGGTGTCCATCCCTCCTCCTCCCCATTCCGGCGAAACGTTCATCCCCAGGAAGCCAAGTTCGGCAAGACGGCGAACGTGCAGGGCAGGGTAGATAGAATCTGCATCTCGTTCGAGTACATCGGTAAGCAGTTCGCGACGGGCAAAATCCCTTGCCGAGTCACGGATCATTTTCTGTTCTTCAGTTAGTTCGAAATTCATGGCAGGCTGGTTTGAGTCATTATTTACATTCTTCGCAGATAGCCGGATAGCTGGATAACTGGATCAGGGTTCATGCTTTAAACACAATCGCCACCAGGGTCTTGTCATCCCCGCCCATATTGGCCATCAGGCCGTAAGGACGGTCCACGGGAATTACAACCTGGGACGCCCCGGCTTTGCCTTTCAGCTGTTCCAGGAGGGTCACAGCCATGTGAACACCTGTACCTCCTGTAGGATGGCCCCAGCCAACCAGTCCGCCTGTTGTATTGATCGGGAACTTTCCATCCCTTGCCGTATTTCCTTCAAGGACAAACTCCGGGCCCTTGCCAGATGCAGCCAGTCCCAGGGCTTCAACAGCCATAATGCCTGCTACGGTAAAACAGTCGTGTACCTCAGCTGTCGCGACCTGGGCAATAGTGATCCCTGCCGACTCCAAGGCTTCCGAGACAGCTTTTTTCATAGTGGTCAGGGCGGTTTTGTCGGGAGGCGGTTTGGTGATGTCTTCCTCCACCTGTCCGTAACCCACAACCTCTATGGCATCGGAGACCGGTATACCGCATCGTTTCAATCCTTCCTCGCTCATGATGGCAATAGCGGATGCCCCATCCGACACCTTGGAACAATCCAGAGCAGTCAGGTTTTCCAGAAAGGCTTTGGGGTTTGGTTCAACCATAGCTGCTGCCTCCAGGTCTTTTGTTGTATTATGGTATTCCTGGGCGGTAGCGCATAGCCTTGCGTTTTCAATCGCGTTCCTGTACCAGCGGGCAAACGCTTTCCGGGTCGTTTCCCTGCCGAATTTTTCAAAGTAAGCCCCTGCCCTCTCGCTGAACTGCCCGGGAAAGAAATAGGCATGCCCGTCCTTACGATTGGCGGCCCAGCCTGCAGGCGCCAGGAAATCGGCACAGTAAATTGCTTTCACGGTGTTCTGGACTTCAAAACCGATAGCCAGGACTACCTCTGCAGTTTCGGCTAAAATGCTTTTTATCCCGCTTATCAGCGCCAGGCCCCCCGAACCACAGGCGCCTTCCACACGCGTTGCCGGTTTATACCTTAAGCCTTCATCAATATAAGGGAAAAATGCCGCCAGGTTGGCCTGCCTGTTGAAACGCGAAGCCATGAAATTGCCTATCACGCATTCATCAACATTACCGGCCCCTCCTATAAGTTTCAATACCCCCTGCCCGGCTTCCTTTATATAGTCCTCAAGCCCGGGACGCTCCTTTTTCGGATGGAATTCCTTGCGGCCGCTGCCCATGGAAATGGTGTTGTACCCGGCCACCATATATACTTTTCTTCTCAGTTTTTTCATCTTAATTCTTATTTACAAGCAAAACATGTTTGATTTCTATCCCGCATCCCGTATCCGGAACATTTCAATCTAGGTACTCGTTTATGGGTCCGTAGGCATGGAAAAATCCTGTCAGCAGGACTGTATTCACATCGGCATCGTTAAATGCCACCCCGTTTGCTACAAGGCGCCAGCCTATCTCATTGGACTTCCTCACATATTCCCTGGCAATCTCCGCTCCCGCCGAGGTTGCTGATCGGAGCTGCGCAAAATACGGTTTCAGGATATCATCTTTCGCTTTGTTTCCCACTACCGACTTCCATGCAGGAGCAGCAGGCATGGCGCCCAGTTTCTCATCCACCAGCGACTGGATCTCGCTCACAGGGATGTACATTTCCTTAAGCGGGTCGTAAACCGCTACGATTTTCCCCTTTTCATATTTCAGAATGCCGTCTTTCTGGGAGCCATCGGAATACTGTCCGCCCTTCACTCCCTGCCCCAATAATTTATCAAGCAGTTTGGAGTGGATTTCCTCGTCTTTTGTGAATGGGTTCATCACGAACATGATGAAACCGCAAACATCCACTCCGACATAATCGATAAGCTGGAATATACCCATAGGCCTTACCAGGAATTCCTGTGTGACCTTGTTCACTGCATAAATGGCCTCAGTAATCGACATCCCCATGTCCATCAGCTTGTGGATGACATCCACTGCATATAAAATATCGCGCATGAAATGCCCGTTACCGATAAATCCTGCGATATCTCGGGCCGGGACTACCACCTTCCTGAGGTTTTTGGCATAAGCGAGAGCAAAGTCATTTACTTCATCAAGAGTTTGTTTACTGCGGATGACTTCCACCAGTTTCTGAACGGCCGGGGGATTGTAGAAATGGAATCCGATGATCCGCCCGCCAAGCCCTGCTCCCTCATCCAAAACGGTTATTGGAATTGAAGAAGTGTTTGTAAAGAACCAGGGCTGCTTCGGATTGTTCTGGTTTATCTGTGAAAAGATCCTGATCTTCAAGGCCGAATCTTCCTTAATGGCTTCAAACACCAAGTTTGAATCATATGCTGCTTCAAGGCGAGTTGTGGGCCTGACCACGTTCATCACATCGAAGATATACCTGGCTATGATCTCATCATTGTCGATGAGGTCGTGGTGTTCGGCATACATGGCTCTTAAGGCATGGACTTTTTTTTCGGCTATCTTAAGTATCTGGGCCTTCAGGTATCTCATTACCCCAGCGAGCCCTTCATCTGAAACATCGATAGCATTCAATACAAAGGTCTTGCCCTTGTTCCCCGCTTTCAGGCTCAGGTCGGCCATCTCAACCGCCGTAAGCAACAGGATGCCGCTTCCCATTTTTCCTGCAGCACCAAGCACCGAGACATGCTGTAATCTTTCTTCGTAGGTCATTGGTTTGGTATTTTGGTTTAATGGTTAATATCTGATGAGTTAGTGACTGGTGACTAGTGACAAGTAACTGGTGAACAGTGATTGTTTTTAGTCACCAGTAACTGTTCACTATTCACTGTTCACTTACCATTCCGGTTTGCGCTTCTCCATAAACGCTATCATCCCTTCTTTGGTTGCGGCTTCGCCGAACAATTCCGAGAATGCCTTTGCTTCAAGTATGCTGCCATCCTCAAATGGCATGGAGATCCCCTCACGGATGAGCTTCTTAATAGCCACTACCGCCCCTGAACCGTTTGAAGCGATCCTTGTCGCAAGTTTCATCACATCTTCCATCAGGGTTTCGGGTTCGCAGACTTTCTGGACAAGACCCATGCGCAAGGCATCCTCTGCGCTGATTGTATCGGCGGTGAGGATGAGGTACAGCGCATTGCCCAATCCGGCTATCCTTGACAAACGCTGGGTCCCGGCATAGCCCGGGGTCAGGCCCAGGTTCATCTCCGGCTGTCCGAATTTAGCCAGCTTGCTTGCGATCCTGAAATCACATCCCATAGCCAGCTCACAGCCGCCTCCTAGCGCATAGCCGTTAACTGCCGCTATGACCGGGATACGGAGGGTTTCAAGCTGGGCGAACACACTCTGGCCAAACCTTGAAAATTCATAGGCCTCGGCAGGCGCCATCCCCGACATCTCGGAAATATCGGCCCCGGCTACAAAGGATTTGCCTTCACCGGTGATGACCAGTACCCATATATCGTCCCGCCCCTGGAGATCGTGAAGAAAATGATCCATCTCCCTGAAAAATTCTGTGTTCAGGGCATTAAGCACAGCCGGCCGGCTGATTGTAACACATGCGATACGGTCGGCAATAGAAATTTTAAGAATCTTATATTCCATCGTTAAATAATTAACAAATAAGTGGTTTTGAGGACTTAAATGTAAGAAAAAATGCCTGCAAAAAAGAATTTTCAAAAAAAATGTTAGGTTTACAGGCGGAAAAGCGGGATGAGGGATAACGGGATAACGGGATAATGGGAGAACGGGATAACGGGATAACGGGATAACGGGATCCGGGATTCGTAAATCGTAATTCGTAAATCATAATTTGTAGTCTTCAGATGAAATCCTCACTCTCCATTTTTCAAATGCTGCTCATCCTCCTGCTTTTTTCAAGCCTCTCACTGAAAGCACAGGTTTCATTCAGGAGCGATGAACTGAAAATTGAATTCGGGAACAAAGGGCAGCTGGAACACCTCATCTCCCTTGATGGTTCAAAAGATTACCTGTTTAAAGACAGCGCATCTTTCCTGATTAAAATTAAGACCGGGGGCGGATGGGAGATCCCTTCCCTTCTTACATTTAACAAAAAACAAGGCATTATCTGCCTGCACTATCCCCTGAATAAAGTGAGCATTGAAGTCAGGGTTGTCGAAAAGCCGGAATACCTGCTCATGGAGATCGTCTCGGTGACTCCCCGGAACAAGGTGGAACTGATTACCTGGGGCCCCCTGAGGCTGACCATCGGTAAAACTGTTGCAGAGATCCTTGGGATCAGCAGCAATGATTCCGTTGCTGTCGCCCTGATGCCACTTAATGTGAAAACTCTCGGGGGTTTTCCTTTGAATGATGAAGGTTCTGACCCTTCAAGGAGCAGCTCGGCCAGGAAAACCGCATACGGCTCGGTGATCCAGGCCTGGTGCATGGACCGTTCCCGGGCCCGCAGGGTGACAGGATGGTGGGGACAGTTTCCCGGTATGTCTGTTGAACCGGTCAAAGGCGAAACAGTCACAGGATCAAAAATTGCGTTGTTTGCCTGTAAAACATCAAACATCCTGAACCGGATCGAAGCTATTGAGCTGGCCGAAGGACTTCCGCATCCAATGATAGAAGGCTGCTGGTCGAAGCGTTCCATCCGATCAGGAAGGTCTTACCTCATTTGCGATTATTCAGAAGAGACTATCGACGAGCTGCTGGAATATACGAGGAGGGCCAATCTGCAGACCCTGTATCATATGAATGCATGGGAGAGCTGGGGCCATTATGAGCTCAGCAGGGAATTCTTTCCCCACGGGTTGCCAGGACTTAGAACCTGCATGGAGAAAGCGAAAAACAAAGGCATACTTCTTGGCGCTCACACCCTCACCAACTTCATAAATACCAGCGATGCCTATGTCACGCCGGTTCCCGATCACCGGCTTGCGGTCACAGGGACAAGCAGGCTCAAGGCTTCAATAAATGAAAGAGACACAACTATCACAGTCGAATCCCCGGAGTATTTCACCAATGAGAAAGCCGACTGGCTGCATGCGGTGCGCATAGAGGACGAACTGATTGTATATGGCAGCTCAACATCCGCTCTCCCGTATCAATTGAAAGGATGTAAACGAGGGGCCTTCGGCACAAGGCAATCCGCCCACAAAACAGGAGAAGAGGTAAATAAATTACTCGATCATCCATATAAGGTTTTCTTTCCCAACCTGGAACTTCAGCAGGAAATCGCTGTGAACCTGGCTAAACGGTTCAATGAAACAGGATTTGCGCAAATGGACTTTGACGGGTTTGAGGGCTGCCTGGCTTCGGGGCAGGGTGATTATGCCCAGGAACTTTTTGCTGAAACCTTTTACCGTAACCTCGACCATTGGGTGCTGAACGGCACCAGCATGTCGAAGCCGTTCTATTGGCATATCAACACATACTGTAACTGGGGAGAGCCCTGGAACGGGGGATTTACCGAGAGCATGCAGCAATACCGCATCGACAACCAGGGTTTGTTTGACCGTAACCTGATGCCTCATATGCTGGGATGGTATTTACTTACCGACAGCACCACCCTTCCCGACATGGAATGGATGCTGGCCAGGGCTGCAGGGTATAATGCAGGTTTCGGAATGGCCACCAGTTTGAAGGCCCTGCGGAATAACCCCGGGACTCCTGAACTCCTGGATGCTATCCGCGATTGGGAGATCTGCAGGCGCGACGGGGCTTTCCCTAAAGAACTTCTTAACGAACTGAAAGACCCATCGAAAGAATTCCATCTCGAAAAAGTGACGGCCGTAGTCTGGGACCTGTATCCAATGTACCGCCTTGGCAAGCAATACGGAAAAACGGCGTATGAAAAAGGGAAACCGGTCCGTATCGTAATCCCTGTGGAGTAAACAATGGCCAAATATCAATGTACCAAATTCAGTATTTGAACATGACTATTTGTATTTTGTTCTTTTCAGGTGTTTTCAGTAATATCCAGTCCGAACCGGGGCCGGGTGTATTCTTTTGGAATATGATCGTCAGGAATTGCAATTTTATTCCCTTCACGCAGCGCCCGGTAATGGGGCGACATGATCTCGACCCCTGAATTATTAAAGCTTTCCTGGATGTTTTTATGCAGTTCCGATAGGATAAAAGCTACTTTCCCGGCATCCCTGGTATAGGCGTTTATCTGGTATGAAATGTAAAAATCATCGAGGCTGGTCTGGAATACAAAAGGCTCAGGATTATGGAGAATATACTCTGTCGCTTTTGCTGCATCAATCAGCAACTGGTGGACCTGCCTCCAGGGGGCGTCATAACCAATCGTTACAGTAGTATGCAGGATCAGTCCCGCCTCCGATGCCAGGGTTGTATAATTGACCACCTCAGAAGAAGAGATCTTGCTGTTCGGGATCGTGATGATCTCGTTTTTTATCGTACGGATCTTTGTCACAGCGAGGGTTTTCTCAACCACATCGCCAACGTCATTGCCGATTTTTATCCTGTCGCCCAGCTGGAAAGCCCTGGTAAATGTAAGCGTAAATCCCGCGATAAGGTTTCCCAGCACGCTGGCTGAGGTTATTGAAAAAAGGAGGCCGACCAGTACCGAGACTCCCTGGAACACTTTTGAATCGGAACCCGGCAGGTACGGATATATCAGAATTACTGTGAATACCCAGATCAGGAACCTGATGATATTGAATACAGGCAAAGCCCATTCAGGGTAAAAACCCCTGAGCCTGAAAGCCCCTCTTTCAATTTCAGTCTTGAAGAATTTGAACAACCTGATGACTAATACCGTGATGTAAATAATGACGATGATGGTAAGCAGGTTCGGGATAAAAAACCAGATTGCATTGAGGAAATTTTTTACCGGCTGGAGGATGAAATTCAGGAATATCAGTGAATAAACTTTGGTCCAGGGTAAAAGGTAGCTTGTAAGCCATAGCGCTGTAAAGAACAGCAGTATGATAAACACATACCTCGTGATCACGTTAAGGAAATGCAGGATCTGGATCTGACGGTTAATCGGGACCACCTGGTAATCACGTATCTTTATTTTGGTGAGCAGACCCGATTTGGCTGCCACAATTTTCCTGTCGAAATAATTATGCAGTTTATTGACCAGGAAGATGAACAGTATGAGTAAAACCAATACAATACCCGAGAAGATAACGCTTTTGATGATCCCGGCCTCGGAGTTTTGCTGGATCCGGGTTTTCAATGCTGCCGCAATCTGCTTATGTCTTTCAAAGGCTATGATATCGGCCGGCTTGTTTTCTGCTTTTGCATCGCCCGCGGTTATTGAAGTAACCACCTGGTTCCTGTATTCTACATTGATATCGCCTTCATCATGAACAATTTTAAGTGAATCCGGGTCGAAGAATGGGTCTTCCGCCAGTTTTTTAATGAGCGCGGTGATTGTTTCAGCTCTGCTTTCGGCATTATACGGGCCGATGTTGGTTTTAATATAGAACAAAGCCATACCGAAGGGATTAACAGGAAATCCCCTGACCTCAGCCTGTACTGAGTCGTTTACCGATGTTGTATTCTGGGCATTTAAGCGGCATGAAAATGCAGTCAGGGTAAAAAAGAGCAGGGCTATAAGCTTTAGATGGAATCCCCTTATGTTTTTCATATACATTGGCTGATCAAATACTCCACGAATGTATAAAATTTTTATCATGACACAATTTTACACGACAGCAGGGTGAAATTTTCCCTACTTTTGTGCCCCTGTTATTTTATTTGGATTAAATACAGATAGACAATGATCATCATGAAATTTGGCGGCACTTCCGTTGGGTCGGCTGAACGGATTAAAGCAGTTGCCAGGCTTGCCGCTTCATATAAAGAACCCAAGATGGTAGTGCTCTCGGCAATGTCGGGGACAACCAACAGCCTGCTTGAGATCGCCGATTCCCTGGCAAAAAAGAATACCGGGGCGGCACATGAGAGGATAAACCTACTCGAAAAAAAGTATCATTTTGTTGCTGATGAACTTTTTAAGGAAGGAGAGTACAGGGAAATGAGCCATGACCTCTTACGGGAACATTTCAGTTATATACGTTCATTCACCCTGGATCTTTTCACTGCAAATGAAATAAAATGCATGGCCGCCCAGGGGGAACTCATGTCGACCGCTTTGTTTGAACTCTACTGCCGCGAAAGCGGCATTGCATCAGTATTGCTGCCTGCACTGAATTTCATGCGCATCGACAGGGAGCAGGAGCCCGATCATTTTTATATAAAAGAAAACCTCGGGCGGGAACTGGAAAAATATCCCGGGAAGTCGTTTTTTATTACCCAGGGCTTCATCTGCCGGAACGCCTTTGGAGAGGTCGACAACCTGAAGCGCGGAGGCAGTGATTATTCAGCGGCCCTGATCGGGGTCGCCATGAATGCTTCTGCCATTCAGATATGGACCGATATCGACGGGTTTCACGACAATGATCCCAGGTTTGTTAAAAACACTCATGCCATTGCCGAATTATCATTTGATGAAGCCGCGGAACTGGCTTATTTCGGCGCCAAGATCCTCCATCCTTCGACAATACTTCCCGCTAAAGTTGCAGGGATCCCTGTGATCATCAAAAACACTTTGAATCCCGGGGCTGCCGGAACAACTATTACCGACAAGGCTTCAGGGAAAGGCATCAAAGCCATCGCCGCCAAAGACGGGATAACGGCAATACGGGTAAAATCAGGGAGGATGCTGCTCGCCTACGGGTTTATGCGCAAAGTATTTGAGATCTTCGAGATCTACAAGACACCCATTGATATGATCACCACTTCGGAGATCAGTGTTTCACTTACGATTGACGACACAAGCAGGCTTTCCCGTATTATAGATGACCTTAAGCATTATGGAACGGTTGAAACCGATCAGGACCACACTATCATCTCGGCTGTGGGAGAAGGGATAGCCGAAGGGAGCGGGGCGGCGCAATCTGTTTTTAACGCCCTCAGCGGGATACCGGTAAGAATGATCTCATACGGAGGAAGCCAGCATAATATTTCCATACTGATCCCCTCATCCTTTAAGAACCAGGCCTTGAACGCGCTCAGCGCACATCTCTTCAACCAATGACATCCGCCAGCATGTTCAAAACGGGTATTATAGAAAAAATCAGGCAGATCCGCACTCCGTTTTACTATTACGATATGGAGGTGCTGAATGCCACAATCCAACGCTGCACGCTGGAAGCAGGCCGTTATGGCTATCATCTGCATTATGCCCTGAAAGCAAATTCCAACCCGGGAATCCTCAAGATCATAAGCAATGCCGGTTTCGGTGCCGATTGCGTAAGCGGGAATGAGGTGAAAGCAGCGCTTGAATATGGTTTCCAGGCAAACAAGATAGTATTTGCAGGTGTCGGCAAAACAGATGATGAACTGCAGCTGGCATTGCTTCATGGTATTCAAAGCATCAACGTGGAATCCTTACAGGAAATGGAAGTGATCAATAACCTCGCTTCCGGCATGGGTGTCAAAGCCCGGATTTCGCTTCGCATCATTCCTAATGTGGATGCCCATACCCACAGGTACATCACAACCGGCCTTGAAGAAAATAAATTCGGCATCCTTCCCTGGCAGTTTGACGCTGTTCTTGAGAAACTCCGTTCCCTTGACAGTCTTGAACTCCAGGGTCTTCATTTCCATATTGGTTCACAGATCACCGACCTGGCGGTGTTTAAAAGCCTTTGTGAGCGTGTAAATGAGATCAATGCCTGGTTTATGGAACATGGATATCTTACGGATATCATTAATGTCGGGGGCGGACTGGGGGTTGATTACAGCCAGCCGGATAAATGCAGCATCCCGGATTTTGCATCATATTTCGGAATTTTTCACGATCTGATCGAATTACAGGGCCGGCAGCAGCTTCATTTTGAACCCGGTCGTGCCATAGTGGCCCAATGCGGCAGCCTGATCACAAGGGTGCTCTTTGTAAAAGAAGGAGTGAACACCCGTTTTGCTATTGTCGACGCAGGCATGAACGACCTGCTAAGACCTGCGCTCTACCAGAGTTACCATAAGATAGAGAACCTGACCTCCACAGGTGAAAAACGGAAATATGACGTCGTTGGTCCGGTTTGCGAGTCTTCCGATTGTTTTGGGAAAGCAGTTATTTTGCCCGAAACCAGAAGGGGCGACCTCATCGCAATCCGTTCGGCCGGTGCATACGGACAAACCATGGCTTCCCGTTACAATCTCAGGGACCTGGCGGGAGAAATTTATTCCGATGAACTTTGATTACTGGCAAAGGGATACAGGATGCGGGATGCGGGTTGCATGTTACCTGATATCCCGTGTCGCGTATCCTGCATCTTGCATCCCAAATCCTATTTCCAGAACCTGTAGGCAATATACAGGCCGGCTCCTGCTGTGGCCAGGTTAAAATTAAAATGGTTGTTTGTAACAGTATATTCCGTCGGCTCTTTATATTTTGTGATGTCCTTAACATATGAGACAGTCGGATTGATCTCGGCTCCAAATACCAGGTGGTCTTTTAAAATATAGTTCAACCCGAAAATAAACGAAATTCCGGGATAGAGGGCTGTTTCTGTATTTTCATTACTGGTTGTTCCATTCAAGGTCTGGGTATAATGGATGTATTGATAACTTAATCCTGCTTCCGCACCCAGCAAGAGCGAGAATGTGCTGAACAAGGGAACCTTGCTGTCAAATCCAATACGAAAACCCGCCCCATATCCGGTTTGCTTTAATTTTGAACTGTCACTGTTTCGTTGGCTGGAAGAATTTGACGAAAATAGGTTCATGGAAAGCAGGCTGACCCTTAACATGGTCTTTTCACCGCCGTATTTATACCTCAATCCAAAATTGTTGAGGTTGGAGAAAATGATACCGAATTCATGGTATCTCAGGGATGGTGTTTCCTGTGCAATGACCTGGCTGGTCAGGCATCCTGACAGCGCGATAAGGATAAGCAGTTTTTTCATATGATTTGTGTTTGGGTTTTTCTTTTGGGATTGTTCATTGTTCCTCATCTGTCATACAATGGAAAAACCGGCATATCCAATACCTTTAGTTTCCATCTTGGCCCTATCTTCATCCTCTCCCTTGACAAGGAAAGGCTGATAATGCCAACCCCCAGGAAAGGAAGCGTAAGATAGGCCATATCGGGCGTAAAAACCTGCTCATTATTCACGAGGTGGTTGATCGTTATTGCACCAAAAGTAACCCCAGCAAAAATCATGCAGTAAATCCCGACTTTTCGTGGAAACTTATAACTTTTATATACAAATTTGATATTTTCATAGGGAATAGTGAGGGGGATATAAGTCTGCAGGGTAAGATTCTTTTCGCCTATATCCCAGAGATGCCCTATAAGAAACGTGTCGGGTTTGATAGTCCTGACCTGGAATTTATCCTCCACCTTGAAGAAGAATTTCCTCCTGGTACCAACTTTCTCAAGAAGCAGGGTTTTTTGTGGCAATACTTCGGCACTGAATAAAAAAATGAAGCTCCAGAAGACCAGGACTTTCAGAAAACAGATCATTAACGGTACCCTAAAAGGCATCCTATTGTCCGAATTTAATGCTTACCCCAAGATTTATAATAGACAAGGTCCCTATGCCGAATTCACCGCAGAAAGCGCCTCCCCTTCCAACCCTGAAACCGAGAAGGGTAAGCTGGGCAGCCGGGGCCAGTTCCTGCTTGCTGCTGGAGCCTGTACTGCCTGAACCTGACTCGCTGTAATAATCCATTGACACACCTATTGCGATACCCGAGTACATGGCGAAGGTAGGCTTGTTAAGGTATTGGAATTTGATCCTTGCAAGGGCCTGTATATAATTATAATTCTTGGTGCTGGATGAATTATAGGTATACTTGGCCGATAAGGGTGTATATGCCAACTGGAATCCCACACCTATGATTTTATTCATCGAACGGGTATAACCGACAATAAAAGAGCCGATTCCGGTCCAGGACCAGTTACCACCGGAGTTAACATTAATGTAATAATACAGTGACCCCATCCCGTATGACACATAAACCTCATTAAGAAGGTCTTGCTGATGAGGTTTCTCCTTATTAACAGCCTGTTCCGTCTGGGCGAAAATTACACCGCTGAAGAGGAACAGAATCACTAAAGTGAATAATGCTTTTTTCATGGCTATATTTTTTGGGTATTATAATGCATTCTTGTATCAGGCTGTATCACAAATTTACATGAAAAATGTTTAAATTTGATCGGAGATTTGAAATATAATTATTCAAAATGGGATATTTTAACGGAGGGAAAGAGGTTTATTCAGGCTTGCTTCCGATGCCTGTAAGAACTTGTCTGGTGATTGCCCTGCTGTCAATAATCCCGGGAATAGGATTTGCCCAGGTCCCATTAAAAGTGATGACTTTCAACATCCGTTTTAACAACCCCTCCGACAGTATTTATAACTGGGACCACCGAAAAAAAATGGTCATAGGAATATTTCAGAAACACAGCCCTGATATTGCAGGCCTGCAGGAGGCACTGTATTCACAGCTGTCAGACCTTGGGGACTCCCTGAAAACCTATACCTGGTTCGGGGCAGGAAGGGATGACGGTCAGAAAGCAGGTGAATTTGCCCCCATTTTATATAAAACATCGAGGTTTATAAAGATCGATGGCGCCTGGTTCTGGCTTTCAAAAAATCCCGATATACCAGGATCCAGGTCCTGGCATGCCGCCTGTGCGAGGATTGTAACCTGGTTAATGCTCAGGGACAGGCAAAGCGGACAGCTGTTTTTCTTCTTTAACACCCATTTCGACCATGCCAGTGAAGAGGCAAGGATAGAGAGCGCAAAACTGCTCAGGAAAAAAATTGATGAAATAACATCGGGAAGGACGGTTATCGTTTGCGGGGATTTTAATTCCACTGCCTCAGACCAGGCATATAAACTGCTTGCCGAGAAATCCTCCCCCGGCTTCTTCATAGATACCAGGGCCTCACTTCCCGATACAGTCAAAGAACCCACTTTTTCCTTTGTCGGTTTTCCATATCATCCCGAAGAAGGGAATCTCATCGATTTCATCTTCACGAGGAACGCAGCCTTATGGAAAATCGGCAGCTACCATATCATTACCGACAACCGGGACGGATTATACCCATCAGACCATCTGCCGGTTGCTGTTGAATTTTTAGTGGGAAAATTAAAATAAACATTATTCAACCCTCTTTGGAAATTTGATTCCTGTTTCTCTATCTTTGCCCTTCCCAATATCCTTATTCCATGAAAAAAGCTGTTAAAATTTCCGGCATCTGCCTGGGGGCTATCGTACTGCTCCTTGTAATCATGTTTTTTCTTCCTTTTATCTTCCAGGATAAACTTGCCGGCATTATCAAAACCACGGCCAATAAAACCCTGAAAACCGAAGTGAATTTTTCGGCAATGGATGTTTCATTCTTTACTTACTTTCCAAATCTCACAATCACGCTTACGAATTTCTCCCTGAAATCGTCAGCCCCGTTTAACAAGGACACCCTGATCAGGGCAAAGGACATCTCATTCGGGGTGAACCTCTGGAGCGTTTTCAAAGGTCCCCTCAAAATCACAAGGGTATATATTGTTAAAGGCAAGGTCGTGTTGCAGTATAATGAAAAAGGGGCTTCAAATTTCGATGTGTATGCTTCTGCTCCCGATACCGTTAAGAAAAAAGAACCAACCCCATCCGGCGAAGCCGAAATTAAAATTGAATCCATAGCATTTATAAAGACCGATTTCATTTATTCCGATGCCTCAATTCCCCTGAAAATAACTGCCCATGGGATCAATTACAGGGGGAAAAGCAAAATCAGCAAGGATATCCTGAAACTCGCTTCAGATGTACAGATCGAATCCCTCGACATGGAGTACGATCATGTTACATACCTGAAAGACAAACCCGTCAAGGCAAAGCTGGTGACATCCATCAACATCAATTCACTTGACATGAAGTTCGAAAAGAACAACCTCACCATAAAGAACATCCCATTCGAGTTCAGGGGAGAATTCAGTTTCAAAAAAGAAGGGTACGAGCTTTTCCTTTCCCTGTTCTCGGGGTATAACGATGAATATATAAGCGGTTCACTGCGGATGATCAGCACCAAAAAACTATGGATAGCCGCAAAAGCCGATGTTAATATGAACCTCAGGAACTGGGGTCTTGGACTGGGAATGAAGGACATCGAATTAAAAGGCATCTATTCACTGAAGTTTGATGCCCAGGGCGACTATTACGCAGGCCGGGATCCAAAAGGCAGCAGGCATGATACGGTTATCCTGAGTATCCCGAACTTCAACCTGGTCTCAACTCTTAAAGACGGATTTATCAGGTACAAAAAATATCCCCAGGCCCTGAGCGGCATCACTGCTAAATTAACTGCTTACTGTAAGAACCATGATTACCGCTCGGTCAAAGTTAGCCTTGATGATCTTAAAGCCGGGTTCCTGAAAAACAAGATCGAAGGGTATTTCAGGCTGAACGGCCTGGCCGATCTGCCGGTTGAAGGGAGCATTAAAACCAGTGTGAACCTTGCTGAGATGAGGCAGCTTGTTCCCATCGACAGCCTGGACTTCGGAGGGTTTATCGATATCAGCCTCGACATAAAAGGAAAGTATGCCCCGAAGAAGAAGCTTTTCCCCATGACCATACTCAATGTAAAACTTAACGATGGGGACATCCAGACGAAATATTACCCCCACCCTGTCGACAAGATCAACATGATGCTTATTGTAACCAACACTACGGGGAAACTATCCGACACCAGGGTATTGCTGGATCCGTTTTCATTCAGGTTTGAAGGGAAACCCTTCGAAGTCAGGGCTACCCTGAGCAACCCTGATAATATCAGCTATGATATTATTTCCAAAGGCTCTGTTGACCTGTCGAGGGTATATAAAGTATTTGCGCGCAAGGGGATGGACCTCGGCGGGTATATAGAAACCGACCTGAAACTCAAAGGCAGCCAGGGCGATGCCATGGCAGGCCGTATCGACAAACTCTCCAATTCAGGCCGCCTTACGCTCCGCAATATCGCTTTTACATCGGAATACCTGCCTAAACCTTTTATGATTAAATCGGGAGTTTTCCGTTTCGACCAGGACAAAGTATGGTTTGAAAAATTCGATGGCCGTTACGGGGCGTCGGATATCATGATGGACGGGCACCTGAGCAATGTTATTAATTACGTGCTTTCCGACAATCAAAAGCTGAAAGGCAGTTTTAATTTCAATTCTGATTATCTGCTGGTGGATGAATTTATCCCGGGAGCGGGAAGCGGGAAGCGGGAAGCAGGGAGCAGGGAACCGGAGAAGGGATCACCAGTAACCAGTCCCCAGTCACCGGCCAAGGCTCAGGGCACAGGCGTGATAATTATCCCTGAGAACCTGGAGATCGGATTGAAAGCCAACCTTAAAAAGGTGGGTTACGCCAAACTCGAGATCCATGATCTCAGCGCTGCCGTGGAAGTCAAAAAGGGCATGCTGCTCCTCAAGGACATGAAGTTTGACCTGATAGGCTGCAAGGTAGCCATGGATGCAACTTACGGAAGCATCAGCCCGACCAGGGCTTTTTTCGATTTTCATATTACGGCCAATGATTTCGATATCAAGCGGGCTTATAACGAAGTTGAGATGTTCAGGAACCTTTCGACATCCGCAGGTAAATGCGAAGGCATTGTTTCCCTCGACTACAATCTCAAGGGGGAGCTGGATGCAGGAATGAACCCGGTGTATCCCAGTCTTTCCGGAGGAGGCATACTCAGCCTGAAAAAGATAAAGGTGATGGGCTTGAAGCTGTTTACCGATATGAGCAAGAACCTGCAGAAAGAAAAAATAAAAGATCCCAATCTTTCGAAAGTAGACCTTAAGACCACCATTAAAAACAATGTGATCTCCCTGGAAAAAACAAAAATGAAGATCTCCGGGTTCAGGCTCAGGATCGCCGGGGAATCCAATTTCAACGGCAGTCTCAGTGCAAAAGCCAGGCTGGGACTCCCCCCCCTGGGTATCATCGGGATCAACATGAGGGTCCTGGGGACCATGGATAATCTCAGGTTCAAATACGGTAAAGGAAGCGGGGACGAAGATGTTGATGAAACCCAGTACAGTGATGAGATCCCGAAAGACATCCTGAATAAGATCAAGAGTGCCAAGGAAGAGGATCTCAAAGACGAGCCTCAGTAACTTTTTGGCTTTCGACAGACAGATCAAGTCAAAGACAATAGCGTTCCTGCAACCACGCAGGAAAAAAAAGCGAGCCATCAGCCCTGGATCGGGCTGATGGCTCGCAAACAAACAGGGGGACTAGTAAACTATAAGTTTGGTCCTTGAAATGCCCTGTGAATTTCTTACCGATAAAATGTAAACCCCGGCAGGGAATCGGGAGATATCGACGGATAAAAGTCCCGAAGTGATTTCTTTGCTTTCAACCGGCATGGAGGCCCCGGTCTGGTTGCAAATCGTGATCTCTGCAGAAGAGCCGGAGGCTTTCAGCCAGATCCTTCCGTGAGCAGGGTTCGGGTAGACTTGCAATGAGGCCTGGTATCCCGAAGAACCAACCCCAACAGCAACATCTACCGTCGCACAGCTGTCAGGTGATTCCCCTAAATCGTACCGGGCGGTAACACAGTATGTATGCTGTCCGCTCAGCACGCCATTATCGGTATAGTTAAGGCCTGCTACCTGTGAGCCAGTGATCCTGGTACCGTCCCTGTATACATTGTACCCCCCCAAAGTCATGAGGGTGGGATCATAATCAGGGACTTCCCAGGTAATCTCTACACTATGGGAGCTGGCTGTTGCCTGTACATTCCTGGGAGGAGGCAGAGGCATCTGAAGAAGCCCGATAAATTTATAAGCCCCGTTCTCGGCAGCATTGGCATTTTTTCCTCCTGACCATCCGCAATGGTTATTCAGCCATGCCATCTGGTAGTAGAGGGCCCCGGTTGTTCCCACGAAATCGCTCCAGGTATGGCCTCCGTCAAATGAATAGGCACAACCCAGGCTTCCGCTGGAACCCGAACGTACCCATGTGTTTACCGTGCCGGGGACATAAGCTATGTCGCCTGAATAATTCGGTCCTGTATAAGTTACCTGGGTCCATGTTGTTCCTCCGTCGAAGGTTTCGCAAAGAAGCCCCTGCTGGGAGCTTTCATCCTGCAACAATCCATGGCTGCCATTCCTGAACATGGGTTTGACATAGGCTGCATTCATTCCCGGGGCCGAAGAAACCGTCCAGCTGATTCCTTTATCTACCGACCTGTAAACCCTGCCCTTGCTGGTTCCGAACCATATGGTGTCATGAACGGCAGAGTAATAACCTACCACTCCTGCTTCCCCGCTAACCGGACCGGGGTTTCCCGAGCCCGGGATCAGGGTCCAGTTCGTTCCACCGTTGGTTGTGGTATAAATCTCGAACTTCCCGTTGATGGGGTCACCCATACATATGCCATCATTACGATTGAAGAAGTGAACAATATTCGGAAAGGATAAGGTGTTGCTGAAAGAAGCGGTAGCCTGGCGGGCCCAGGTAGCTCCTCCATCCGCAGTCATATAAATACCCCTTGGGTTGCTGCCCGATACTTTGTACATGGCAACATAGGCCGTGCTGGAATCAAATGCAAAAATCATGGCGGATGCCAGGCCCGTCGTATTGGTTATGGTACCCGGATTCCAGGTATTTCCCCCGTTGACGGTTCTTGTAAAATCGGAGCAGGCCCCGGTAAGGTTATTGGCATCATTAGCTATGCCCCATACAACATTGCTGTCGACGGCACTCAGGTATGTGATCGCACGCGAAGGAGCAGTAAACCCGCTGGCCTGTGAGATCCACTCGGCCACGTTCACAAGTTCCTTGTAATAAACGGTATCGGTGGCATTAATGGCAAGAGCTTTGACGATGTGCGAACCGAGATCGGCGGCGGAAGTGTTCCATGTATACGAGATGGAATCGCCTGCGGTGGAGAATTTTTCAATACCGTCTATGAAAATTTTGACCAGGCTTGCTGAACCCCTGACCACTTTGGCCTTAATATCCACACTGTAGCCTACGCCTATTACGGCCCTGTCGACAGGGTGGCTGATCCTCACAATAAGATTGGGATTATATGTCTTTATATGCAGTACGACCGCATTGTTGAGGTTAAAAGTATATCCCCCGGGGTTCAGGTTGCCTATGGCATAGTAGCCGTTGGATGAACCTGACCATCCCCAGTTGAAATGGAATTTTTCGTCGCTTAAACGATACCCGTCGCATACCCAGGCATGTCCTTCGGTTGTATTTGACCCGCTGTAATAGACAGGGAGAGACGCGTCAAGATCGGCCCTCAGTAAAGCCATAAAATCCTCAACATTAGCATAATTTTCCTTGTATTTAATATCGATGTCGGGGCTGTAGTTGAAATAATTAAGCAGAGCAAAGGGCACATTCTCGCTGAAAGCGCCTGAACCGCTTGTTGCATAATTCATGTCAACAGATACACCGGCATGATACATCAGGGTGGCAACGGCAGAATTGCTGCTGCCTACCGAATTCGGCATGGCAGCCCAGTTATAGGTTGTATTTTCAAAGTCAGCCGATTGCTGCCCGTAATTCGGAGAAATATATGTATGCTGGCCTACTCCCTGTGGAGGGTAATTATGGTACTTCATAATTTGCGCCATGGCTGTCGCTACACAGCCGGTCCACACATGCCCGCATTGTCCGCCGGAAGCGGCAGGGCATTGGGCGTTATAATAGCAGCCCTGGTCCCATATGGTATTTAAAAGCGGAGAAACATCGGCAGTTGCGGCCAACGGCTGGCCGTTCTCTATAGATTTCCATTGTTTCAGGGTTTCTGTATTGTCAAGATTTTTGGTGATGATGTAATTGATCTCCCTGCAATAATTTTCGAGCCATTCTTTTGTAGCGGGATTGTCAACCTGATCGGGCATGTCATCTTCGAAAGAATAACCCAGAACAGGGATGGATGCGTCGTCGGCTGCAACAAGTATGAAGCCTCCCGATACAAAACGGAAAACATAAAATGCCGGAACATTTTCCCAGGACTTCACGGCCTGGGAGAGCAGCCGGGGATCTGAAACACCCATGGGGTTATTCAGGCGATAAAAAGTCGTGGCCAGTTTAGCAGCATCCTCAACAGGTACATGCTTTGCCCACACTGCCGGGATGATAAGCATCAGGCAGAGAGCAGTATATATTTTTCTCATAAGATTAAAAATTGGAGATCGCGAAAGTACAAATTTTACTCTTCAGTCAGCCTTGAGGCCCTGTACAGCAGGATGTAAAACCATATGTTATAAAGCATGAGGAAAAGGAACAGGTTAGCAGTCATCACCATCAGGAATCCCCAGCCGTAAATGAAAAGAAGACAAAAGAGAAGGAGGGCGGAATGTGCATATAAAGAATATATAAAGGCTCTTGTTCTCATAGCCCAGATCTTATCCGTTTCGTTCTTAAACTTCGAAAATGCCAGGAAGAACAAACCCAGAAGCAGTGTGATGCCGCATATCTCCTCGCTGATGTTGTTTGTGATCACACGGAATTCGGAGGTCTGAAGATAAGCTGCATAAACAACAAAGACTTTGGCTTCGAGGAAATTGGGCTTGATACCGTATCCGAACCTGATGATTGTGAATACCAGTCCTGCAATTGTAAGTATAATGCCGATATACCTGAAATATCGTGGAAGCAATATTTTTGTATTATCCATATCGTAAGAATTAATGAATTTAACCGGCAGCTAAAGTACCCAAAAATTTGACTTTCACATCTGTTTTTCTTATATTTACAGGGTAAATACCCATGTCATGAAAGCCAGATTAATGTCACTGAAAACGACCATGTTGTTTCAGGCAGTCATGATCGTGCTGACTGCCGGAATGGTTTGCAATAATAGCGGGAAAGTATTCGCCCAGGCCTCCAAATACAAATTTGAAGAAACGATAAACCTCGTGAACCTGGTCAATGACGCCGCTGCGGAAGTTGGCCGTAAAGGCGAAAATGCATTTCATGAATTCATGAATAACGGCAGCCGCTGGAGGAGCGGTGAGACTTACATTTTTGTTTGCGGGCTAAAAGGAGATATCTTCGTTCACGAAGACCCCTCCATGGCAGGAAAGAACGAGTACGATCTCAAGGATGTAAACGGCAAACCTATTGTGCAGTGGTTTATCAGGAAAGCCCTGGGTGTGGGGCAATGTGGCTGGACCCATTACGAATGGGTGAAACCCGGTAAAACCAGCCCTTCCTGGAAATCGACCTATGTAAAGCTTGCAAAAGCGCCTTCCGGCACGATTTACGCGGTTGGTTCAGGGCTGTATGATATGCACATGGAAAAAGAATTTGCAATAGATGCCGTGAATGACGCCATGAGCCTGATCAGGACCATGGGAAAAGACGCATTTCGTATCCTCCGCGATACTGCATCTGAATTTGTATATAAAGACACCTATGTGTTTGTGCTCGATTCCCTCTACAACACCCTGGTAAACCCTGCCGACCCATCTCTCGAGGGAAAAAACCAGAAAGACATGAAAGATGCCTCGGGTAAGCTTTTCATTCAGGATATTGTGAAAGTCGCATTGGAAAACGGGCAGGGATGGGTCGATTACCTGTGGCCGAAACCTGGTACGACAAAAGCAGTTCGCAAATCTTCCTATGTCAAGAAAATGATTGTAAGGGGGGAAGTCCTTATCGTTGGCACCGGAGTATACCTTGACTAGTCTGGTAAAACAACAGGGACCCCTGGTTGCTTTTGTTGACCAGCCTGAGTGTTTTAGCGGTTAATTCTCTCCTTTCCCTGATAAAATTTGCTTTTTCATCTTGTTTTACTATATTTGTTAAGACTTCCGTTGATAATCCATGTAATATGGGAATAAATCAGGCCATAAAAGACAAGCTTCTGAAAATTAAAGAATCCCTGTCTGGAATTATTCTGGAGGATCAATTCAAACTTCGGCCCGATATGGCCAAGGCCTATAATGAAAATCAAAAAAACAAATACAGAAACGACGTTGCCTGGATCATTTCTTTCCTTGCAGAAGCAATCTGGGCCAGGCAACCTGCTTTGTTCGAGGAGTTTATTTCCTGGCTTAAAACTTTCCTTGCTTCTGAAAAAGTTCCTTTGAAGGATTTAAAGGAAAGCCTTGAATTGCTTAAAAACAGGATCAATGAAGCATGCAGTGATGAGGAAAATCTGCTGATAAACCCATTAATGGAATCGGCTATCAGTGTGGTTTTATCAGAAGGACAGAAAATTTCAATACCTGCATCTGATAATCACCTGACCCCTGTTGCACGTAAGTACATGGATTACTTATTTCGCGGTAAACGTAATGATGCTTTATCCCTGATCATCAGTGAGGTTGAGGCCGGGACAACGGTCAGGGAGATTTATCTTGATGTGTTTCAACCGGTTCAGTATGAAATCGGTCGTCTCTGGCAAACCAATAAAATAAGCGTGGCCCAGGAACATTTTTGCACAGGGGCCACGCAGTTGGTCATGTCACAATTATATCCGTATTTGTTTACAGGGGAAAAGAAAGACAGGAAGATGGTGACTACATGTGTTTCAGGAGAATTACATGAGATAGGAGCCAGGATGGTTACTGATTTTTTTGAAATGGAAGGATGGGATACTTATTATCTCGGGGCGAATATGCCTGTTGAAGGAGTGATAAAGTTCCTTTGTGAGATAAAGCCCCAGTTGCTGGCGATATCTGCAACCATGACATTTCATGTGAGCGCTGTTGAAGAAATGATCAGAAATATCAGATCGGCCCCTGGAATTCCATCTGAATTAAAGATCCTTGTCGGGGGCTACCCGTTTAAAGTGGCAGATAGGCTTTGGGAACATGTGGGAGCCGACGGCTTTGCCCTGGATGCTCTGGAAGCTGTGAGCCTGGCCGAAAAATTAATAGCAGCATAAACTAATGGAAAAAATCGGGAAGCACTTTTCATTGCGCTGCAATCTGGATGGCCGTGTTATTCAGATACTTCAAGACGATGATAATGTGCTGTCGTCTACTCTTGAAGGAACTATGCTTTTCTCGACCGTGGTCACAGGGGACCTGGATAAAATGCTCAATTTCTTCCTCGAATTAAAACTCAAAGGCACAGCTATCGGTTGGGAGATTAATGTATCCACCCGCAAGGGGCCCGAGACATACTCATTTTTCGGAGGAGTCTTTGATGACAGTATTGGTATTGCAGCTGCCACAACTAAAAATGGAGCACAGTTGCTATTTACTGAATTAACAAGGGTCAATAACGAACAAACAAACCTTATCCGGTCCATTTCGAAAGAGAATGCCAGGCTTCTGAATAGCGCCGGGGAGGAACCGGGAGTTTCATTTTATGAGGAGCTGAGCCGGTTGAACAATGAACTGGTCAACATGCAACGTGAGCTGGCGAAGAACAACAGGGAACTGGCCAGGCTGAATAAACTTAAAGATCAGTTCCTTGGTATTGCTGCCCATGACCTCCGGAGCCCGATTGGAGTAATCCTCGGTTATTCCGAACTCCTGCTTGACCAGGATATTATAACAAACCCTTCTGATCAGGAGGATCTTCTTCAACGTATTCACAAGACCGGGCGTTTCATGCTGGGCCTTGTCAATGATCTTCTCGATATTGCTAATATAGAATCGGGGAAACTGGAACTAAACCTTTCGGAACAGGATCTCACCGAGGTTATAGGCGAAACAATCAGGATGAATGAAATGTTTGCCAGGGCGAAGTCCATAAAGGTTAAATTTGAGAACCCGGGCAAGAAGGTGAAGATCTATATTGACAGGCCCAAGATAGAACAGGTTCTTACGAATTTACTTACGAATTCCTTAAAGTATTCTTTCCCTAAATCGAAGATCACCATCAGTATAGAATCCTCCCCGCAAAAGGTCAGAGTTTCAGTAAATGACCAGGGCCAGGGAATAAAGCAAGAAGAGCTGGGGAAGTTATTCAAACCCTTCCAGAAAACCTCTACCCGTTCTACCAATGGTGAAAAGAGTACAGGCCTGGGTTTATTGATCGTAAAAAAAATAGTGGAAGCTCACAAGGGCGAAATCGGTGTTACCAGCAAGTTTGGCGCCGGGTCGGAATTTTTCTTCACCCTGCCATTGAAACCTATTGACAAGTCAGCCTTACATGCCGTATGAGATCCTGACAGGCATTCCACCGAAAGACTTTGGCAAAGAAAAAAGCCCTGCAAATCACAAGAATGCAAGGCTTTTTTTCAACAGGTGACCCCGAAAGGACTCGAACCTTCAACCAACAGAACCGGAATCTGCCATTCTATCCAATTGAACTACGGGGCCGGAATGACAGCATAGGTAAGAAAAATTCGTGTTCCGTTCAAAGCTCTGGCTCATGCCTCATGGCTAATGCCACATGGCTCATGGCTCTTGCTTATTCGAACTTCGAACGTATAGCTTCAATCTCTTTAGCCAGGACTGTTTTCAGCTCATCGGTTTTTTTATGGGCTGAGGCTATCTGATCGTCAATTTTTTTCCCTGAATCAACAACTTTCTGCCCCAGTTCATGGATCTTCGAAGCTGCAAGAGCCTGCACATCTTCAATCTTCTTCAGGAACTCCCTGTTTCCTTCTTCATTATCTTTTTTTATCCTGGCAAGTCCGTCCCTGATCTGCTGTTCAAGTGTATTGGACCGTTCATTTAAAAGTGTCTGGAGGTTCCTGTCAACATGTGCCAGGTTATCACTGAATGCAACAAGCCGGTCACCTGTTTCCTGCCTGAGGGCCGACATTTCGCTTTCCGATTTATCAAGAATCGCTTTGAGTTCCGCGATCCGTCTTTCACGTTCTTCCCTCTGGGCTTTCATTTTCTCCAGGACTTCATCCATGTTTTTACTGTGGGTCCCCCTGTGGGTGAACCACCTGATTGCTATCAGGATGATCAATAAGAGGATGATCAAACCAAAAGCAAGGCTTCTCATCATTAATGCATGTTCGATCTCTTCAATGTTTTCTTCTAATTTCAACAACCTTGCCGAATATGTTTTCACAGTATCCTGGTTCGCTTTAGCCAGGGAATCATGTTTAGCCAGGTCCAGCTGTTCTTTAAGCTCAGCTTCATTCATTTTGACAATGGATTTCTGAACATTGTTCAGCTGGTTTTTAAGCCGGGCATTCTCATTTTCGATTTTTGTGATCTTCTGGCGGACGAGGTTGAGGTCCTGTGCATCTTTTGAAGTTTGGGCAAACATGCATAATGGAATTATCAGCGCAATAATCCCTGAAAGAATTGTTTTCATCTTATGTAGGTATTTAGTTTCCTGATTTTCAAAGATATAAAAATAAAGAGCATATGTCAAGGAAATACCGGTTTATTTAATATATGCTGTTTATTTGCTAATTTTGAGGTCCCGGGGCCAAATGAGAATTGGAGCTGCGGTAAAAGCAAAACCATAAATATCAATCATATGTCAGAGAAAATCTTCGATAAAGTAAAACCCGGTGTTGCCACAGGTGATGCCGTGAAGGAAATATTCCGTATTGCCAAAGCCAACAAATTTGCAATTCCTGCAGTCAACGTTATCGGGACAGATTCAGTCAATGCTGTTCTTGAAGCTGCAAAGACAGTGAATTCTCCTATAATCATACAGTTTTCAAACGGAGGCGGTGTGTTTTTTGCCGGTAAAGGGCTTAAGAACGAAAATGAATCAGTTGCCATCCGTGGCAGTATCTCGGGGGCACAGCATATACATACCGTAGCCGATATGTATGGTATTCCCGTTATCATACATACCGACCATGCTGCAAAGAAGCTCCTGCCATGGATTGACGGCCTGCTCGATGCAGGTGAAAAATATTACAAAGTGCATGGCAAACCGCTTTTCAGCTCGCATATGCTTGACCTTTCGGAAGAGCCCCTGCATGAGAACATCGATATCTGCAAACGATACCTTGAAAGAATGAGCAGGATGGGAATGACCCTTGAGATCGAACTCGGTGTGACCGGGGGTGAAGAAGACGGGGTTGACAATACCAGTATTGACAGTTCAAGGCTGTACACCCAACCCGAACATGTTGCTTACGCCTATGAACAACTGAAAAGCATCAGCGACAATTTTACCATTGCCGCTTCATTCGGGAATGTGCACGGGGTTTACAAACCGGGCAATGTAAAGCTCGAGCCTGTGATCCTTCATAACTCCCAGGTTTATATACAGGAGAAGTTCAACACCGGGCCAAATCCGGTGAACTTTGTATTTCACGGCGGATCAGGTTCTGAACCTGAGAAGATCGCAGAAGCTATCGGTTACGGTGTTGTTAAAATGAACATTGACACCGATACCCAATGGGCTTTTTGGGAAGGTGTTCTTAAATTCTATAAAAAGAATGAAGGCTACCTTCAGGGCCAGATTGGTAATCCCGAGGGGGAAGACAAACCGAACAAGAAATTTTACGATCCGAGGGTATGGCTGCGCAGTGGCCAGGCCTCAATGGTCGAGCGCCTGAAAGTTGCCTTTAAAGATCTGAATTGCCTCGATAGATATTAGGATGCGGGATGCGGGATAATAAAAGCCCGGATCCTGGTTTCAGAATCCCAGTCCTGTATAAACATCCTTAGAGTGAACACTCAGGACGGGAATCGGAGACTGGTTGACAATTTGCTGGGCATAAGGTCCTAACCAGAGCGTGGAAGCCGAGGATTCCTGTTCCGTCATTATCGAGATCAGGTTTGCATCGATCTTTTTTCCATACCTGATGATGGTTTCAGGGACATTTTCGGTTTCTTCGGATGTTGTGATATACTTCACTCCCTCCTGGATAAAGAACCTTTCCACCTGCGACGCATATAAGTCGACATTCTGTCGTACGGCTTTTGTCTTGGTACTGTAAAGCTTTAAAATATCGACTTCCGCATCATGTGATTTGGCAAGCATGGCTGTGAAGGATGCTTTCTGTCTTGTTTCCTGGGTAGAGTCAATCGACAAAACTATTTTTTTCAGTGGCCGGCTTATACTGATACCTCCCCTGATTGTGATCACAGGGCAGGTACAGGCCGAAACAATGCGGTTTGCATTGCTCCCTATCCAGAATTTTTCGAAACCCGATGCGCCATGGGTCCCGCATACCACCATAAAAGCTTTACTGGTCCTTGCCTCCTCGGCAATCTCGGTATACACCTTCCCGGTCCTGATTTTATAAGTAATCTTGCTGCCTGTGAGTTCCGGCTGATACTTTTCAATCAGTTGTTCAAATTCCTTTTCAACCTTTTTCGATTCGTCTTTGGTTACTTCACCGAATTTATCGGTTTGACCGGCGGCTTTACTTACCCATACAAGGAGCATTTCACTCCTTGAATTCTGGGAAATTGACAAGGCATGTAAAAAAGCGTTCAGGGAACAATCTGAAAAATCAATAGCTACGACAATCCTGTGCATAATTTCCGGTTTAAGGTTCGACTTGGGGTATATTGATCAGGTCTGATATAATAAAGGCATTCGGAAAATCTGCTGTAATCTCTGTAAGATACCTTATGGCATCAAGTTTGCTTCTGAAATCACCGATCTTGACTTTGTAATTCGGGGATTTAAATACCAGGTACGCTTTAACCTCAGGGTGTTTTGCAAGAAATTCGTCCATAGCCGATTGAGCTTTGGTTTTGGAGTTGTTACCTGAATCGGAGAAAATCTGTATCCTGTATCCTTCCTGGCTATCGCCTGCTTCATTTAATTTTACCTGCTTTAGAATAAGTTCGTCAAGCAGTTTATCCTGGTAGATTGTCACTGCCCCGCTGTCCTTACGCACCTCCTGGGCAAACCCGCTCCGCCATCCGGCAGAAATAAAAAGAATTGCAAGTATAACGAAGAGTCGGTTCATTTTATTTCAGGCAAAAATGTTCCTGGGGATGTACACTGAGTATTGGTATCGATGACTGGTTGATCATTTGTTGTGCCTGGGCCCCAAGCAGGATGTTGACAGGGGTTTCCTGTTCCGTCATGATGGCGATGAGATCGGCCTTCACATTCACGGCATACTGTAAAAGAGCTTTGGTGACATCATTCGACACCATGCTGTCCTGAACGCAATGGATATCGTTTGCCTGAAAATAGGCGACCGACATCTGCAGGTATTTTTCTGCAATTCTCTGGATTGAATTCAGATGACTGGAATGCGTTGCCACAACATGCACTTCCGACTTGAACAGTTTGGCCAGGCGTGCAACAAACGGCAGCTTTTGTATGGTCTCTGAAGAGCCGTCAACAGGCACTACGATCCGTTCCATACTTTTCTTGATTTCAAAATCATGCCTCACCGTAATAACAGGGCTTGATGCATAGGTGACGATGCGGAATGCATTACTGCCTATCCAGAATTCCTCAAATCCGCTTACACCGTGAGTTCCCGTGATCACAAGCAAAGCGCCAAGGCTTTTAGCCAGGGTATCAACTTCATGAAAGACTTTGCCTTTCCTTAGTTTGAACTCCATTTTCAAGCCCTTGTTCATTTTTTTCCCGAATTGCAGGATGATCTCATCGAAACGTTTTTTGGCTTCATTCCGGTTTTGATAGGAAGTATCGGGGTAAAGAGATTCATTTGAGCTGATTTTGTCAACCCAGACCAGGATGATGTCACACTTCAGTTTATTTGCAAGCGGGATTGCGTACTCAATAGCGTGAATTGAGGAAGTAGAAAAGTCAACCGCTACAACAATTGGCTGCATACAAGCGGAGTTAGGGATTAATAAGGTAAAAGTAATAAAAATATTCATGAAATGACAGCGGTGTTTTTTTTACTTTTGTGTGGATGAACGAAAATCTTGACCCCAGCTCACGCGACCTGAGTCCTATTGAGAAGGAGATCGAAGCGGTATTGCGCCCTTCGGGTTTTTTTGAATTTTCAGGGCAGGAATCTATTGTTGAAAACCTGAAGATTTTTGTTCAGGCTGCAAAGCAGAGAAATGAATCACTGGATCATGTTTTGCTTCATGGTCCGCCGGGATTGGGGAAGACCACTCTTGCATTTATAATAGCCAACGAACTGGGCGTCAATATAAAAGTAACCTCAGGCCCTGTCATTGACAAGCCAGGCGACCTCGCTGGACTGCTTACCAACCTTGAAGAGCATGATGTTCTGTTCATCGATGAGATCCACCGCTTGTCGCATGTCGTTGAAGAATACCTGTATTCGGCCATGGAGGATTTCAAGATCGATATATTGATCGAGACCGGTCCAAATGCACGTTCGGTCCAGATCAAGCTCAACCCGTTTACTCTCATAGGCGCCACAACACGTTCGGGGCTTCTTTCGGCTCCCATGCGTTCACGTTTCGGCATACATTCCCGACTTTCTTATTACAGGTCGGAGACCCTCGATATTATTGTCAAACGTTCGGCGGAGATTTTAAAAGTTCCCATTGACCAGGCCGCATCCGCCGAAATAGCAAGGCGAAGCAGGGGGACTCCCCGAATAGCCAACCTTCTTTTAAGGAGGGTCCGTGACTTCGCCCAGATCAAAGGCGACGGAAAGATAGGCCTCGAGATCAGCCAGTATGCCCTTAAAGCGCTCAATGTTGACAAGCATGGGCTCGATGAGATGGATAATAAGATCCTTGCAACAATTATTGACAAGTTCAGGGGTGGTCCTGTAGGGCTTACTACCATAGCGACAGCTGTTTCGGAAGATTCTGGCACAATTGAAGAAGTGTATGAGCCTTTCCTGATCCAGGAAGGATACCTCATGAGAACCCCCCGTGGCAGGGAAGCAACGGAGCTGGCATACAAGCACCTTGGGAAGATCAGGGGGGTGGCGCCGGGATCGCTGTTCTAATCATTATTACTTTATGGATTTTTCAATAAAGCTATATGAAAGAACAAATCCGTAAGAAAGCCCTGGAACTTGGATTCGATGCCTGCGGCTTTGCACCGGCAGTTCCAATCGATAACCTGAAGGAATTTTACGACGGATTCCTCGGCGAACACCGCCAGGCTACCATGGGTTATCTCGAACGGTATGCAGAACAGCGGCTGGATGCTTCCCTCCTGCTCAAGGGAGTGAAAACCGTGATCGCGGTCCTCATGAACTATAATCCACCCCAGCTAATTCCCGAAGAAGACAATTTTATTATTTCAAGGTATGCCTACGGGAAACGCTATCCGCCCTTTATAAAACCAAAACTGAGCCAGCTTGCAGGCTTCGTTGATTCGATCGGCGGGGCGGGAAATACAAGCAGGGTCTTCGTTGATTCCGGACCGGTGCTTGAAAAGGCCTGGGCCCAGAGATGCGGTACGGGCTGGCAGGGGAAACATACCATTGTTATAAATTCCTCCATGGGTTCTTTCTTTTTTATCGGTATCATATTCTCCACACTTGAGGTTGAACCCGACGAGCCCGAAACAGACCATTGCGGAAACTGCAAAAGATGCATGGAGGCCTGCCCTACAGGGGCTATCGACAGGCCTTACCAGCTCAAAATCAGCAGGTGCATATCCTACTGCACTCTTGTGAAAGACGCAGACATGCCCGATGATGTGCGGTCAAAACTGGGTAAAAGGATCTTCGGCTGCGATATCTGCCAGGATGTATGCCCGTTTAACCGCTTTGCCAAACCCACAACCGAGGCTCATTTCCATCCTTCAGAAGCCCTGAAAAGGATGAGGCGGAATGACTGGATAAACCTTACGGAAGAAAAGTTTAAAGAACTTTTTACCGGCTCATCAATAGGGGAAAAAGGATATGAATGGCTGATGAGGAATGTGAGGAATGTGGCGAACGGTTCTTTATTCTAGGTTCCCCATCGATAGCTGTCCACCTCCAGTCCGGCAAGCGTCAACGCCCTGTCAACGACTGTCATGACAACTTCATTGATAGTAGCCGGCTTTGAGTAAAAAGATGGTGAAGCCGGGCAAATGATGGCACCTGCTTCGGCAAGGAGTTTCATATTGTTCAGGTGGATGAGGTTGTACGGGGCCTCACGCGGAACGAGGACAAGCTTTCTTTTTTCTTTTAAAATAACATCCGCGGCCCGGGTCATGAGGTCGTCGGATACTCCTGATGCAATGCGGCCGAGGGTTCCCATGGAGCAGGGACAGATGATCATGGCAGTGTAAGCTGCGGAACCCGAGGCCATGGGTGCGAAGAAATCATTGGGGTTATAAATAGTGAACGGCAGGGATGCAAGTTCAATCGGCCCAAGCTCATACTCCCATACCTTCCTTGCGTTGTTTGAAAACACTACCGAAACATCTTTCAGCTGCCCGCTCAGCCCGACCAGCTTTTCGAGAAGAAGCTTCCCGTATATGGAACCGGAAGCCCCTGTTATACCTATGATCAGTTTAGTGTTCAAAGCCCGGTCCTGTTATATATAGTTAATATTCAAACTTTTTGAAATCCCAGGAGAGGGTCAAAGATAATACATTATTATACTGCCCGGTCTCAAAAAGGATATGCCTGTAACCAGGGGGCTCAGGATCTGCCGGCACGCGTATTGAAAGCAGGGAGTAATTGAACCTGAACCCGGCTTTGAGATGGTGTGATAAATAGCAGCTGAAACCAAGTATCCCGCTTAGTGTAATAGGCCGCAACGCGACCTTGTTTGTCGTGGGCAGGCCATCAGTTTCTTCAAGTGACCCCAGTAAAACATCGATTGCAGGCCCGGCTTCGGCCTGGAAACGTTTGGCGAAGGTATACTGGTACAAGACAGGGATTTCAAGGTAATGTATCCTCAGAAGATATGAATGGTCCCCTGCCCCGCTGTCGGGGTTGGAAGCCCTCCGGCTGCCTTTCTGAAAATATTCCATCTCCATCTGGAAAGATGAATGAGGGGAGACCCTGAGGTAAACATAGGCTCCTGCCTGGTATCCGAACTTATGGTATCCCTCGTAGGTATCGCCGTCAACCTGGCTTACATTTCCCCCGGCAAGTATGCCCCCGTTGAACTTCTGGGAATAACCCATCAGGGGTAATATAAAAAGAATCAAGAGTAAGGTTCTTTGCATGATCGCTGCGATTTACCAGGATGTAACGCTAATTTCTTAAATTTGTTGGATCAATGGGTATTCCTTTATGGAAAACAAAGATACCATTATTCTGCTGGTGGATGACGAAGCCGACATCCTCGAATTCCTGGGGTATAACCTTGAAAAAGAGGGTTTCAGGATACTTAAGGCAAGAAACGGGCAGAAAGCGCTCGAACAGGCTTCTGAACATAAGCCCCACCTGGTCATCCTGGATATTATGATGCCGGGGCTTGATGGTATTGAAACCTGCAACCAGCTGCGCAAGATGCCCGGGATGCAGGATTCGCTGATAATTTTTCTGACAGCCCGGGGAGAGGATTATTCCCAGATTGCAGGTTTCGAAGCCGGGGCCGACGATTATATTACCAAACCGATCAAACCGAAAGTCCTGATCAGCCGTATACAGGCATTGCTGCGCAGATTCAGGCATGTTCCTGAGATCTCGGGAATGATTGTAACAAAGGAATTCACCGTAGACCAGGAGAAATACAGGGTGATGAAGAACGATGAGGAGATCATCCTGGCCCGGAAAGAATTCGAGATACTTCAGCTTCTCGTTTCCAAGCCCAATAAGGTATTTACCCGTGAAGACATCTTCACCAGGTTATGGGGAGAGAATGTGATCGTGGGCGACCGTACCATTGACGTGCATATCAGGAGGATACGCGAAAAAGTGGGAACCGACCGAATTAAAACCATTAAAGGAGTCGGTTATAAATATGATGAGGAATGAAATTCCATGACCCCCGTATAGTGGCTCTGTTGAATGCTTCGGCTGTAACTGCCGGGTATATTATACTGTTTTTTACATCAACCTGCATCCTGCATCCTGAATCACTGCAAGGGTTTGCGATGTATGGCATGCTTTTCGTAACCGGCGGATTGCTGTTTGCCGGGACCTACTTTTTCTTCCGGTATACTGTCGATAAATTCATCTATTCAAGGATCCGCCTCATCTATAAGTCGATCTACAGTATAAAGACTCAGAAAACCAGGCAACAGGGGATCCGTTCAAACCGGAATATCCTTGACAATGTTGAACAGGAGGTGGCTCATTGGGGAGAGGAAAAACAAAAGGAGATCGAACGCCTGAAACAGCTTGAGGAATACCGCAAAGATTTTATCGGCAATGTTTCGCATGAATTGAAAACCCCTTTGTTCAATGTCCAGGGATATGTTTCCACTTTACTGGAAGGCGGATTGGATGATCCCAGTATAAATAAGGAGTACCTGAGGAGAACGGAAATAAGCGTGGAAAGGCTGATTAAAATCGTTGAAGATCTTGGAGAGATCTCCCAGCTTGAGTCAGGACAGATGTACCTGAATAAAGTGCGTTTTGATATAGTCGCTGTTACTCATGAAATAGTTGAGATGCTTGAGATGAAGGCGCATGACAAAGAAGTACAGCTTATTATAAACCGGCCTGATAAGCCTGTTTGGGTTCATGCCGACCGTGACAGGATCCGCCAGGTCCTCACCAACATCATCGACAATTCCATTCGTTACAGCCCCGGTCAGAACGGCCGCACAAAGATCAGCTTCTTTGATATGGATGAGAACATACTTGTTGAAATCACCGATAACGGCATTGGCATAGACCAGGACGACCTTCCCAGGGTGTTTGAACGCTTTTACCGCACTTCACGGGGCCGTGAAGCCTCCAATAAGGGTAAAGGCCTGGGCCTGGCAATCGTCAAACACATCATTGAAGCCCATCAGCAAACAATCAATGTGAGAAGCACGGTTGGGTTAGGAACTACGTTCGGGTTTACACTGAGAAAGGCCTGATAAAAAAAGAGGCTGCCCTTTTCGGGGCAGCCTCTTTTTTTATTAAATCAAGCTGAATGAACAGCGCTTACTTGACGATAATCCGCCCGGTAATTTTATTGTCTTTACCGACAAGGATTACAGTATAAACCCCATTTGTCAAAGGACGGATGTCTAATGTTTTTAACAATTGTCCTTTTACAACCAGGTTATTCAGGCGATATACTTCAACACCAAGTGTATTGATTACCCGTACATCATATTTCTGTTCAGTCTTTGAAGACAGGGCCAGTGTAAATTCACCGTTATTCGGGTTAGGATAGATAGCCATTCCGCCTTCAGTTACTTCACCAACACCAACAGGCCAGATGGGTACATACATTGGCCATGAGGCGATGGATGAACAGCCGTTGACAGTAGCGACAACATAATATGTTCCGGTTGCGGGCACAATGTAATACTGATGTGTTGCCCCGGGTATCAGGCCCAGTGTAACTTCATACCACTGATTTCCATCAGGGGCACTTGAAACTAATGAGTCGGTACCATATAATGTCACAGCAGGCTGTGCGGGGTTCGGACTGGTTACGATTTCGTAATCAGGGGATACTGTTCCGTTTCCGCAGAGGCTGGTCCCATAAACAGAGATTGTACCTGTTATCATGGCATCGCTGAGGTTAATGGTAATTGAGTTAGTTCCTGCTCCTGAAGCAAAAGTTGCACCTGCTGGCAGGTTCCATGTATAACTTGTAGCGTTCCTGATAGGTAGTACAGAGAAAGGAACATCCATTGCACCCTGGCAAACGAGGGCAGGACCGGTTATTGGGCCTGCATCTTCAGGCATAAAGCGAATTGTCACAGCCGTAGTTGATGTGGTGCCGCTTCCGCAAAGGTTATTAGCATATACGCTGATATTTCCTGATACTGCACCTGCAGAGAAACTCACTGTGATGCTGTTTGTTTCCAATCCACCTGTTATTGTTGCTCCGGCGGGAACTGACCAAACATAGGTAACGGCATTGGCAACGGCCGGTATCGAATAGGTCTGGGTTGTACCTGCGCAAACTTCTGCAGGTCCGCTGATAGTACCAGCAGCACCCGGAAGCGGGTTAACAGTAACGGCTAATGAACCTGGTACAAGACCTGAACAGGAGGATGCATTGGAATAGTTTACGGTGAGTGTTTGAGCTCCCGGGGTATTCCATACCACCTGGATTGCGCTTGTTCCCTGGCCTGCTGTAATAGTGCCGCCTGAAGTTATCGTCCATACATACCCGGTCATTCCGGTTTGTGTTGAATAGTTAAAAAATCCCGAGTTCACGCAGAGCACATTTTGTCCTGTGATAGTGGGTGTGGGAGAAGGATTGACTGTGACATTATATACTACCGGTACAAGTGCAGCGCAACCTGAAGCATTATTGTAGTTTACAGAAACGGTTTTGGCACCTGCAGTGGTCCAGGTAACAGTTACCGTATTGCTTGTTGCTGTTCCGCCTGCTGTGATAGTACCGCCTGCAGAAACAGTCCATACATAATTGGTCATGCCTGCTTCAGAGGTATAAACGTTTCCTGCAACACCGCTGCAAACCTGGGCCGGACCAGAAATAGTCGGTGACGGTGAAGGATTAACAGTAACGGGATAGGTAGTAGGTACCGAAGCTGAACATCCTGTGGCGTTGGTATAATTAACGGTAACAGTTTTAGCACCGGCTGTGGTCCAGGTCACTGTAACTGTATTACTTGTTCCTGTTCCACCTGCTGTAACAGTACCGCCGGCTGAAACAACCCATACATAATTGGTCATTGCGGCTTGTGTGGTGTAAACATTTCCGGCACTACCGGCACAAACTGTTGCAGGACCTGTAATAGTTGGCGTAGGCGAAGGATTAACTGTTACTGCATATAACGGTGATTCACTACCGCTACCGGAAACGTTGGTACCATGTACCGACATTGATCCGCTGACAGCGGTAGGAGAATAATTGACAGTGATTGCATTGGTGTTGGCGCCGGTTGCAATTGTTGCCCCGGTGGGAAGAGTCCATACATAACCTGAAGCATTTACAATAGCAGCAACAGAATATGCTACACCGTTGGTATTCTGGCAAACAGGTGTGGTTCCTGTTATGGGACCTGCTGGCCCGGGCAGTGTGATAACACTGACAGGATATACTGTCGGAGTTAACGGTACGCAGCCATTTCCGTTGGTATAAGTAACTGATACCGACTGAGGAGTGGCAACAGTCCAGGTAATAGTGACAGTATTGTCTGTTAATGTTCCACCTGAGGTTACTGTACCGCCGCCAGAAACAACCCATATATAATTCGTCATCCCGGCCTGAGTTGTGTAAACATTACCCGTGGTCCCCACTCCGCAAACTGCGGGCCCTGTAATTGTAGGAACAGGTAAAGGATTGACCGTGACATTTTTAACAGTCGGAGTTAAGGCAGCGCAAGTATTTACCCCTGTATAGGTAACAGTAATAGTCTGGGCCCCAGACGTTGTCCATGTTACTGTGGCTGCATTTGTGCCCTGGCCGGCAGTGATAGTTCCACCTGTGGGGACAGACCAGACATATCCGCTCATCCCGGCTTCCGTAGTGTAAACAACCCCTGTAGTACCAACGCAAACAGCACCTAACCCACCGATGGTAGGAGTAGGTCTTGCATTGACAGTAACTGCGTAGGTAGATGTTGTTCCCGGTGTTGAGCAGGCATTTGTTCCATGAACAGTAACATTTCCTGAAACAGCAGTAGCGCCATAATTAACCGTGATGGCATTTGTGTTTGAACCTGAAGCAATGGTGGCTCCTGTAGGAACCGTCCAGGCATAACCTGTAGCATTTGTGATTGCAGCAACAGAATATGCTACTGCGTTTGTGCTCTGGCAAACAGTGTTTGTTCCGGCAATAGCACCTGCTGCTCCAACCCCGGCGTCGGTAATGGTGGAGTTAAAATAGAAACTGGCAGTGGGCATGTCATTCATGGGGTTCCCGTTTTCATCGCCATATTCACAATCCGATCCGCCGGAAGAAGTATTGTTAAAAGCAACAGATCCCGATCCTGAAATAAAAGTAAAATTAAGGTCCGCCAGTTTTGAACCATTGGTGAGGTTCGTAGGATTAATATCCGACCAAACAAAGATAATTTTATGCAAGGTTGGCGACACCGTGGTCTCATTGACGATCATGCCGGTAAGCGTAGCGTTAAGGTTTGTGGCGCTAACCCAGGTCAACAGTGCAGGGTTATAATCGATACGCAAAGAAACCGCCGTAATCTGGCTGAAATTGGTTACCGTTACTGCAAGAGTAGTTGCAGATCCCGGGCATGGGGTTGCATTTCCGATCGTAGTGATTGGCGCATCCCGGCCTATTGCAGGCATCAGGTTTATAAACATGGCCAGAATCAATGCTCCGGTGAACATTAGTAAATTTCTACTTTTCATATTTTCAATTTTTGGTTCGTGATATTGATTTATACATGGTTTATCTTTTCCTGAAATAGTGGGTCAAGTTAAGCAAATATTTGTCAAAATGTATAAGGCCGATAAAATTATTACAATATAAAGTTAAAAAAACAACAATTATTCATCGTATGCTTTTCGAAAATTATCGTAAGCAAATCACAAATGAACGCAAAAAATCTCTATATTAATAATCGAAAGCTAAATTATATAAAATTTAAATCATAACAATTACAATAAAATTTATTTTTTTATTATGACCCTGAAAGTTTTTGAATAAACTGAATTTTTACCCTCGGCCTTGACATTTATAAAATAAACCCCCTGGCTCAAATATGAAACGTCAATCTGGTGCAAACAGTTACCAGGATCATTTTCTTGATAATCATTTGTTTGCAATAATTGCCCGTAAATTGAAAGCAACTCAATTTTAATCGCTGCTGATTCATTCAGGGTAAACCCAAGATTAAACAGTTTGTCAGTTGGATTAGGGAATACCATCAGGCTTTCAAGAATATCGGCTCCGGAGCTACCAGGTTTATCAGAAGATTTAAGCAACGGAGTGATTAAGTCAACCTTCGGGATCGGGATACCTCCGGCATCGGCCAGTTCTGATTCATCAGTCAGCTCAAGCATGGCAGTTTTTCCGGGAACAAACGTATCTTTAACTTTACATTCCAGTGTAAGGATTACATCTCCTGTATTGAGGTTGATAGGCTGCAGCTCAGACCAAACCAAACGGATCTCATCTCCTGTTATATTATAAATGAGTCCTGAGGCGGGTATGGATACATTTTTCACCTCAAGTAATTCTGCAGGATACTTTACAACCATTGAAACAGCTCCAAGTTGCAGGTTCCGGGCAATCCGTATCGGGATTGTTATGATCTCTCCCGGTCTAACCCCGAGTTCCCCGGCGGCAATCAATGAAATAACTGAGGCTGAGGATTTGTATGGGGCTACCGGGACATGTGATCCGTTCACATCCCCGACACAGAGGCCGTAAAAATCCTGGGTTACCGAGACCCCGTTAAGGGTAACTGTATCTCCTCCTGTTATTGGTTTGGCGAAGGTCCAGTCTCCCCTGGCGAACGAATCATCCAGTCCGGCAAATCTGCGTTTTACTTTAATTGCATCGGTTGCATTGATTGAATTGGACAAATTCACATCTGCTGCCTGCAGTCTTACCGGTTCGGTTATACTCTCAATGCCTGCAAAGTGCCGCTGGATCTTGATTGCATCGGTACCATTTACCCCTCCCCAGTTTCCATTGGAATAAAAAGTAATATTATAGGTTCCGTTAGGATGTGGCAGGAAGGCAAAATGGCCGTTGGCGTCGGTAGTAACTGAATCAACGACATTATCTCCTTCCAGCAAGTACAGGTGTATATTGTATAAAGGGTTATTGTTGTTGTTATTGTATTTCACGATGCCGTTAATCACGTATCCGATCCGGTACACCCCGATTTCGATTGTATCGGAAGAAGATTCGCATAAATAGGTATTTGCCGCCTGATCGAAGAGGTTGAAAGTGACATAATATTTATAGGTCGCACCAGGGTTATTATACGGCACATTTACATCGAGGTAGGTCGTATCGTAAACAAGGCTCTGATTGATCTTTGTGAACTGGCTGAGACCTGTTGCATCGGTGCGGTAGATGTTATAACCCGTCAATGATGTTCTTGCAGGGCTGTTTGCGAAGGTCAACCCTAATGGGTTCCGGCTTTGGGAATCCCCATTGCCGCTGACCTTCTGATCAGACGAAGCGGGTCCCGGTATGCCGGCAGGAAGAGGTGATTTGCCTTCTATAAAGCTTAATGGTTGCCTACTCTTGCCTGAATTAGCTACTCCGTTTGCCCTTATCATGAAAGAACCCGGATTGCCATTGAAATTTCCCATACTTTGGAAAGTCATTCCATCATAATGTACACCCAGGTCGTAGACAGCATAGGGTCCATTCATATCCTGTCCGAGGTAATTGCTGTAAGGAATGGTCGAAGCGGACGCATCCCAATGGACCATTCCATAAAATGAACCGGTAATTGGTATTATCGGAACTTCTACGTTCTGGAATTCACTATTATGCATTAAGAAAGGAGATGAAGAGCCAAGCAGTTTGCCAGCAATGTCAAATACATCAATTGTCATGGTCTTCACAATTGAATTTGAATACTGAAGGAAGTATACATCAAATGATGTAAGGTATCCGGTGGAGCCGGCGGTTAACTGAAAGAGGTTACCATACCATACAGGAATATTGCTATAGCCTCTCCATCCATTATCCCAACCACCGTCATCCAGAACGATTTGGAAACGTTGTCCCCCCAGGCAGTTCGGCGCCTCCCAACTTAAACTCACGCTGTTTGTGTTCGTGGTATCGCCTGCCAGTTTAGTTGGTGGTATACAGGTTCCATATACATTAATATTATCCACATACCATTGTAATAGTGAGTTTGTGGTATCTCCTGAAGCGAGGAACCTCACTCTGAAGAAATTACTTTTCACGAAGGTAATATCAAGATGCTTTGATGCCCATTGGGCTGTGCCGGCATTGTCAAATTCTCCAACCCTGATCCATCTATGATCAAAGTAGACCTCGGCAAATAATTTTTCATCAGAAGTCAGGTCGCAAATTCGTTTAAAATCGAAATCAAACCATATTTTAGCGCAGGTCCATGCGGTGGCATTGATGAACGGGCTTATGAGTGCTGAAGAATAAGGCGTAACTCCCGTGGCTTTTATAAAGACTGCCGAAGGCGCCGGATTACCTGTCCCGCTTGTAACTGACCACTGATCGACCGGTCCCCACTTCTGGTAACTGAAAGTACCCATATCCCAGGGTTCAATAAAAGGCAAAGGATAACCATAACTGATGTTTACATCTACAGGTCCTGCAGGCAATGAGTTGTCAAACAAAGGCGCAACCGGACTAACATCATAGAAAGCTTTAACTTCATAAGAGAAAGTTCCCGGTTCAGGAGTGTGATCATCATACTGAAGGATGAGGTTATCGGGGAGATAAGCGATCTGGCTTCCGTCGCGCCATATTGTATAGCCCTTATGCAAAGGAGGAACATTGGCAGGGGCCATTGTGGTTTTAGGATCGAGATAGTTGTTAACCACCTGCGCTAACTGTTTTGTAAGCACTGAACCTTGAGGAGCATCGCCTCCGGTTAACATATCCTTCTTTTTATCATTTACATCGGCAGTAGCACGGATAACAAACGCACCTTTTTTACCGCCTGAGGCTGAATTCAAACTCCAATACCAGGGGCTCCCCTCAAAATATCCGCCAACATTATTATGATGAATTGAATACATTGTATCATAAGCTAAAGCACATCCGGACCAGCTGGAATTGGTGAGATTGTATCTGAAACATCCATAGAATGGCCCGTTAAAAGGGACATCAGGCATGGTAACGGTATTCCATCCGCTGCCTCCGGCAACTGACCCTGCCGGAACAAACGGGGCTGAAGTACCCAGGAGGTTACCCGAGAGGTCATACATATCCATCTGATAGGTAACAGCCCCGTTCATATTTACCGTTGCGAAAGTATAAATGTCGAAAGACTTGATTCTTCCAGATATCCCTGCAGCAATGGGGAAATAGTTACCAAATCCTTCAATAACAGGAGAACCGCTGCATGAATAACCATAGGTTAACATTCCCTGGTCAAGAATATAGTCAACCAGGTGGCCAAAGATACAATTCGGAGCCAGCCAGGTGAGATGAGCTACACTGTCGACCGCAGTACCTGCGAGTTCGGTGGGGGGACAAAGGAACCTCGCAGTGAACGTCTTGCATATCGATGGAGTCATACCATTGGTATATGCCGCTTTTACACAAGCATCGTAAGTTGTACCATATTGAACATCACCAATAGGTATGGAATATGTTGTATCCATAGTGGTGCCGTTCAGAACACCATTCAGGAAAACCTTATACCCCAGGAAGCATGCCAAAGGCGTTACAGAATCAGTTGAGCTGATTAATTTTATGTTATCAATATTCCAAAAATTGATATTGAATAAGTTTGCGCCATGGGCGTGATAGCGGATTCTAAAAGTAGTGTTGGTGTATGCCGAGATATCAATTATCTGATTGGTCCACTGGATTGACCCCAGGTTCACATAATGCGCAAGGTTGACCCATGAACCGCTTCCATGCTGAATTTCAACATCCAGCATCTCATTTCCATCACTTGCGTAATCACTCAGAAAAATATCATATTGAAGCGCCAAATTGGCCAGGGTGTTTCCGGTAAATGTCTTACTGATAAGGCTGTAATCATAATTAGGTACATCGGCCCAGTATAATTGTGCACATGGTGCAGGATTGCCAACCGTTGAAGGGACTGTCCACTTACCACTCGGATTGCTCCACCCATTTGCTGTGAAACCGGCACTTGCCCAGTCCTCGTTAAAAATGAGGCCACCCAGCTTTACCGCATTCCAGGTAAGAGCCAGGCTGCGGTCATTTACAGTAAGGGTAGTTGGAGCGGGTTTCATTTCATATAATGTAAAGTTTATTGCCAGAGTATCCATCAGCAGTGTATCATGTATATAGGGTTCAGCGCCTGGGTGTATAATCGTTATGGCAGTATTCCCTTTCCAAACATCCTGAAAAACTGCAATGCCCGATGTATCCAGGACTGCACTTCGGGTTGAAACCGGAGGCTGATCCAGGGTTACCAGTGTCCCCGTTTTGGGCAGGTCGCTACAAGCGGTTGATACATCTACTGTCACCCGGGTGGTCCAGTTCTTTCCAACGAAATTGGATAATGTGGGAGTGGAATAACGGTTCCCTGCAAATATTGTTTTAACGGCCCAGCGATATGGGCCATCAGGTAAAGAAGGCCAGGCAGAATCGTCTTTTGAAACCTGGGTAGTGATCCCTAAATCGGTCCAGAGCGATTCGGCATTTTCCTGGCCCTGTTTAAGTCGGAATAGCTTATATTGCAATGTCCCTCCTCCGGTCGCCGGCCCGTTCCCCGGGGAAGATATTCCGGCTTGAGTTAAGGCTGCTTCCGGTAAAGCCCGGTTTGATTTTGCGAAAGTTCCGCTGGGAGCTTTGAATTTTCCATGACCCTCAACTCCCGAACGGGTTAAGGGTGATTGACTGTATGTTAGTCCAGGCACTGCACCTGCTGTGACAGGTGCCTGAGAGTTCCCACCCTCAACTTTCAATGGGCCGCCTGTACCATAAACAATAGCTCGCAGCATATAATTACCTGCAGCCGGGACCCATGACCCGCCTCCTGAAACATTCCGTGAATAGCTGCGGAACTGATTGGCGCTTGCATCAATGGCGATACCGGCTGCATGAGGGGGCGTCCCGCCCTGGATCATGACCAGGTAAAAACTTCCGCTGTTTATCTGAGCCCATGGAAAATCCAGATAATTCCAGGTGCCGGGATAAACGTCAGAAACTGTATCAGAAGATATCATTACCCCTGGTGTTCCGTTAGGCCCTGAGTCATCAAACACCCCAACGACAAATGGATCCAGCATTCCGGCATAATTCGGATAATCGGAATAATCACCGATATTCAATCTTCCGCCCCCTACCCAGGCAGGGTATCCCTGAGGCGTAAATTTAACGGCATGCATATTCCCGGATGCAGGCCATACTGCAAAATTATCTTCAACCCCATCATCATAAATGATTTCATAAAAACCTTTGGGTACACCCCAGGTCAGATTGACGGCATTTTGCTGAGAATTCAATTCTGCCGACATAAAAGCAGGAGGATTCAGATTCTCCAGCATCTGTATGGCAACCGTGGTTGTACTGTCAAACTGAACAAGAACCGGTGCTGACTGGTAGGTATCATATCCATCTTTCAATACATTCAGGGTAACATAACCGGCACAATCGGATGGAGGAATTTCAAAATTCCCCCCGGCTGTTGTGAAAGCTATGAGATTCCCGCATGACCAGTTGGTATATACAAGGGCTCCAATGATGGGATTCCCGTTAGCAGCATTTGTTACAACACCGTTTAAACGGGCCGGAATAGTATGCAAATAAAAATCCTGAATGGTGGCCTGCTGAAACACCAGAGTGTCTATTATATTCTGCTGATAATAACGTAAGGCTGTGCAAGCCACAGGATAGATACCAGGAGTTAATTTCGTGATCCTGTATAATCCATCAGGGCCTGAGGTCGCTGAACGATTGCCGATTGTAATAACTGCTCCTGCTATAGCCAGCCCTGTATAAGAGTCCCAAACATGCCCGGTAAGTTCAGTCGGGATAGAATCGAGAACAGCATTGAGGGTGGCTGTTTGCTCATTAAGTATCGTTGTCGCAACGACCTTAGGTGTGTATCCTGATTTTGAAAAATTAACATTATATGGCCCGCTGCTAAGGTTGCTTATTGTATAAAAGCCATCAGCATTGGTGAGGGTAGATGATGTCCCTGCGATCACTGCCACTCCCGACATTGATGTCGCATGCGTACTATCATGAACTGAACCTGAAAGCGTTCCCTGCCCAAACCATTCTGTAAATCTCAGGTTAGGCCGGTTACTTTCAGCATAAGGAGTAACAATATCACACCCATTCCCGGAATAATCAACACTATAAAGCGTCATATTCGGCATTGAACTGGCATAAACATATGTATCAATTGAAGATTCGGTATTTGAAAAGCAAATTTCTACCAGGAGATTAGTCCCATCGTAGGTGAAAGGATTGTCAAACGTGATCAGTTGCCATCCTGTTCCCGGAACCATATAAGTGCCTGAATACACCGTGGTCATTCCACTGCTTACCCATTCACTAAGGCTTGTTAATGTAGTATTTTTCAACCTGATATTAAAGCCATGCATCGGCAACGGGTCAGCATAATTGACGTTAAAACCAATCTGCCTGATAGTTCCCGGAATACCTCCTGCCGAGGTGATTTCAGCAGCAGTGTAAAGCAGTTGGGTTCGGGCCGTAGGGTAATTAGTTAAGTAGGGAGGAGAAGTATATGCCGTACTTCCACCGACTGTGACCACAATACCGGAGATAATTTTCATGGCAAAATTAAGCGTGGTCAGCTGCTTGCTCGCTATTGTTGCGATTGATGTTTTAGTAATATATCCGGTTTTTGAGCACTGAACGGAATAATTGTCGCAATATATACTATCGATCGTATAATTACCACTGAAATTGCTGACTGCCGACACACTGCCGACAGTAACCAATGCTCCTGAAACCGGCAGGCCGGTTATACTATCTGTGATAGTTCCTGTTAGAGAACCTTTACAATTATTTGGCTGATATATTCTGATATTTGCTCTGTAGTTCAGACCCGAGGCTCCAACATGACCGCAGCCAGCCCCAGAATCAGCATGCCAATATCTGCATTTATCAGAGGTGGCATTTACTGTATGATTTACACTGGTGTGCATACCCCAGGCAGAATTATCAAAACATATATCGACAATTATATTCGATGTTCCATCCCAAATAAATGGTGTGTCAAAGATAAAAATCTGAAATCCCAGAACGGGAGTGTAACTATGACTATAAACTGTTGTAAAACTATTTTGACTAAAATCTCCCGAAGGTAGAGCAGTGGCTGTTACATTTTTCATGCTGATATTTAAAGGCAAAAGCGCCCCTCCTGCAATCGCAGTGAAATCAAACGCCAGCTTGGTAATGGGACCCGCAGCGAGGCCGCTCATCTCAGCTGCGGTATACAGGTACTGCGTTCGGGACTTATAATAGTAGCCATCGAACGGATAATTTTGAGATGTTGTTCCAGTACCAATTTGTATCATTGTATCTGCGTTGGCTTTTTGTGAAAAAAGCACTGCTGACAAAACGATCAATACTGAACTTGTAATAAATCTTGTAAAATTTTTCATTATGTTAATGATTTTGGTTATTACATTTTATCGTCCTTAATGAAGAATCAATACCTTTCGATTATAAGTTTCCGGTTTTCTGTTTGTTTTGATTTCCCGTTAAATATGAATTTGAGCATGTAAATACCGGCCGGCAATTCATTCAGTTTAATGTCAATTTTCCTGCTACCAGATTGATCCTGCCCTGAATAAATCGTCCTGATTAGTTGTCCAACCGGGTTATATAAATCAATAGTTATGGAAGCATCTTCCTGAAGGTCGTAATCGATGGTAAGCTTGTCCCTGGCCGGATTCGGATAAATTAACAGATCGGAAGCCACCTGGTAGCTTATTACATTCGCTACCTTCAGTGAAGGAACCGAAAGCAAAGCAGACGGCAGAGGCTCTCCAAATCCATCGGCCAGTTCCGATTCACTGGTCGGTGCGAAAGCCAGGATTTGTTTGGGACTCAGTTCTTGTGCTGCTTTACAATGCATGCTGATGAGAACATCCCCGCTCCCCAGCATCATCGCTTCAAGCTCAGACCATGCAATTCTCAGTTCATTGCCTTTAACTTTGTACAGGAGGTTGCCTTGTTTGATCGTTACATTTTTGATGCTTAGCACATCCGAAGGATAAGTCAGTACCAGCGAAACTGCTCCGATACCGGCAGGCTGCTGAATACGGACCGGGATGTCAAATTCATCTCCCGGGTTGATTTCGAGTTCGCCATCCGGGATCAGGCTAACCCTTGAAAGACTTGTTTTTCCTGATGAGGGGGTATTTGATCCGTTCACATCCCCTACACATAGGCCATAAAAATCCTGGGTCACGGCTGAGCCGCTGACGATGATGGTATCCCCTCCTGTTGCAGGTTTTGCAAACGTCCAGTCTCCCCTGTCAAAGTAGGTATCCAGGCCCGAGAACCTCCGCTTGATCTTGATTGCATCAGTAGCATTGATTGAGTTGCTCAGGTTCACATCACCGGCTAATAATCTAACCGGTTCGGTAAGCAGCTCCAGTCCGGCAAAATGACGCTGTACCTTGATGGCATCCGTTGCATTCACGCTCGACCAGACCTTGTTTGTATATGCCAGCACTTTGTAGGTCCCGTTTTGTACTGTCGTGAAATTGTAAGCGCCGTTTGCATCTGTGGTTACCGAGTCTATCCTGCTGGCTCCCTGTTTAAGCACCACTTTGATGTTATCAAGCAGGGTATTGGCTGTATTGTTGTATTTGAACACCCCGCTGACAGAATAGCCTGGCTGGTAATGTACCTCGCCATTGATATAATAAGTGGCTGTAGGTATATCGGGCAGCGGATTGCCATTGGCATCAGCGTACTCGCAATCACTTCCGTCATTGGAAGTGTTATTCCATGTCAGGGCCGTGGTACCGCTCACATAGGTGAATAACAGGTCCACAATCTTCCCGCCTGCCGGGATTGTACGTGGAGTCATATCCGACCACACCATCATCACTTTGTGTAAACTGGGTGAAACTGTCTGGTCATTGACAATAAGGTCGGCAAGTTCAGAATTTACATTCTCATAGCCTGTGAACGTGAGTACCGAGGGATCATAGTCAAGCCTCAGTGAAAGTGCGGTTATATTGGAAAAGCCGTTCACTGTGACAGGGATTGTCACCGGACTGTTATGAGGAACTCCGCGCGAAGCAGCGACCGTAACCGGTGCAGTACCCTGGCCCGTTATAACAACCTGTGCAGGACTGGAGGCTTCAGATTCAACCGGGCCATAAACTGCTTTTACCATATAGGAATACGTACCATTCGGAAGATAAAGATCATCAAAATACAAACCGTGAATTAATATGGTATTCACCTTGACCTGGTCACGATAAACATTGTAACCTGATGGCGTCCTCCAGGAAGGAGCAGACCATGTCGTATGTGCGCAATTTGAATTGAAAATGGAAGCTGAAAAATCAGACGGAGCCGGATATGGCGCCTGGAAAGTGCATGAGCTTCCCCAGCCCGGTCCCTCTGCATTGATTGTAAAAGCCGCCGGAGCAAAGGAGAAGTCCGGAACATAATAGAACGTAACAGGATTATCCAGATTCATTCCCGTAATACCTTCAGTAACAAAAGGGATCAGGCTTGAACCGTCAGGCTTGGTGAAAACGGTTTGAGGTATGTCGGGAACGTAAGCGCTTTGGTTAAGATTCGATAAATAGGTAACGTTCGTTGCGGCATCCTGTCCGTTGTAATTGGTGAGTTTATTTGTAACAATGTCCCATCCACGACAGAAAATATCGGGGGCGCTATTGTCAGTGACTGTGGTATTCCACGTATCCTGGTAAGAAATAAAAATCTTATCCCCTGCAGCATTCCTTGCAATGTTTGTACGCAGGTCAATATATGCAAGTGCACCACCGACTGTCGTATTACAACGGAATCGTTTATTGACACCCATCATCCGGGCACACCAGGAAGCTCCGAGGGTGGTTGAATAAATATCAAAGACAGCCATGGTGCTGTCAAATGTGGGAGAATTTGATCCGTCAGGTGAATAGATCTGGAATGCGCCGCTGGCCAGACCAACAGCAACAGCCATATGAGGATTGCCCCATATATCAACTGTAATATCCCCATCGAAGGCGCAAGTATATGCGATCTGGTTCCGCGGAGGAACATTGGAACCAAAAACTGTGGCAAGCCTCGCATTGGAAATGTAATTTAAAATTGCAGGTATGCCATTTGGGCCATCAAGGGTCACTGCAATGGGATCGCCCCAGGTTTGTCCACCATCGGATGAATGAATGAAAACAGGATAATAGGTAGAGTCCTTAACCGGACTTGCTCCTCCATTATTTCCGATGCAACCTATCCATACATCATTCCCGCTTGGATCTGCTGCGATCTTGTCTATAATCGGCCATACTCCCGCATGCTGAGGCAGGGGAATCAGGCTGGCTGTGTAATTATATTTTTGTGCTGTATTGCTCCAGATACCTGTTGAAAGATAAAGGTTGTCATAGTATGTCTGAGTATAAGGATCATACTCATTTCCTATCCCAAAAGCCTTCCCCTGGGCAGTGATGGTAAAGCCATCCTGAATTTCACGGTAAGGCGGGGGAGCGTACCAGTCTAGATGTTTCGTGGAATCGGACTGGGTCCCCCATTTTCCTGTGCCCCAGGTATACCCACCCCAGTTTGATGCAGTGGTATTGCAGAATGCAGGTGCATAATAAATTAAATAGGAATTGGCCGGATCAGTGTTTCCTGCAGGGTTGTATAGCCCTCCCTGGGGATAACGAGCTGCATCCAGGTAATAAGTAGTCCCGGGCAGGGTTGCAGCATGAACCTGGTAGTTGATGGACCAGTCGGCTAAGGTAGATCCGTAGTTGGCAGCATGGTCTATGGCGAGATAACCCGAAAGGCTAGGGGGACTGGATCCCGGTCCCATACGATGGATAAAACTAATCGTTTTCAGATCATTGTCAGCCCAAACATGATCCAGACTATTGTTTGCATATCCCCATCCAAGACCATTGGCTGCATTTCCCAATGTGAGAACGCTTACTGTATTGGAAGACTTTGTTTTACCTATGGTTGGCTGAACTACCGTTAAGGCCTGTGTTGATGGAACCGGATCAGCTGCAATAGCGCTGCTGATTGAAGCCTTGTACGAGGTAAAGTTACTTCTTACCTGCGACTGTGAAATCATGGCCAACCCAAAAAACAGGGAAAGGACCAAAAGTAAATTTCTTTTCATGGGATTTTTTTTCTGATGAAAGAATAAAGATCATAGAGATAGCATCATGATACATGATCTTTATAAATATACGATGGATTTTAAAAATGTAAAACACCGATTATTAAACGCTTGGATTTATAAATGAACGCCGGGAAATTCAGGATTTCCGTTTTTTTCGAAGCGGTTCTGCCCCTGCTTTGCACTTTTCTCCTTGAAGTCCTTAAAAAAAAGAGGCCTGAATATCAAGCCTCCTTTTCTGATTCATTGTTGGTCGATGCTTATTTCCGTTTCACCAGTTTCAGAGTCCGGCTTGTTTCTTTTCCATCAGTCCCGCAACTGATCTTTACCATGTATACCCCGGCCGAAACATCCGAGAGATCAAACTGCTGGTTGTAAGTCCCGCCTGTTGTATAAGTGTTTATCTGTTGGCGGATGAGCTGCCCGTAAACATCAGTGATCGTAACGCTTAACTGGCAGGCTCCATTGAGCTGGTATTCTATTTTTACCTCTCCCCCGGTGGGATTCGGATACACCGACACTCCGCCCAGGGCCTCATCGCCAGCGCTTACCCCTGTTTTCAGCATGGGTGAACTCAGGGTCACATCCGGGATGGGTAGTCCGTACCCGTCGGCCAGTTCCGATTCACTGCCCAGGCCGAAGGATAAGGTTTTTGTTGAGCTCAGCGTTTGTGCCGCTTTCAGGTGCAGTGTGATAAGCGCATCCCTGTTGTTAAGCAGCAGTGGCTCGATCTCGCTCCAGGCGATTCTCAGTTCATTGCCCGTAACTTTGTAGATCAGGCTGCCCTGTTTGATCGTCACATTGCTGATGCTGAGATCCTGCGACGGGTAGGTGATCACCAGGGAAACGGCTCCCACCTCTGCAGCCTGTTCAATGCGGATTGGAAGTTCGAACTCCTGGCCGGGAAGTATTTCCATCTCCCCATCCGGTACCAGGCTGATCGTCGATTGAGCTGTCTTGCCAGCTGCCGGGGTATTCGATCCGTTCACATCACCTACACATAATCCGAAGAAATCCTGGCTCACTGCCGCACCGCTCACGATGATGGTATCACCTCCTATGGTCTGTTTGGCAAAGGTCCAGTCGCCCCGGTCAAAGTAGGTGTCAAGCCCCGAGAACCTCCGTTTGATCTTGATTGCATCCGTGCCATTGATCGAGTTGCTCAGGTTCACATCCCCGGCCTGTAACCTCACCGGTTCGGTCAGCAGCTCAAGTCCTGCAAAATGCCGCTGCACTTTGATGGCGTCCGTGGCGTTCACGCTTGACCAGACTTTCGTGGTGTAGGCCAGCACTTTGTAGGTTCCGTTCTGGACTGTCGGGAAATTGTAAGCTCCGTTTGCATCGGTGGTCACCGAATCAACCCTGCTGCTTCCCTGTTTCAGCACCACTTTGATGTTATCCAGAAGCGTGGTGGCAGTATTGTTGTATTTAAACACGCCGCTCACCGGGAAGCCCGGCTGCCAGTGTACTTCTCCGTTGAGATAATACATGGCCGTTGGGGTATCGGGAAGCGGATTGCCTATGGCATCTGCGTATTCGCATTCGGTGCCTCCGCTGGCCGTATTATTCCAGGTCAGGGCCGCTGTGCCGCTCAGGTAGGTGAAGTTCAGGTCAACGATCTTCCCTCCCGTCGGGATGGTCTTGGGCACCAGGTCACTCCATATCATCATGATCTTATGCAGGGTAGGCGAAACCGTCTGGTCGTTGACAATAAATCCCGAGAGCAGGCTGTTGACATTGGCATAGCCTGTAAAGGTGACCATCGTCGGATCATAATCCAGCCTCAGCGACAAAGCAGTGATATTGGTAAAGTAATCCACTGTAACGGGAATAGTAACCGGGCCATTGACCGGCGCACCGGCTATCCCGGCCTTGGTCACCGGGCCCTGGTAAGTGGCTCCTACATAGGCCATCGCCGGGCCTGCCGGTGTGGATTCGATGGTTCCGTAAAGGGCCTTGACAGTATATGAATACGTGCCGTTGGACAGTCCGTTGTCATCATAATACAGAGTGGTTACCGCACTGGCATTGATTTTCGAAGTCCCGCGGTACACATTATAGCCTGTAAGCCCTGTTGCTCCAACCGGGGCGCTCCAGCTCAAATGGACATTACTGCCCGTTACCACGGCCTGAAGGCCCGTGGGAGGAGGCATGGCACCGATGGCTGTAAGACTGAGTTTTGACCCGTTGAATATCTCTTTTGTGTCATTATCCTGAACAAAAGCGATCAGTTCACAGTTTGCAGCAACCCAGGCGGTATCTTTGGTGAACGAGAGGTTCACGGTCTGGGTGTTTCCGCCTGAAAAACTGATGGTAGTCCCTGAAGCATCAGGAACCATCAGGCGTTCCACATGGTCCAGGTGGTCCTGTCCCTGCCATGCATAGGTAATTGCCGATTCGGTAAGCGCAAGGTGAAGTTTCAGATTGGTTGCCGTTATCGTGCTCAACTTGTGAACAGTCAGTGTCACATTATAGTTATTGCCTGAGGCTGTTCCGGTTATATCGATTGTTAAAGGTGATAAGACCGCGTATCGCTGCTGGTATTTCGGAAGATATTGAGGATACAGGCTTACGGCATGGGTTCCGCCAATATAGCTAAGCACACCATCAAAAAATGCAGTAGGGAAGCCGGCGATATTATAATACGAATTCCTTGCGTTTGAAGATGTGTTAGCAAAAGCATCTCCGTTATGGTAATTGATCATAGCCACCTGGCATCCGTTGGTAACGAGGTCATGTTCTCCCAATTCCGCACCGGGGCCATAATACACCCATGTTCCATCACCCAGTTCCAATACCACCTGGTTACGCTGTACTCCGGGCAAGGTGGCAGTGATAAAGTTTGTTTTCGTTGTGGAACCGGTACCATAGAAATTCGTTGCCTGCAGGGTTACGCTATACTGTCCTGCGGCCGTGAACTGTACATGCGGGTTCTTTGATGTGGCAGCTGTTCCGTCGACATAAGTTATTGTCGGTGGATTAAAGGTCCATTGCCAGGAAGTGGGGGTGTTGCTTGACAAATCGGTGAAGGTAACTGTCTGGTTTGTAAATGGAGTCGTATTACTTGCGGAGAAATCAGCTACCGGGGGGCTTGTGACCGGGGAATTGCAACTGCTTCCCCACCTGGGGCCTGCAGCATTGATAGCAAAAGCAGATTGGGGAAATGAGAAGTTTGGAATATAATAGAAAGTTACTGCATTATCCAGGTTAAGGCCTGTAATCCCTTCAGCAACAAACGGGATCAGGCTTGAACCGTCGCTCTTGGTAAAAACGGTCTGTGGCATATCGGGTGCATAGGCTATCCCGGCAAGAGTCGTCAGTGAGGTAACATTTGTTGCAGCATCCTGTCCGCTGTTATTGGTAAGCTTGTTTGTAAGAAGGTCCCAGCCACGGCAAAAGATATCCGGTGAACTATTGTCAGATACCGAGGAATTCCATGTATCCTGGTAAGAAACGAATATTTTATCACCTGCAGCATTCCTGGAGATATTTGTCCGTAAGTCTATATATGATGCCGTTCCGCTTGTAGTGATATTGCAGCGGAAGTGCTTGTTGATACCCATCATCCGTGCGCACCAGGAAGATCCCTGGTTCGTCGTAAAAATATCGAATACGGCCATGGTACTGTCATAGGTAGGTGAATTTGCTCCATCGGGAGAAAAGATATTGAAAGAATTGGCCGACAAGCCGACGGCGACTGCCATATGAGGGTTCCCCCATTTATCAACCGTTATATCCCCGTCATATGCGCAGGTATAGGCAACCTGGTTTCGTGCAGGGACGTACCCGAACACTGTAGACAGCCTTGAGTCGGAAATAAAATTCTTTATTGCCGGTATCCCATTGGCGCCGTCGAGGGTTACAGGGATAGCAGCGCTCCAGGTTTGGCCTCCATTCGAGGAATGAAAGAAAATAGGATAATAGGTCGAGTCCTGCACCGGGTATGCGCCTCCGTTATTCCCGATGCAGCCGATCCAAACGTCATTGCTTGTGGGATCTGCAGCGATTTTATCTATGGATGGTATTGCCCCGAGATGCTGGGGCAGGGGGATAAGGCTGGCGGTATAGTTGAATTTATGGGCGGTATTGTCCCATACACCGGTTGAAAGATACAGGTTATCATAGTATGTTCCTGATGAGAGATACTCATACTCATTGCCAATACCGAATGCTTTCCCCTGGGTAGTGATGGTAAAGCCCTTCTGGATATCCCGGTAAGGGGGAGGAGAATACCAGTCGAGGTGTTTCGTAGAATCTGACTGGGTTCCCCATTTTCCCGTTCCCCAGGTATATCCGCCCCAGGAGGCGGCAGTTGTATTGCAGAATGCAGGGGCATAATAAATAAAATAGGAATTGGCCGGATTGGTGTTTCCAGCAGGGTTGTACAAAGCACCCTGGGGATAACGGGCAGCATCGGCATAATAAGCACCGCCTGTGTTGAGCGTTGCAGCATGAACCTGGTAGTTTATCGACCAGTCGGCCAGGGTGGCCCCGTAATTGGCAGCATGGTCCATGGCAAGATAACCGGAAAAGCTCGGAGGAGTTGATCCAGGTCCCATACGGTGAATAAAACCAACTGCCTTCAGATCATTGTCGGCCCAGATATGATCATAACTGCCGGCAGCATATCCCCAGCCAAGACCGTTTGCAGCGGTTCCCAATGTGATGACGTTTGTATTCTCAGCAGCGGCAATATAGTTTGTTTTAGTTGTTGAGCCTGATCCATAGGCATTGGTTGCCTGAAGGGTCACACTGTATTGGCCGGCGGCTGAAAACTGAACATGAGGGTTCTTTGAAGTGGACAAAGTCCCGTCAACATAAGTGATTGTTGAAGGATTGAAAGTCCACTGCCAGGAAGTCGGAATATTGGTTGAAAGGTCGGTGAAAATAACGGTCTGATTGACATACGGCGCATTATTACTTGCTGAGAAATCAGCAACCGGGGGGGCTGTGACCGGAAAACTGCAGCTGCTTCCCCACCTCGGGCCGGTAGCATTGATCGTAAAAGCCGATTGGGTAAAGGAGAAGTCGGGAATATAGTAGTAAGTAACAGCATTATCAAGGGTCAGGCCGGTAATACCTTCAACAACAAAGGGGATCAGGCTTGAACCGTCGATTTTGGTAAAAACAATCTGCGGCATATCAGGTGCAAATGCGCTTTGGGTTACATTCGATAAATAGGTAACGTTCGTTGCCGCATCCAGCCCGCTGGAATTTGTCAGCTTGTTGGTCAGAAGGTCCCAACCCCGGCAAAAAATATCAGGTGAGCTGTTGTCGGTAACCGAGGTATTCCATGTGTCCTGGTATGAAACGAAAATTTTGTCCCCTGCAGCATTCCTGGCGATATTGGTGCGCAAATCAATATTTGCAGCGGCGCCGCTTGATGTCAGATTGCAACGAAAATGCTTGGGGATACCTATCATCCGGGCACACCATGAAGTTCCATGGTTAGTTGAATAAATATCAAATACGGCCATGGTGCTGTCATAGGTGGGAGAATTTGCTCCGTCGGGAGAATAGATACTGAATGCACCGGCAGCGAGGCCGACGGCAACAGCAAAATGTGGATTGCCAAACTTATCAACTGCAATATCACCGTCGAATGCACAGGTATAAGCAATCTGGCTCCTTGGTGGGGCTGCACCGCCATAAACCGTATTCAGCCTTGCATCGGAGATATAATTCAGAATTGCCGGTATGCCGTTGGGTCCGTCAAGGGTTACTGCTATTGGTGAGCCCCAGGTCTGTCCGCCATTGGAGGAATGAATGAATACGGGATAATAAACAGAATCCTTAACAGGGCCTGCTCCCCCGTTATTGCCGATACAGCCGATCCAAACATCGTTACCGGTTGGGTCGGCGGCAATTTTCTCAATTGTTGACCATGCACCAAGATGCTGGGGCAGGGGAATAAGGCTGGCCGTATAATTATATTTATGCGTAGTGTTGTCCCATACGCCGGTTGAAAGATACAGGTTGTCATAGTAGGTTCCTGATGAATAAGAGTCATACTCATTTCCTATCCCAAACGCCTTGCCCTGGGCTGTGATGGTAAAACCATCCTGGATCTCCCGGTAAGGAGGGGGAGTATACCAGTCGAGATGTTTTGTGGAATCAGACTGGGTTCCCCACTTTCCGGTTCCCCAGGTATACCCTCCCCAGCTTGATGCGGTATTATTACAAAATGCAGGAGCATAATAAATAAAATATGAATTGCTAAGATTGGTATTTCCGGCCGGGTTATACAAACCTCCCTGGGGATAACGTGCTGCATCCATATAATATGAGCCTCCGGTGTTCAGCGTGGCAGCATGAACCTGGTAGTTGATACTCCAGTCGGCCAGGGTTGCTCCGTAATTGGCGGCATGGTCCATAGCAAGATATCCGGAAAAGCTCGGAGGCGTTGAACCGGGTCCCATCCGGTGTATGAATCCGACTGCTTTCAGATCATTGTCGGCCCAGAGATGATCATAACAGCCGGCGGCATATCCCCAGCCAAGACCATTCGCAGAAGTCCCCAGGGTCAAAACTGAAACTACATTGGCAGCCTTTACTCCTCCGTTTGTGGGTAATACCACTGCTGAGGCCTGTGTCAAAGGAACAGGATCTGCCGCAACGGGGTTGCTGTTTGAAACTTTGTATGAGGTAAAATTACCTCTTTGCTGCGCTTGTGAAATCAGGCTCAGCCCTATAAACAGGCTGAAGCAGAAAAGGAAAATTCTTTTCATGGGTTTTTGGTTTTCTGGTGAAAAAAAACTCTTTCCGATACTAAGTATATAACGCTTATAAATATACAATGGATTCTAAAAAGTTAAAGTACCGATTATTAAACGCTTGAATTTATAAATGAACGCCGGAAAAAACAGGATTTCCGCTATTTTTTCATGGAATTATCCCCAATTCTGAGATCTCCCCCATCCCGGAAAATAAAAAAAGGAGGCTAAAAAAACGCCCCCCTTTCCTAATCAACCCTGAATTGATTATTTATTTCCTTATCACTAGTTTTAAGATCCTTGCGTTGTCTTTTCCGTCCTGTTGATATTTGACTTTCACCATATACACTCCTTCGGCGATATCCGTGACATCCATTACCTGGGCGTGTTTTCCAACTGCATCGGAAGTAGCCTCATGCTGACGGAGGATTTGTCCGTAAACATTCAGGATCTCAACCGATACCACGCTGGCCTGGGTCAGCTGGTACTCTATGGTAACCTGGGCCTGGGCCGGGTTGGGATACACCGAAACCATGGTGAGGGCGTTATTTTCAGTTACCCCCGTATGGCTGGTTTTAAGAACAGGTGCAGTCAGTGTTACATCAGGTATCACCTGTCCGACGCCATCGGCAAGTTCCGATTCGCCGTTCAGACTTAAGGTCATAACCTCTGAACCCAGTGATTGAGCT
>CAILVF010000060.1 GCA_903837605.1 uncultured Bacteroidales bacterium | reverse complement strand
TCTCCCTCATCTCCTCCTTAATGATTTCCATCCTCAGGTTTTCATTTGCAAGGATAGCTTTCAGGTGTTCAATAAGTTTGATAAGTTCCTCATATTCAGCCTTGATCTTGTCGCGTTCAAGCCCGGTCAACCTTTGCAGCCTCATATCAAGGATAGCCCTTGCCTGGATCTCACTCAGTGAGAAACTTTCCATAAGGCCGTTACGGGCATCATCAGGTGTTCTAGATTCCCTGATCAGTTTTATTACCGCGTCAAGGTTGTCAAGAGCAATAAGAAGACCTTCAAGAATATGGGCACGCTTTTCAGCTTCAGAAAGTTCAAACCTCGTCCTCCTGGTAATCACATCGTGCCTGTGGTTAACAAAATGCACAATGAGATCTTTCAGGTTGAGGGTCATGGGACGGCCATGTACAAGTGCGATGTTATTGATGTTGAAGGATGTCTGCAATGGGGTCATCTGGTATAACTTATTGAGGACTACATTTGTAATGGCCTCCTTTTTAAGTTCATACACTATGCGCACCCCTTGGCGGTCTGATTCGTCGCGTATATCGGTTATCCCTTCAATTTTTTTATCATTTACAAGTTCGGCCGTCTTTTTGATCATTTCCGCCTTGTTCACCTGGTATGGGACTGAAGTAACAATGATCTTCTCCCGGCCGTGATCATCCTGTTCTATCTTTATTTCCCCGCGCATCATGACCCTTCCCCTGCCCGTATGATAGGCTTCCTTAACACCCTCGTAACCGTAAATCACTCCACCTGTAGGAAAATCAGGCGCTTTGATGAACTTCATCAGTTCGTCTATGGTTATTTCCCTGTTGTCTATATAGGCAATGATCCCGTCAATAACCTCGCTCAGGTTATGGGGAGCCATGTTGGTGGCCATCCCGACTGCAATACCGGAGGCTCCGTTGATCAGGAGATTGGGTATCCTGCAAGGCATTACAGTAGGCTCCTGCAGTGAATCATCAAAATTAAGCTTAAAATCTACAGTGTCTTTTTCAATATCGGCAACAACTTCTTCGGCAATTTTCCGCATCCTGGCTTCGGTATACCTCATAGCTGCAGGATTGTCCCCGTCCATGGAACCAAAGTTCCCCTGTCCGTCAACCAATGGGTACCTCAGGCTCCAATCCTGCGCCATACGTACCATTGCATCATAAACCGACGTATCTCCGTGAGGATGATACTTTCCAAGGACCTCCCCCACTATTCTTGCTGATTTCTTATACGAACGATTCGAAAGTACTCCGAGTTCATACATTCCGTATAGCACCCTGCGATGAACAGGCTTCAATCCATCCCTTACATCAGGTAAAGCTCTGGCTACAATTACCGACATGGAATAGTCGATATATGCAGTCTTCATCTGGTTCTCAATGTTTACCTGAACAATCTTCTCTCCGGATTCCATTTTTTCCATTTTTAATCTATTGATTTTCAGGAGAATAATATTTCCTTCTCCTTTCAACAAAAATAGCAAAAATCCACTTTATAACCAATGAAAAAAGCATTATTATTTTACCCTCTTATGAACACGGAAATGTTAATAATTAAAGGCCTTTCGTTATGATTATCATTAATTCGATTGTATTTTTGAGCCGTTGCCATTTTTACCGATAAAATAAATCTGGCTTGATTATTGTAAACTATCCATGGCAGGTAGAAATTAAAACGTATTATTATATTTTATTTACTGCCTGCAACGTTATTAATTGAGAAAGGATAAATTGAATGGAAGCTAAATTTTCACAGCGCGTCAAAGACGTTTTAATATATAGCCGGGAAGAAGCACAGCGTTTAGGGAATGATTACATAGGCCTTGAACATCTGGTCCTTGGGATTATCAGGGAAGGCGAAGGCCTTGCTATTAAGATCCTGAGAAACCTGGGAGCAGACCTGAAAGAGATACGCGGCAAGATCGAACAGGCTGTCGCCAGTCACAAGGAAAGGCCGGCGGGTGCCGAAAACATCCCCCTTATTAAACAGGCCGAAAGGGCGCTTAAAATAACCTACCTGGAAGCCAAAGTATTTAACAGTGAACTTATTGGAACCGAACATCTTCTGCTGGCTATACTGAAAGATGAAAATAATCTGGTAACCAAAACATTCGGCAATTTTGGCATAAACTATGACAGTTTCAAAGAGGAGCTTAGGGCCACTATGTCTTCAGGCAGGGAAGAAAGGCTGATGCCTCCCCAAAATATTCTGCCTAAGGATGAAGAAGACGAAGAACAGGATGAAGGTGGAAAATCATTTATTTCAACTCCAAAACGATCGGGAGAAACCAAATCCAAGACCCCCGTTCTCGATAATTTCGGCAGGGATATCACCAGGGCTGCCGAAGAAGGCCGTCTTGATCCCATTGTCGGCAGGGAGAAAGAGCTTCAGCGTATAGCACAGATCCTGAGCCGCCGTAAGAAAAACAATCCTATTCTCATCGGCGAACCAGGTGTTGGCAAATCAGCCATAGCCGAAGGACTTGCTCTCAGGATTGTCCAAAGAAAAGTTTCAAGGGCCTTGTTCAACAAACGCCTGGTCTCTCTTGATCTCGCATCCCTTGTGGCAGGCACAAAATACCGCGGTCAGTTTGAGGAAAGAATGAAAGCCGTCCTGAACGAACTGGAAAAGAACCCGAATATCATCCTTTTTATCGATGAGATCCACACTATCGTTGGCGCCGGGAATGCCTCGGGATCCCTGGATGCATCGAACATGTTCAAACCGGCCCTGGCCAGGGGTGAACTGCAGTGCATCGGCGCTACTACCCTGGATGAATACAGGCAGTACATCGAAAAGGACGGGGCCCTCGAAAGGCGCTTTGAGAAAGTTCTCGTAGATCCTACCGATCCCGATGAAACTATTGAAATCCTTCAGAATATTAAGGAAAAATATGAAGACCATCACCTCGTAAAGTACACCGACGAGGCAATCAAGGCCTGTGTGTCGCTTACAAACCGTTACCTGAGCGACCGTTACCTGCCCGATAAGGCCATTGACGCCCTGGACGAGGCTGGTGCAAGGGTTCATATCACTCATATCAACGTTCCCCAGGAAATTATCAATATTGAAGCCCAGATCGAGGAAGCCAGGAAGAAAAAGATGGAAGCTATAAACAGCCAGAAGTTCGAAGAGGCTGCAGATCTGCGCGACACCGAAAGGAAACTGCAGGACAATCTGGAAAGGGAAAAGAAAAAATGGGAGGAACAAGCTAAAATCAACCGTGAAACCGTCAGCGAGGAAAATGTTGCGGAAGTCGTAGCCATGATGACCGGTATTCCTGTGCAGAGAATCGCGAAGAACGAAAGCGAAAAACTCATCAATATGGAAGCTGAACTGGCCAATTCAGTCATTGGACAGGGAGATGCCATTAAAAAAGTCGTTAAAGCCATCCGCCGTAACAGGGCAGGATTGAAAGACCCCAACAAACCGATTGGTACGTTTATTTTTCTTGGACCGACAGGTGTCGGGAAAACCCACCTTGCCAAGATCCTTGCCAAATATCTTTTTGATACTGAAGATGCACTCGTACGCATCGACATGAGCGAATACATGGAAAAATTTGCGGTATCAAGGCTTATCGGAGCGCCTCCGGGCTATGTGGGTTATGAAGAAGGCGGGCAGCTTACCGAAAAGATACGCCGCCGCCCCTATTCAATTATCCTTCTTGATGAAATTGAAAAAGCTCACCCTGATATATTCCATCTCTTATTGCAGGTACTTGACGACGGGCAGCTGACCGACAGCTTCGGACGAAGGGTTGACTTTAAAAACACCATAGTGATCATGACTTCCAACATCGGATCCCGCCAGCTTAAGGATTTCGGACAGGGTGTCGGGTTCATGACCAAAGCTAAAATGGAGTCCAGTTCTGAAAATGCCAGGGGGGTTATCGAAAACGCCTTGAAAAAGACATTTGCTCCCGAGTTTCTGAACCGTATTGACGATGTTATAATCTTTAACTCCCTTGAAAGGGAAGACATCCATAAGATCATTGATATTGAACTGGCTCAGCTCTTCAAGCGGATAAAAAATATCGGCTACCAGGTGGTAATAACAACGGAAGCCAAGGATTTTATCGCTGAAAAAGGCTGGGATTCCCAATTTGGTGCAAGACCGCTGAAAAGAGCCATTCAAAAGTATATCGAAGACGTCCTTGCCGAAGAGGTCATCAAATCAAAACTTACATCCAATGATATTCTCACATTGGATATTGACAAGGAAAAAACAGATGTATTTGTAACTGTGAGCAGGATTGAGCCCGAACCGCCTGTGCTGGAAGCAGGCAGCTAAAAGCGGTTTATCAATTCTTCATGTTTCAGCGTGCGTAACAGGGCCTCCCCGTTATCAGCGGTATTTCCAAATATTGAATCCAGTATCTGGTTTATAGAACTGTCTCCGCGGAAATAATACCTGACCGTGACTGAAAAACCATTGTTTTCGTAATTGATCCTGTCACCCATAGGATCAGTGATGTAGAAATTATCGGCCTGGATGGATTCGCCTTTCAGGTATTTAACCAGCAACGGGCCCAGGATATCAGCGATTTTTATCTTCGTAATATCTATGAAGTGATATTCCCCCATCACAAACTGCTCTTCCATCAAATAATAAAAGGATTTCATCTTCATGTCCTGAAGCTCCTCATTATAACCGATAAGTTTAACCCTGTTGGTATTGAACTTCGAAACATTGATGCATTCAGGTTCTCCCTTTATTCTGGTAAGCTGTTTATAGGTGGTTAAAAAAGGAATATCTCCGAATTCGATCTTGGTCTCGGTCTGAAAGAACAAAGCGCTTTTCTTTGGCTTGTAAAATGTATAAAAATGCATGGATATCTCATCCTTGATGCAGTTGTTATGAGGGTTCCTGATATCATTTTCCTTGAAAAATTCAAGGAATTCATAACTGAAACGGCCGTAAACAAGGCGGATATACCCGAGCTTCAGCAGAGGGTAAAGCCTGGCCCTGGTGAAAACGAGAATAAGTACCAGGAGGAAAATTCCTACCAGGGCCAGGATAAGGTAAAGCATGCTCGGATCAAACGAGGTGCTGTCTTTGGCTGTCCTGGCAAGGAAAATAAAGTTGAGAAGCGGGCTGTACATATTCAATCAAAATTCAGCACCAGACAATTGGATTTCAATTTGGCAGTGCAAAAGTAATCTAAATTTTGATAGCCTCTTTAATCCCTTCCCATTAAAATTTATATTGGTTTTCTTCGATAAGTTTTGCAGCAATCCTCCGGCGGGCGTCCTTCGTGTTAAAACCATTGACTTTGCTGAGAGACTGAATCGCCATATCCAGACGGGCCGCTTCCTCTCCTTCTGTAAAACAATACAGGGCGTTGCATCCGGCTTTACGGATATTATCTGCTGCATCATAAACCAGGATATCAAGGATGTCCCTGTATAAAGCCACGGCTTCTGAACCTTTCATCCCCTCAAGTTTATTGACCCTGAGGACAGTGGATTCGGCCATGTAGACCTCCATGATCATATCGGAAATGTTGTTGAGGATTTCCTGCTCATATCCCAGTTTTTTATCAAAAGTTTTTGAAGCACCATGAATCACAAGCAGAACAGCCTTTTTAAAGTTCCTGATGTACCGCGTTTTTTCATCATAATAACCTGCGGATGAGGATGCGGGTTCGGCAATGTGCTCCAGATCGTCTGTCAGTTTCTCGGCGGCACCCATCAGGTCAAAATCACCCTTCATGGCACGTTTCATTGCCGTGTCGACAACCAGCAGACGGTTGATTTCATTGGTTCCTTCAAATATCCTGTTGATCCTCGAATCACGGTATCCTCTTTCCACTGCCATTTCAGCAGAATATCCCATTCCGCCGTGGATCTGTACAGCTTCGTCGATGATAAAATCGAGAGCTTCCGAACCATACACTTTCAGTATAGCTGCCTCAACGGCATAATGGCTGATCCCTTCAATACTGGCCCGGCCCTGGTCCATCCCCCCGGCCTTATTCTTCCTGATCTGTACGTCCACGTCATTGCTGACCCTGTATATTGCTGACTCAAGCGCAAAAGTCCTGATCACCTGCTCTGCAAGTTTATGTTTTATTGATCCGAATGTAGAGATCAGAACGCCGAACTGTTTGCGCTCATTGGCATACTTTACTGAGTCGTTAATAGCTTTTTTACTGGCCCCAAGCACATTTGCACCCAGTTTGATACGGCCCATGTGAAGAATGCTGAGTGCAATACGGAATCCCTCTCCCCTCGCACCTATAAGATTCTCAACGGGAACCTTCACATCGGTATAAAAGATCTGTGCAGTCGATGACCCCTTGATCCCCATCTTATGTTCGTCGGGATTCACGGTAACACCGGGGAAAGCACGCTCCACAATAAATGCTGACAAAACCCTGTCCCTGTCGATCTTGGCAAAAACCACCTGTGTATCTGCAAAATTTGCATTGGTGATCCACATTTTCTGGCCGTTGAGTATGTAATGTTTGCCGTCTTCTGAAAGGACTGCCTGGGTTTTACCCGAGTTGGCATCGCTGCCGGCCCCGGGCTCGGTAAGGCAGTATGCGCCTATCATCTCGCCTGAGGCAAGTTTTGTTACATAACGCTGGCGCTGGTCTTCATTCCCGTAATACATTATGGGAAGAGTCCCTATACCCGTATGGGCCATAAATGCGACGGAAAAGGAATAACCCGCCCCAATCGTTTCGGCTGCAAGCATCTGCGTCACAAATGACTGTCCGAATCCACCGTATTCCTCCGGCAGGGCTATGCCCATCAGGCCCAATTCGCCGGCTTTTTTAAGGGTGGCTTTCATGAGCTGTATGTCAGGGGCATCAAGCTTATCCACTATCGGATATAATTCGGTTTGAAGAAAGTCACGACAGGTCTGGGCTATCATCAGCTGCTCTTCGTTATATTCCTCGGGGATAAAGATATCGGCGGGTGTTATCTCGCGAACAAGAAATTCACCGCTTTTCAATACTTGCTTGTTTTCCATCTCTATGGTTTATTAATTAAAGGTTTAACGAAACAGCTATCATTTCTGCAATGTCCATATTCCTGACCTCTGTTTCCTTGTTTTTATATTTTATTCCGTCGGTGATCATATTCATGCAAAACGGACAGGCCGTGGCAACAACCGCCGCCCCTGTTTTAAGCACGTCTTCGGTACGTTCCATATAAACTTCTTTCGAGCCGGGTTCGGCTTCTTTGAACATCTGGGCCCCACCACCGCCACAACAAAGAGAGGAACTGCGGTTCCGGTGCATTTCGGTGAAGAGCGGACTCAGGTGCTTCAGGATGTTCCTCGGCTCTTCATATATCTCGTTTGCCCGGCCCAGGTAACAGGGGTCGTGATAGGTGATCCTTGTTGCGCCAAAGCTTGATTTATTTATGCGGAGTTTCCCTTCAGCTATCATCTGATCCAGGAAATGGACGTAACTAACCACTTCATAACTGCCCCCCAGGTCGGGGTACTCGTTTTTGAAGATATTGTAACAATGCGGACAGATGGTCAGGATCTTCCGGATCCCGTATGATTTAAAAAGTTCAATATTATGCAAGGCCTGCATCTGGTATAGCATTTCGTTACCGGCCCTCCTGGCAGGGTCACCTGTACAGGTCTCTTCTGTTCCAAGAACTGCGTAGTTTATATTTAATGAGGTCAGTATTTTAGCAAAAGCCCTCGCAACTTTACGGTACCTGTCGTCGAAGGCACCGGAACATCCAACCCAGAATAAAAATTCAGGCTTCTCACCTCTCGCGAAGAGGTCAGCCATGACAGGAAGTTCAACAGGTATCATCTCACTCATCATCAATTACCTTCAGGGTTCTTATTAATCATGAGGTCTTTTGCCCACAGCAGCCTGTCACCCTGGGAAAACTGCCATGGAGCGCCGTTGTTCTCAATATAGTTGAACATGGTCTTCAGCTGTCCGGGGGCTGATGCTTCTTCCATGACAAGGTACCTGCGCATATCCACGATCAGGCTTGGATGGTTTATATTTATAGGACACTCCCTGGCACATGCATTGCAGGTGGTACAAGCCCAGAGCTCTTCTTCAGAGATATAATCCCTTACCAGGGATTTCGTGTCGGAGAAGTCTTTCCCGTTCTTTACCATCATCGGGCCTTTCTCTTTCATCCTGGCCCTCAGGTCCATCATGACCTTGCGCGGGGAAAGCTTTTTCCCTGTGATGTTTGCCGGGCATACCGAGGTACAGCGGCCGCATTCGGTACAAGCCAGGGAATCGAAATAGGTTTTCCATACAACATCTTCTGCATCCTTAACCCCAAACCGCTCTGTAGGTGCATCAGCAGGACTTGCCCCGGATGATGCATCAGGATATAGCATCAGCTTCACCTCCCTGGTGATGCTGTCCATATTGGTAAGCTTCCCAAGAGGTTCGAGCCTCGAGAGAAATACGTTCGGGACCGACATGAAAACATGGAAATGCTTTGAGTACGGCAATATATTTGCAAACAGGAAGATCAGAAGGATATGGCACCACCAGAAGGCCTGGTAAAGTACCTGGGCTGTCAGCGGGGTCAGGGCATGCCCTGCAAGCCCGGCAAAGTATGAACTGACAGGGTAAAATCCCACGACGGCTTCTGCAGGGCAATGTGTAATTCCGGCGGGCAACTGCCCCCCGTAAGGGGAAATAAGTTTCTGCTGGAGAACATAGAAAGTGTTCATTCCAAGCAGGGAGATCATTAAAAAGAGAATGAGGCTCAGGGCGATATTGGCATCGATATGCGAAACATGCTTCATTTCAATGCCTTCAAACCGTTTTATATGCAGAAATACCCTCCTCACAAGAAATATTAGGATGGCAACAGCAATAATTAAGGCGAAGATATCCCCGCTACCCATTATCAGATTATAGACGGGCCCCAGGAAGCTCAAGGCTTTCTCGGTACCGAAAAGTCCGTCGGCGACCATTTCCATGCTGCCGATTAAAATCACACAAAAGCCCCAGAAGACAAGGGCATGCAAAATTCCGACGAAGGGGAACCTGAAAATCCTGGTTTGACCGATAGCAACTTTAAACATGATGCCAAATCGCCTGCCGAAATTGTTAACAGGAAAACCGGCCCTGGTAAGCCTGAAAAAGTTAATATAACGAAGCGATGAATAAGTGAAAACTCCGAGAGTAACCAGTAATGTAAAGGAGAAAACCAATTGCTTTAACATGCTCAGCTTATTTCCCCTTGACCTCTCTGAAAGCCTCAACAAGTTTTGGCAGGACCTTTAAAGCATCACCAACGATCCCGTATTGGGCTGCTTCAAAAATAGGCGCATCTTTATCAGTATTGATGGCAACGATGTATTTGGATCCGCTGACACCTGCAAGATGCTGTGTGGCGCCTGAAATGCCTATCGCAAAATAAAGATTGGGTGCGATGATCTTCCCCGTTTGGCCGGTATGTTCTTCGTGCCCACGCCATCCTTCGTCGGAAACAGGCCTTGAACACGCAGTTGCTGCGCCGAGTATGCCTGCGAGTTCAACAAGCGGAGACCAGTTATCGGGAGACTTCATACCACGTCCGCCAGATACTACTATATCAGCATCGGTAAGAAGAATCTTCCCGCTTTGTTTTTGAGTGTCTTTTACGATAGTTTTATTATCTGCAGTTTCGACCCTGGCCTTTTCAATGATCACCGGCATGGGTTTTTCGATAACCTCAAATGAGTTCTGCGCAAGGGTCAGCACCTTGACTTCCGACTTTATTGAAAGATTTGCAAACGCATTGCCTGAAAATACTTTTTTATATACTACGAAAGGATCCACAGAAAGCGGCAAACGGCTGACACCTGCACCAAGCCCTGCCTGCAACCTTACTGCAATCCTCGGGGCTATGGCTTTACCCGTATTGTTATTCGAGAGGATCACAACGCCGGCATTTTCTTTCTTTGCCACATCTGCAATGGCCGAAGTGTAATTCTGGTTGTCAAGGACGGCAAATTGTTCATTCTCGATACTTATTATCTTCGATGCTCCGTAAGAGGCAAGTTTGGATAACTCAGCATCTTCAACCTTTCCGATGGAAACGGCCGTTATTTCCGAACCCAGCATCTCAGCAACTTTGGATGCATATGTAACAAGTTCGAAAGAAAGTTTCTTGAACCTGCCATCCCAATTTTCTACGAATACTAATACTGACATGATAACAGTTTATGTAGTTGAGTTAACAATAATTAAATGACTTTGGCTTCATTCTGCAGAAGATCTACAAGCTGCTTTGGATTCTCAGGATCGATATATTTACATGCAGCGCGCGGCTTTGGCTTCTCGTAATTCAACACTTCTGTCGTGGGACCGCTTCCAGATGGTTCAAAAACCCTGACAGGTTTCGACCTGGCCATCATGATCCCTCTCATTGCTGCTATCCGCGGTTCTTTTGCAATACCTTTTTGTACGATTGCAACCAAAGGCACACCCATGGCTATAACTTCCTTACCCCCGTCAATTTCACGGGTGAGAACAATCCCCCCGTTTTCAATATTTATTCCTGAAACTGACGAAACAGAAGGGACATCCAGGAACTCGGCAAGCATCCCCCCTACCATGGAACCGTTATAATCACTTGATTCAATTCCACAAAGGATCAGGTCATATGCTTCTTTTTTCAAAACTTCCGCAAGCTGTGCAGCAACAAAAATACCGTCGGAGGGATCTGCATTTATTCTGATGGCATCATCAGCTCCTATTGCAAGTGCCTTACGAATTGTCGGCTCAGAGCCGGCAAGACCTACATGGGCCACAGTGACCTTCTGTATCCCCTTCGAAGGATCATCCTTAAGTTCAAGAGCCCGGGTCAGCGATAATTCGTCCCAGGGGTTAATAACCCATTGAATTCCTGTGATATCGAGTTTTTTAAATTCATCGATAAACTTCACTTTTGTCGTGGTGTCAGGAACATTGCTGATACAAACAAGTATATTCATTCTTCAATTTTTGCGAGTGCAAATTTAAAATAAAAAAATAAGGGGAGACGGAAATTATTACTCGTCCTCAAGGCACTTTTTATATTGTGTCATCGCCTTGAGGCTCATACCCATTCCCGAAAATCCACCGTCGTGAAAAATGTTTTGCATGGTGATTTTCCTTGAAAGGTCCGAAAAAAGCACAATGCAAAAATCGGCACATTCTTCCGCCGTTGCATTGCCCAGGGGCGACATCCTTTCGGTAAAATCAATCAGGGCATCAATCCCTTTAACCCCGCTTCCTGCAGTGGTCCTGGTAGGCGATTGAGAAATGGTGTTGATCCTGACATTTTTTTCCCTTCCGTAAATATATCCGAAGCTCCTTGCAATCGATTCCAGCATGGCTTTCGCATCAGCCATATCGTTGTACCTGTATAAAGTGCGCTGGGCTGCTATATATGAAAGGGCAACAATTGACCCCCATTCACTGATGGCATCCAGCTTTTTGGCCACCTGTATCATTTTATGGAAAGACATTGCCGAAATATCAATGGTCTTCTGATAGTAATTATAATCCAGGTCGTCATATTCCCTGCTTTTCCTCACATTCAACGACATCCCGATAGAATGAAGGACGAAATCGATTTTCCCGCCGAGGATCTCTGTTGATCGCTTGAAAACATTTTCCAGTTCACCCACATTGGTCGCATCAGCCGGAATTATCTCTGAATTGCATCTTGCCGATAACTCGTTCAGCTCTCCAAAACGAAGAGCAACAGGAGTATTTGAGAGCGTAAAAACGGCGCCCTCCTCATGTGCTTTCTCAGCAACTTTCCAGGCAATTGACTTTGAATCAAGCGCTCCGAAAATTATTCCTCTCTTTCCTTTGAGTAAATTATATGACATGGTGTTATGTTCTTGGTTAATAATTATTTATTATGGTTATATAAACCATTTATTTAGTATAGCAATTTCTCTTTTCTAATTCAATTTGCGAGTAACTCCCTTGCAGTTTTCATAGCAGCAGGAGTTACATTTTCATTACTCATCATCCTGGCAATTTCCTCAACCCTTTCGCTGTTTTTAAGTTTCCTTATAAGGGTCGTTGTAATATCTGTGCCTTCCGATTTATAAACATTATAATGATGTTCCCCCTTACCCGCGATCTGGGGCAAATGGGTGATGACGATCACCTGCATTTCAACTGACATCTTCTTGAGTATAACACCCACTTTGCCGGCAATATCTCCTGATACCCCGTTATCAATTTCATCGAAGATAATTGTTGGTAAGAGGTTCTTTCTGCTTACCATCGACTTGATCGTCAGCATTAAACGTGAAAGTTCACCCCCGGAAGCGACTTTTGAAACCTCATTCGCAGCGATACCTTTGTTCGCAGAGAACAGGAATTTAACATCATCAAGCCCCCCTGCCGAAAGTTCTTTATTCGAAATAATGTTTACAATGAATTTTGAAACCGGCATCCCGAGTTGTGTGAGCCGGCTTTCCACCTCTTTCTCAAATTTGTGTTTAACGGTTTTCCTGGATTGCGAGATATGCTCTGCCTCCTGTAAAAGTTTACTGTAAATCAACTCCAGTTCAGCCTCAAGTGACTTAATCTTTAACTCGAGGTTATCGTCCTCATTAAGTTTATTATCAATACTTTTGATAAGCAATAAAAGATTTCCAACATCAGGCAATGAATGCTTCTTTTCAAGCCTGTAAATAAGGTCCAGCCGTTGGGTCAGCCTCTGTATTTCCTCAGGATCATATTGAACCTCTTCTTCAAGTTTCTCTATTTCCTTGAGTATATCTTTAATGTCAATCTGGTCATTTTTTAGTCTCGAAGTGAGGTCTTCGATAGCAGGATGGTATTTTGAGGCGGTAATCAAACCTGAGATCACTTCATTCAGCATCGAAAGAATATTTATCTCAGCCCTGCCGACTCTTTCTGCAGCCGTAAAAAGGCTCCCTTTGATTTCTTCAGTATGTGAAAGAACGTCAAGCCGCTGTTCTGATTCTTCCTGCTCGCCTTCCCTGAGGCCTGCTTTTATAAGTTCATCCAGGAGAAACCGGTAATAATCAAGCTCCCCTTTTGACCTGGCTTCCATGGACTTATAGTCCTCCAGTTCCCTTTTCATCTGGGAATACTGTTTGAAGCCTTGCTGGTAATCTTTGAATGCCTCGGTTTGCCCGGCATAACTATCGAGGATAGCCATCTGAAAATCAGCATCGTTCAGAGTTACTACTGAATTCTGGGAATGTATATTTACCAGTTTGTCCCCCAGTTCTTTCAACAGTGTTAAATTAACCGGGGTGTCGTTGATAAACGCTCTTGATTTTCCATTTTGGCTGATCTCCCTGCGCAGGACTGCAGTTTCATCATAATCAAGATCATGTTGTGAGAAAAAAGGCTCAAGCCCATAGCCATTAATCTGAAAAATGCCTTCAACAATACATTTCCCGGTTTTATCAAGTAATGAAGAAGTATCGGCCCTCTGTCCGAGTATAAGGCTTAATGCACCCAGCAATATTGATTTTCCTGATCCGGTTTCACCGGTCACAACCGATAATCCGGGAAATAAATCAATCTCCAGGTCATGGATAAGGATGTAATTATCAATCGACAGCTTCCTGAGCATTGTCGCAAATAAGTAAAATTAATGGTTTTCCAGAATTGCCTGGTATTTTGATCCGTTAGCAGGGTCCAACTCTTTAAAAATATTCACAACGCTTGCTTTTTCAGAAGGCGGAACTTTCTGGTCGGAATAGACATTGATAAATTCATCTCGTTTTGCATCGGTAAGCAACTGAATTGCAAACAGTTCAGGCTTAGTGTTATACAGGTTCTTGATTCCTTCGAGGCTTTGTGTACAGTTATCTCTTCCTCCGTCAACCTTTTCGTACATCTGATCAAGGCCCAGGCGATGGTATTTATAATAAAATTCCCTCAATGCCAGGTTGCTTGGGTTCAGGAAATTCTCAACCATCCAGTAACGGTTGCGGGTTCCGTCAAATGCTTTCCAGCCGGGTTCATTTGCATTCTGAGCTGTTGTCACGACTTCCTGTGCCTTGACGAGGAATGCCTGGCCGCCATTCTGCGAGAACGAATCGAAATATAATCCGAGGTACATATAGGTATAAAACGCGAGGACCGATGTAAGGTTGGATGTGAATGTACCGTCGGAATAGTCGAGGGGCTGGAACTCGGTATAGTGAAACTGGAATCCTTTATCTATATAGTTAAGCAGTACGGTGTTATAGGCTGAATTCAGCACAGGCCGCCTTAGCACAAGGTTTATATTTCCTGTAAACTCATCAGCTCCCAGTCGGCTGTTAACGGTAATAAGGAATGTACATTCTATTCTTTCTTCAATCCTGAAATTATAGTTTGACCATTTACGGTTGTTAATGAACTCATAAATAGCATTTTGCATGGTTTCAAAAACACGTTTATCGGTACCTTCGATCTGCTGGGCTGAGACGCTTACTGTGCAATTCATTTCCTGGGCCGATGAATACATGCCTGAAAGGAGAACAATTGCTATGAGCAGGAATCGTTTCATTTTTTGGAAATAATATCCCAGATATCCTTGGCTACTTCTTCCTTAGGTTTAACCGTGCCGCGGTGAATAACCCCCCCGGGGTTGAGAATGGTAATTTTATTGGTTGGAGTACCGAATCCTGCGCCTTTTTCCCTGAGTGAATTCAGGATAATAAAGTCGAGGTTTTTGCTTTTCAGTTTTTTTTCAGCATTAGCGATTTCATTCTCTGTTTCAAGCGCAAATCCGACAAGTGTCTGGGCAATTTTTTTTGACTGGCCCATTTTCTTTAGGATATCGGTTGTGGAATGAAGGTCGACTGATAGCTTGTCTTTTGACTTTTTGATTTTATCCGTTGCTGTCACTACAGGTGTATAATCAGCAACTGCAGCGGCCATTATGATGAACTCAGACTGGGGAAAATATTTCATACAGGCCTTATACATTTCTTCGGCCGACTCAACTTTGATTTCTTTAATTCCTCCCGAAACAGTAAGCGGGTGGCTAGGTCCTGTAACCAGGATAACCTCAGCTCCCCTTGCTTGCGCCTCATTGGCCAGTGTAACCCCCATTAATCCTGTAGAGAAGTTACTGATATACCTCACAGGGTCGATACGTTCGACAGTGGGTCCCGCCGTGATCAGGACCTTTTTGCCGTTCAGCTGGTTTTGCCTCTCAAAGAACGTTTTAAAAATGGTCAGGATTTTATCGGGCTCCTCCATCCTGCCGGGGCCTGAAAGCCCGCTTGCAAGTTCCCCTGTCTGAGGCTCGATAATGAAATTGCCGTAGGATCTGAGGATCTCTATGTTCTTCCGGGTTGACGGATGGTTGAACATGTCAAGATCCATGGCAGGGGCAATAAACACAGGGCATTTGGCCGAAAGGTAAGCGGTGATGACAAAATTGTCGGCAATGCCGTTAACCATTTTCCCCAGGGTATTGGCTGTGACTGGTGCAAAAATCATCGCATCAGCCCAGATTCCCAGTTCAACATGATTGCTCCATTCCCCGCTTGCAGCACGAAAAGGCTCAACGATAACAGGGTTCCTTGAAAGAGTAGCAAGAGTAAGCGGGGTCACGAAATCCCTGGATACGGGTGTCATGATAACTCTGACTTCACATCCCTCTTTCACAAGCATACGAACAAGAAGAGGTGCTTTATAAGCAGCGATGCTGCCTGTTATTCCAACGACTATCTTTTTACCTTTGAGCATATTGTAAATTAACAATTAGAACTCATCCGGTCTTTCTTTGTGAGGGTTCCTGAAATAAATCTCACCATTAAGGTATTCATGTACGGAGATAAGCGTGGGCTTTGGCAGGTGTTCATAGTACTTTGCGATCTCAATCTGCTCGCGGTTTTCAAAAACTTCTTCCAGGTTGTCGGTGGTTGTTGCGAATTCGGAGATCTTTTGATTCAATTCTTCTTTCATCTCCAACCCGATCTGGTTCGCACGCTTTGACAAAATAGATACAGTTTCGTACACATTTGCCGTACCGTTCGTAAAATCCTCGATATTACGGGTTACAGCATTTACATCAGTCTTGATCTTTTTATAATCCATCTTAATGTGTTGCTTTAATTGGTTCCTCGTTTAAATGATTCAATTTCTTCTGTTCCCTTGCAATAAGGCCTTCTAATTCCTTCTGGCTTCTCCCGTGAAGGTCCTTGGCCTCATTCAGGAATTCGCTTTCGGGATGCTGGGAAACGAAGTCATTATATGCCTGGACTGTCTTGGAATACCGGTCCTTCTTTTTATCTTCAATACTTTCCTTGGCGTATTTGTAATATGTTTTAATGATCATGAAAAGTATCTCTTCCTTGTCTTTTGTTTCAGGATATTCCTTCAGGATGTTATTATAACACTGGATGGCAGCTGCATAGTCTTCCATCCTGTAATACATTTTAGCAATACGAAAATCCTTGGCTGCAAGTTTCTCACGAAGCTTATCAATAAGCTCATTGCATTCGGGGATCCGTTTGCTTGTAGGATAAGTATTAGTGAATAGCTGCAGCTCCTTCAATGCCTCATAGGTATTTGTCTGATCAAGGGTAAAAGTCGGGGAATTCATAAAGAGGCAGTAGGCATTCATATAATAGCATTCCTCGGCTTCAGGGGTATTCGGGTAGTTGTTTGTATATCTCTTAAAATAATAAGCAGCGAGAGTATAATCCTTCTGGTAGTAATAACAGTAGGAATAGTAATAATAAATGCGCTGCGATTTGTCGCTGGCCCTTACAACGTTGATCAGCTGGTCGAACAACTGCAGGGACCGCGAATAATCTTTTTCATGATAAAGCTTCATGGCTTCATCATATTTCTCATCTACGGAGCCACTCTTCAGGATCTTCTGAAAAGAGCATGAACCGAGGGTTAGGAGAAGGATTAGCAGTAGCGGAAAGGATATCCGGTATTTCATGCTGCAAAGGTACGTTTTTTTAGGGAAATAATACTAATTTTGCTGCGTCAATTTAGATAACGCTTCATTAATTAAAAACGTATTAAAGTGGATATTTTTGATAAAGTAGCGGCCAACATGGGCCCGCTTGGGCAGTTCGCCGATGCAGGATACGGATATTATTTCTTCCCGAAGCTTGAAGGAGAGATCTCTAACAGGATGAAATTCAGAGGCCGGGATGTACTTGTATGGAGTCTTAACAATTATCTCGGTCTTGCAAACCATCCTGAAGTAAGAAAGGCCGATGCCGATGCGGCAGCAAAATACGGCATGGGATCCCCGATGGGCGCCAGGATGATGTCGGGCCAGACGGTTTATCATGAGCAGCTTGAGCAGGAACTTGCAGATTTTGAGCACAAAGAGGCAGCTTACCTTCTTAATTTTGGTTACATGGGGATGACTTCCATCATTGACTCCCTGCTTGACCGGAACGATGTTGTTGTATATGATTCTGATGCACATGCCTGTATACTTGACGGACTCAGGATGCATATTGGTAAACGTTTCGTCTATCCCCATAATAACATGGAAAAGTTCGAGCATCAGCTGATCCATGCACAGAAAGTGACTGCCCAGACCGGTGGCGGTATCCTTGTCATTACCGAAGGGGTGTATGGCATGGTAGGCGACTGCGGAGACCTTAAAGGTATTCTCAGGCTAAAGGAAAAGTATGGATTCAGGCTACTGATAGATGACGCTCACGGTTTTGGAACAATGGGCAAAACCGGTGCAGGGACCAGTGAAGAGCAGGATGTCATGGACCAGGTGGATGTGTATTTTGGCACCTTCGCCAAATCGATGGCTGGCATAGGCGCTTTCGTAGCGTCGGAAAAGAGAATCATAAAATCACTGACCTTCAATATGAGATCGCAGATCTATGCAAAATCCCTCCCTATGCCGATGGTAATCGGTTCTTTAAAAAGAATGGAACTGATCAGGAATCATCCGGAGATTAAAGATAAACTCTGGGTAATAGTACATGCATTGCAGAGCGGGTTGAAGGAAAAAGGATTTAACCTTGGCAGGACCCAGTCGCCTGTCACTCCTGTCTTTTTTGAAGGAGACCCGACGGCTGCCACACAGGTCGTTGCAGATCTCAGGGAGAATTACGGAGTTTTCTGTTCCATGGTCGTTTACCCCGTTGTTCCAAAAGGCGTTATCATGCTGCGCCTGATTCCTACAGCAGTTCATACCCTTGAAGATGTTGAATACACCATCAGTGCATTCTCAGAGGTAAGGAAGAAACTCGACGAAGGGAAATACGGCACCGGGGGCATTCCGCTTGTAGCTGACAAATATTAATCTTTAGCCAAATGCCGAAGCACAGGGTATTCCGGGTTATTTTTCTGAATTCCCTGTTTTATTTTCTTTGTGCTTACTTTATCCTTTTTTTTATTTCACGGATGAGTGTGGCATTTTCAGCTTCAGCATTCAATATTCCCGTCAGGATTTACTACGACAAAATCGATTATCTGGTCAGGAGTTCCGATTGGGCATCCGATTCGGTAACCGTCGTTTTCGGAACGGGGCCGTTGCTGTGTCTCATCCTTGGCCTTGTTTTACTGATCATTTTCACCAAGGTTGCCACCGAGAACGGGATGTTAAGAATTCTGCTCATCTGGCTTGCAATTCTTTCCATCGTGTCTTTCCTGGGTGAAATAGCAGTCGGAGCCTTGATGAACCAGGGATTCGGTTACGTTATCATGTATATGTTCATCATGGATACCGGTAAACTGGTCCTGACTATACTTGGCGGTATCCTGCTGTTCTTCTCAGGTGTCGTACTCTCGCGAACTCTTTTATTTACTGCGAATATATATCTGACCGATATAAAGGGGCTTGAAAAAACAAAATTTGTAATATACCAGTATGTTTTCCCATACCTGGCAGGAATACTCCTGCTGCAGATCATTGAGTTGCCTGCAATAAGCTGGTTTTCAACACTGGTAAGACTTTGCGGGATAATTTTTCTTATACCGGTCCTTTCGAGGTCGGCAAATATCCAGGATATTTATTTCGAAGAGGAAATCCCTGAATTTAAAATATCCTGGAAAGCAGCTCTATCTGCCCTTGCATTCTTACTGATTTACCGGGTCCTGTTCGGCTTTGGAGTGAAGTTTGCACTCTGATCAGTGCCTGATGACGACCTGTTTGCGGTATATCCCGCTTTTGCCGGAAAGTCTTATGAAATACATTCCGGCAGGATATGATGAAACGTCAAGGTTGCAAACAAGCTGGCCTGTGTTGACAATCTCCCCGGAATACATGCTGACTCCCAGAATATTCAGTACATCCAGCTTCCATTTCGCGGATTCAGCTTCAGGCAGCACAATATGAATATCTTTAGAGGCAGGCACAGGATATATTGTAAGTTCTCCCTGGTTAAGTTCGCCTGTCCCATAATTAATGGCCTTTAGCTGAACATCAAGGTGTATTCCATGCCTGCGCGTCACCGTGACGTTATTGATGGTTTTGGTGTGGTACCCCGGACATGAAAACATAAGGGACCAGGTTCCCTGGTCGATGACCCTGTCGTAAAACCCCGTGGGCATACGCGAATAAATTATAGAACTGTCCGCATCATGGTTCAGAACGGTGAGCTTTGCATACAGAGGCAGACCTGTTGCAGTATCGGTAACTACGCCGTGTATACCATATAATGATTGTTCGATATAATTCAGGAATGAGCGGTATTCATAATTCCAATAACTCGGCAGCAGGCTTGCAGGCATAATTTTTACAGTGGTAAGCTCAATGGTTACCTCCCTGCATGAATGCCAGTAGTTCATATAATCCTGGCGGCCACCGGTAACCCTGTACCAGTCATATCCGTCAGTAACTCCATTCTGCTCATCTGTAAAATACCCTGTTGGGCCATACTGGTGGATAGTGTCGGCAAACTCGCGGCCAACAAACTCCCACCAGTTAACATCGGCACATCGTCTCACCCAGGTATCCCATGGGTAATTGAAAACCTCGGAGCCTCCGTGAAAATTGGCCGACATATTAAAGCCAAAAGTAGATGCAAAGTTCATAAATGCAACGGTTTCCGGCTGCCATGCATTGCCGTCGGGATGCGGGCCTGCAGCAGGGTCGGGATAATTCCTGTTCAGGTCAACATTGTTGGCATTTGTCCTGGTTGCACCGTTTACGGTATTGTTGCCTCCATGGTATGTACCGTCGGGGTTTGCAAGCGGATTAATAAAGATCTGAACACTATCGACCAGCCTTGTTGCTTTTGGGTCTGTCCCGTAATTGGTCAGCAGATACTCAATGAGATGCAGCATCTCAACATAGCCTGTAACCTCATCGCCATGAATTGAACTTGTATACAGGAACTGTGGCTTGGCTTCATCAACATTGACATTCCTGGAGATTTTGGCTGCAAGAAGAAGGCGGCCTGTTTTGGATGTCCCGATTGTGTCAATCTTGCATAAAGAGGGATAAGTGCTGGCATAATAAGCCATGGTATCCAGATATTGCTGGTACGACGGGTAAAAGTTCCAGGTAGCAGGTCCTTTGGAGTTAAGGGCGCCTTCGGGTTTCATCAGGTCCTTATCGGCAAGCATGCTCCCCGGCGGCGTGAGTATCGTGACGACATAGCCAAGTTTGCTGAACTTACCGAATTCCTTACGGTTGGCATATGCAAAGACCTCATCACCCCTGACATTGTCAAGAGAAATAATGTTCGTAAGCGCATCCAGTTCAGCCCTGTCATAAACATGGAAACTGAAATAAACTTCTCCGTTTGCATTGAGCAGGCTGTCAGCCTTCTTTACATCATATGACTGGGCCTGAACCAAAACGATTGTAAAAAACAGTAGTACTAAAAGAGTCAGGAGTTTTTTCATAAGTTGATCAGTTGTTTGATTAGTTTATAGGTACTGTCATTGACAGGGACCAGGGGAAGCCTGAGATAGTTGCCTGCAAGTTTTTTGATTTCAAGAGCGGCTTTCACACCGGCAGGGCTGCCGTCGGCAAAAAGTGAATTGATGAAATCCAGGAGACGGAAATGAAGTTCACGGGCTTTTGCGAAGTCTCCGTTCAACCCGAGACGGACCATGTTTGAAAATTCCCCGGGGAAGACATTTGCAACCACAGAGATCACTCCGTCGGCACCGAGAGCCAGCATGGGCAGGGTAAGAGCATCGTCACCGGAAAGCACAAGAAAACCTTCCGGCCTGTTTTTCAATACCTGGCTTATCTGGTCAAAGTTCCCGGAGGCTTCCTTGATCCCGATAATATTCTTGCATTCCTTTGCAAGCCTGATAGTTGTTGAAGCCGCAATATTACTGCCGGTCCTTCCCGGAACGGTATACAAAATCACAGGTACCGGACTGGCTTCCGAAACAGCTTTAAAATGCCGGAAGATACCCTCCTGCTGTGGTTTGTTATAATACGGGCAAACCGACAAAACGGCATCGACCCCTTTAAAAGAGGTGTCGCCGATTGCCGATACCACTTCGGATGTATTATTCCCTCCTATCCCGACAACCAGGGGGACCCGGCCTTTGTTTTTTTCAACGGAGTACCGGATCAGTTCAGACTTCTCCTGTTTTGACATGGTAGGCGATTCACCGGTGGTACCCAGCACAACGATAAATTCACATCCGCCTTCAATGATGAAATCCATCACCTTGCCATAGGCTTTGAGATCGACTGCACCTGATTTTGTAAACGGGCTTACGATTGCAACCCCGGTGCCTTTTAATTTACTGCGGATATTTTTCATTCGTCTTGATGATCGTTAAATAGTGCCTTATCTGAAAGAGATACTCGTCAAAGGTTATTGCAGGTTTTACATCGATCATGAGATCGTAATATGAAGTATTGTCTTCAGAGAATCTCCCGACACGGCAAATGGCTTTAGACAGGCCTGCAATATATTTAAGGGGGAATGAGTCGGCAAGGCTGAGATCTATAAGGAGGTCAAATTCCTTATCCATAAAACTCCTCACCGTATTATGGATAGGCCGGTAGAACCATGTAATATCTTTTTTTGAGAAAAAATCATAAGAAAGCTTCGGCAGGAACCTCTGCAGCAGCCCTTTGCTTTTTACAAAGCCCAGTGCCTTCACTTCTTTATGCTCCTGTTGAAGCTGGGTGACGAATTCCGACACCTTGTCATAATCAGGAGCTTCCTCAAGAGTATACAGAATTCCTATTCTCCGGGCTTCAGGAAGATTCATCATTCCATGGGACTGACTGGTCCTCGATTGTTCCTTTTTAAAATAATACTGCCCGATTTTTCTTCTGATCCTTTTAAACATAGGCTTGTTTACTTAAACATACTTGATTTCTGCAAAGTTACGATAAAAGGATATAACGGCAAATTGCCGAAAAGATTATAGGACCAATTAAGGGTTTTTGTATTTTTACGCGACAGAAATGACGGGTATGCCCGAATATGATATAAACATCTACACTCTTCTTTACGCCTTGACTGTAGTCATTTCTTTAATGGCTGCAGTTATTGCATACCAGCACCGGAAAGTTGCCGGAGGGCTCACACTTGCAATTCTTATGCTTTTAACAGCCTGGTGGTGCCTTGGAGGGCTTTTTGAGACTTCCTCCGTGGCTCCTTCTGCAAAATTCTTCTGGTCGAAAATTGAGTATCTGGGAGGAGTAAACGTTCCCGTTTTTTTCTTCCTGCTGACTTTCCATTATACCCACCCCGCAGTTAAGTTCAAACTGTCATGGATAGTTTCATTGTTTATTGTCCCGGCTTTTACGCTGATAGCTGCGATAACCAACGATTACCATCATTTCATCTGGACCGGTTATTCTCCGGGCCCGGCCGGGTCAAACCAGATTATATATGAACATGGGGCATGGTTCTGGATAGGATTTATGGGCTATTCCTACCTCATGTTGCTGCTAAGCCTTGTCATCCTGATCAATTCACTCATTCAATACAGGCATACCTTCAGGTACCAGATGATAGCCGTGGTGATTGCCGCAATGCTCCCGTGGGCAGGGAACATTCTCTATCTCCTGGGAATGAATCCTTTACCCGGGCTGGACCTTACAAGGATCGCCTTCTCTGGTTCAGGTATCATCCTGGTTTATGCCATAGCAAAACTAAGATTCCTGGATCTTCTGCCAAGGGCAAGGGCTTTGTTGCTTGAAACGATGCCAGACGGTTTGCTGGTGCTGGACTCGTTAAAAAGAATCGTTGATATAAATCCTTCGGCAATATCCATCCTGGGGATTGGCAGGGACGTTAATATTATCGGGAAATCTACGGCCGAGATAGATTCAGCGCATGTTCATATTATAAATGACGTAATCGATGGCAATGTAGAGTCAAAGGTTTATGCTTTTCCTCCAAAATTTATTGAAATCAACCTGACTTCCCTGTTCAATAAAAAAGGCGAGGCATCAGGATACTGCATAGCCATGCATGATATAACGGCCCTCAAGCATAAAGAGAGCGCCCTGAGGCAAAGCGAAGAAAAATACAAGGCCATCGCTGAAAACATTTCCGATGTGATCTGGATGATGGACATGAACATGAAATATTCATATATAAGTCCGTCCATTGAGAGCCAGAGGGGTTTTACGGCCGAGGAATTTTCAGAACTGAAACTATCAGAAATATACCCCCCACAATCTTTAAAGCTGGTGATTGAGACCTTCAGCGAGTACAAGAGACTTTCAAATCAAGGCAAACTTCTCAAGGGGACATCCCTGATCCTTGAGATTCAGCACTATTGTAAGAATGGTTCAATTAAGACCGGCGAGGTTCATGCGAATACAGTTCTGGATGAAAACAACAGCCTTATAGCAGTCCACGGGATCACCAGGGATATTACTGAAAGGAAACTCGAGGAATCTGCATTAAAACAGCGTGACAAGTTGCTGCAATCTGTCACAAAGGCTGTTATCAGTCTTCTCCGCAAGGGAGACCTGGAGGTTGCGATACAGGAGGCCTTACAGATCCTGGGCGAAGCCATCAAAGCCGACCGGGTTTATATTTTCGAAAATATCAGGGATGTTAAGACTTCCGATACCGGCATGTACCTGCGGCAGCAGTGGATAAACGACGGATCGTTTGGTTTCCGGATCAACTCTGAGCATGAAGTTATTTCATACCAGAATTCTTTTCCACGTTGGTACGAGCGGCTTTCAGGCGGCAAATCGATCAATGGCCTTGTAAAAGATTTCCCTGACCTGGAGCGGCTGACCCTGGAGCCACAATTGGTAAAGTCGTTGCTTGTAATCCCGATTTTCATCGAAACAAATTTCTGGGGATTTATTGGATTCGATGATTGCAGCAATGAAAGGATCTGGTCCCAGGCTGAAGAGAATGTGCTCACTACCGCTGCCATCAGCATAGGGATGGCCTATGTTAAAAAGAGCAATGAACTTGAATTGATCAAAGCCAAAGAGCGTGCCGAAGAAAGCGACAGGCTCAAATCGGCTTTCCTTGCGACCATGTCACACGAATTGAGGACCCCCTTAAACGCCATTATTGGTTTTTCAGGAATAATTGGCAAAGAAATGGACAGCGCCGAGCAGGAAGAATATATAAGAATCATAAATAAGAGCGGGAAAAACCTTTTAAACATCATCGAAGACCTGTTTAATATCTCAATGATCGAAGCCGGGAACATCAGGGTTGACATGGAGCATTTCTCTTTCGAGAAATTCCGCAACCAGCTGAATGAGATTCTGTATTCGGAGATAAAAAGCATGGATAAACCGGGTCTGGCTGTACATTACAGCCCCGATCCCTCGCATGCGGATCTTTATTTATTCACCGATCCGAATAAGCTTTTCCAGATATTCAGCAATATTCTTAAAAATGCCGTCAAATTCACCCAGCAGGGATCAATTGAATACGGTTACACCCTGGGCAATGGCAAGGAAATTAATTTTTTCGTGAAAGACACCGGTATAGGCATCTCACCTGACATCCAGAAGATCGTTTTTGACAAATTCAGGCAGGCCGATGAAACCTTCACCCGGAAATTCGGAGGAACAGGTCTTGGCCTGTCGATAAGTAAACGCCTTACCGAATTGCTCAGCGGCAGCATATGGGTCGAATCAGAGCCGGGAAAGGGCTCTGCCTTTCATTTTATGATCCCCTGCAGGGATCTTAGCTGGCATACGCCAAGCGGCATCAAAGGCAGCTCGCAAGCCCTCGGTTTCCTGCATAACAAAACAATTCTTCTTGTTGAAGACGAAGAATCCAACTTCCTTCTTATTAAAACCATTATGAAACATTCGGAGGTGAACTTACTATGGGCCAGGAATGGCAAGGAAGGCATTGAAATGATTGACTCGAATAATGGCATTTCATTGGTGCTTATGGATATCAAAATGCCTGTAATGGACGGATATGAAGCAACAAAGATGTCAAAGATACTTCGCCCCAAACTGCCGGTCATTGCCATGACTGCGCATGCCTTGTACGGAGATGAAGAAAAAGCTTTCGAAAGCGGTTTTGACGATTATATCCCAAAGCCGATAAGCAAAAGCCTCCTGTTTACCAAACTTGAACAATATCTTTCGTGAATTTTATGGGCAGGCTGAACCTACATGTTGAAATTGATGATAAATCGGGTTTCTGTTTCGGAGTAGTCGGAGCCATAGAAAAAGCCGAAAAGGAACTCAATGACTCGGGAGAATTATTCTGCCTTGGGGAGATAGTGCACAATGATGAAGAGGTGAAGCGCCTTGAGATCCAGGGTATGATCAATATAACCATGGATGACCTGGCGATGATTCATAAAAAGACGGTTTTATTCCGCGCTCACGGGGAGCCTCCCGAGAGCTATAAACTTGCCCTTTCCAACGAGAACAGGATCATCGATGCTTCATGCCCCATTATTCTCAAGCTTCAGAAAAGATTCAGGGAATCCTATGAAAAAGGTGAGTCAATTTATCTTTACGGGAAACCCAATCATCCCGAAGTAATTGGTCTTAACGGTCAGATAGGCAACAGGGCGGTTGTCTTTGGTCATTTTGAAGACCTGGACCTGAGCCAGGTTCCAAAGAAAATAACACTTTACAGCCAGACCACGATGTCGATCGAGAGTTTCTATTCCATTGTAAACAAACTCGAAGAAGCGGGCATTGAAGTCATAGTCAAAGATACTATTTGCAGGCAGGTTTCCCACCGTGAACCGAGCCTCAGGCTATTCAGCAGAAAGTTCAGCAAAATCGTGTTCGTTGCAGGTAAGCGTTCATCAAACGGGAGTGTGCTGTTCAATGTATGCCGGCAGGAAAACCCCAGCACCTTTTTTGTAAGTTCTCCTGAAGAGATTTTCGAACGATGGTTTGAACAGAATGAATCCGTTGGCATCTGCGGTGCCACTTCCACCCCGATGTGGCTGATGAAAAACGTTGAAAGAAAACTTTTATCCCTCTGACTTTGAAAGTAACATTCCTTGGTACCGGAACCTCACAGGGCGTGCCTGTCATTGGCTGTCATTGCCGCGTATGCAGTTCAACCGACCACCGTGACCAGCGTCTCAGGTCCTCAATCCTTGTCGAATGGAATGATTGCAGGATTGTCGTGGATTGCGGCCCTGACTTCAGGCAGCAGATGCTCGTCAATAAGGTTGACAGTATTGACGCCATTCTTGTAACGCACGGGCATAAGGACCATCTGGGCGGATTGGATGATGTTCGTGCTTACAATTATATTCTGAAAAGGCCGATCGACGTATATGCCGAAAAAAAAGTGCAGGCAATTATCAGGATGGAATACTCATATGCTTTTGAAAAGGAACCCTATCCCGGCGTTCCCGAAATACTTCTTCATGACCTTGTTAACGAGCCTTTTCTAGTTTCAGGTCTGCCTGTAATCCCAATCAGGGCGGTTCACTTCAATAAAAGACATTTCGTATTCGGGTTCAGGTTTAACGATTTCACATATATTACTGATGCTGTCAGTATCTCATCCGCAGAAAAAGAAAAAATTAAGGGTTCAAAAGTGATTGTACTGAATGCATTGAGAAAAGAAAAACACTATTCGCATTTCAATCTTGAAGAAGCCCTGGTATTGATGAAAGAGCTTCAGCCTGAGCAGGGCTATCTCACCCATATAAGCCACCAGATGGGCACCTGCAGAGAAGTTTCCGGGCTCTTACCTGGTAATGTGAAGCTCGCGTATGACGGACTTTCATTTACCGTTGAGGGCTCATCCTGACACGCTTTAACGAAAGCATGTTCATCGGGTTGCTTCCAAGCCCGCTTATCCCTTTCCTAACAAACCTCAATACCTGGTCATAATAAAGGACTACGATGGGAGATTCTTCCATTACGAGCTGTTCCATCTGCCTGTATATTCCGTAACGCGAAGAATCGTCGACCTGGTGCAAGGCCAGGTCATAAAGCCTGTCAAATTCAGGGTTTGAAAAATGCGTGTAATTTGGCCCTCTCGGGCAAAAGTTCTGGGTGAGGAACATCAGCAGGTAGTTTTCAGCATCCGGATAATCGGCAATCCATGAAGCCCTGAAAAACGTAAGCCTGGCCTCGGCCTTCATTTGTTTGACAGCAGCAGGGGTGCTTATTTCAATCTTCATCTCTATGCCGAGGCTGGCAAGCTGCTGCTGTATATGTTTGCAGAAGTCAAGATAATCGGGTGTGGAAACCAGTGTCACGGGAGGCATTCCCATTCCACCGGGGAAACCTGCCGCGGCAAGCAGTTTCCTTGCTTTTTCAATATCATAACCATAATATACTTTAGAGGAATCGAACGCAGGAAGCCCTTTAGGTATAATGCCGTTAACCCCGGGGCTGCCAATATTGTTTCTCAGGTATGTGATCATTTTGTTCCTGTCAAAGGCAAGATTCATTGCCTGCCTTACCCTTTTGTCTCTCAGGGGATTTGGTTTTCCATCGACAGTTTCCTGGTCCATAAGGAACCCCAGGTATTCTGTATTCAGGTAGGGCTGTGTAAGTAATTCGATGGAGGACTTGTATTTTGGCTGCAGACTGCCCCCTTTTGTAAGCAATTCATCTTTATAGGAAGGGTCAAGACCGGAAATAAAATCCAGCCTGCCTGTAACAAACTCAAGGAAGGCCGACTGCTTGTCGGAAAGAAAGCTTATGCTAACCGCGTTGAGAAAAGGGAGCCTGCTGTTCCCATCTGTTTCAAAATAAGAAGGGTTCCTTACCAGTACAAGTTTTACGCCTTCCTTCCAGTATTTGAACATAAATGGCCCGGTTCCAACCGGGTGCCGCCGGAAACCTTCCCCGTAATAATTAACAGCTTCACGGGGTACCACCGAAGCATATTGCATTGCAAGCATTGAAAGAAAAGGAGGAAATGGTTTTTTCAGCATAATAACCAGGGTGCTGTCGTCGGGGGCAATGAAACCCGCGCTGCTGTCGGCTCTTGCAACGTAATCAAATATCCAGGCGCCGGAAGATGCCGTGGCCGGGTCGAGGATCCGGTTAAAGCTGTATATGAAATCAGCCGCCTTTACCAGCCGGCCGTTAGCGGTGTGAAATACGGGGTCATTATGAAAGTATACGTCCCTGCGAAGGTGGAACCTGTATTCCAGCCCGTCGGTGCGTATTTCCCAGGAAGCGGCAATACAAGGCATGATCTCCAGATTGTCATCCATCTGAACAAGGCCGTTGAATATCTGGTTGACAGGCCAGATTACCGACTGATCGCGGGCATAAGCAGGGTCCAGGGAGCTGATATTGGCAGACTCATTATAACGGAACACATTACCGATTCGGTCACCACTGTCGGGCCCCTTGCAAGAGGTCAGTGAACAACATAAAAAAAATGAAAGGCATCCGGCCAGCCAAATCCTGCCTGTAAGAACCATTGTTATTATTTTTCTGTAAAATTAATGTAAAGGCAAATTTATTATAATTCCATGTTCCCGGGCATTTCCATTAAGTTTATTCCGGATATTTCATACTTTTGCAAAATCATCCATCCTTTCATTACTGACTCCCTGAAAACCTGAAAATAAGATGAAACTACTCAACCTGGCTATTCTTTTGTTTTTGACCCTCTCCATACCACTGCAGGCACAAAATGACCCGAAAACCTCCGGAGCATACAGCTGCTTCCTCAGGAAATCATCCATGCCGGAACTTCCTTATCTCCCATCCCAGGCTAATACTGCCGGCCCTCATGCATATGATGTTCTGAAATACACTATCAGCGTTGATATATACCATTGTTATACTTCGCCCTATCCCCATGATTTTACAGCCAGTGTTAAAATCCGCTTCAAAGCCGATAGTTTGATTAACAACATTCACCTTGACGCTTCCTATGTTTCCCTTCAGATCGATTCCGTAAAACTTGCATCCTCCTCCTTTTCACATTCGGGAAACATTCTTACCGTAAACCTTGACCGTACTTATAACCCCGGGGAGATCGCAGAAATACTGGTATACTATAAACACAAAAATGTGACTGATCATGCATTTTATGCATCCGGAGGCTTTGTGTATACCGACAGCGAACCTGAAGGTGCAAGACATTGGTTTCCCTGCTATGACTCCCCCTCCGACAAAGCCTTACTGGAACTTACCGCGAAAGTTCCGGCAAATGTTAAACTTGGTTCAAACGGAAGGCTGGCCGATTCGACTGTTACGGCCGACACAATTTTTTACCACTGGGTCAGCTCCAGCCCTTTGGCTACCTACCTGATGGTGATGACTTCAAAAGTCAACTTCAACCTCGACATCAAATACTATCATAAAATCACCCATCCTGCCGACAGCGTTCCCATTCGTTTTTATTATAATGCAGGGGAATCACCATTTGACTGTGAAAATATTATCGATTCGATGACAACATACTATTCAAGAAAATGGTGTGAGCATCCTTTTGAAAAAAATGGTTTTGCCACTCTGAACAGCGAGTTTGCCTGGGGTGGAATGGAAAACCAGACGCTTACAAGCTTTTGTCCGAATTGCTGGGACCCCGGCCTGCTGTCACATGAGTTTGCCCACCAATGGTTCGGTGATATGATCACATGTGATACTTGGGCCGACATATGGTTGAATGAAGGTTTTGCCACATGGTCGGAATCTTTCTGGAAGGAAAGTTCTGGCGGGTATAGTTCATATCTTAACGACATCCATAGTTACGCTGCTTCATACCTCGCAGGAAATCCCGGATGGGCGATATCAAACCCGGGCTGGGCCACAAACACTCCTTCAGTTAATGTGCTCTTTGACTGGAGTATCACTTATTGCAAAGGCGCATGCGCTTTACACCAGCTCAGGTATGTCATCGGAGACTCCCTGTTTTTCAAAGTTCTGCAGACTTATACTGCCGACACAAATTACAAGTATAAATCAGCGACTATAGCAAATTTCAACCAGGAAGTCAACAGAGTTACAGGCCAGGACTATGACTGGTTTTTTAATGAATGGATTTTCACGCCCAATCATCCGGTTTATGCAAACTCATATGTATTCATAAACCTTGGAGGCGGGAACTGGCAGGTTGTTTTTAACACTCACCAGACACAGACAAATGCAGCGTTTTTCCAAATGCCATTACCCATTCAGGTACATTTCACCGACAATTCAGATACCCTGGTCAGGGTTATGAATGACGCCAATAATCAGCAGTTTTCGATGGTCTTTAATAAACAGCCGGCCGCATTGTTTTTCGATCCGGCCAATGAGATCGTCCTCAAACAGGCAGTCACTATCGTGGGAGTGCCTGAAAAAGGAGGCCGGGATGGTATTGTACTGGGCCAGAATTCACCGAACCCGGCAGGGTTAAAAACGACGATTCCTTTCGTATTGCCTTTACCTGCAGAGGCCAGTGTAAGCATAATAAATACGCTTGGCATGGAAGTGTGGCAATCAGGCATATTGAATTACACAGCTGGTGCACATTCGGTCGAAGCGGATCTTAGTACCCTGCCTTCGGGGATCTATATTTACATACTGAAGACGGGCGGGCGGAGCTATTCAGGAAAAATGGTGATCAACAGGTAGCCAAATTAAAAGGGCATACCTTTCAATAGTTCAGATCGAGCGGTGTTTTAACAAGGGTATGACTTAAAGCAGCTTCACTGATCTCTTTCATCTCTTCAATGTAATGGAAGGACAAACCTTCAATATATTCGGGTTTGATATCCTCTATATCCCTTCGGTTTTCCTTAGAGAGGATGATCTCCTTAATTTTGGCCCGCTTTGCTGCAAGGATTTTCTCTTTGATTCCTCCAACCGGAAGGACTTTACCCCTTAGGGTGATCTCTCCCGTCATGGCTATCCTCTCCTTCACTTTTCTCTGTGAAAAAGCGGAAGCAAGCGCAGTAAAGATCGTGATCCCTGCCGAAGGGCCGTCTTTGGGCGTTGCACCTTCCGGAACGTGAATATGCACATTCCATTTAGAGAACACATCCACCGGAATGCTAAAGTCGGAAGAATGGGCTTTTAAATAGGCCAGGGCAATACTGGCCGACTCTTTCATTACATCTCCAAGGTTCCCGGTCAGGGCAAGATCTCCTTTGCCACGGCTAAGGCTTACTTCTACGAAAAGGATCTCCCCTCCTGCCGAAGTCCATGCCAGTCCGGTAACTACACCTGCAATTTCATTGGTAATGTAGCGTTCCGACTGGAATATAGGGACCCCAAGGATCCGTTTCAGGTCTTCAGAGTTTATCTTTTTGTTGTAATCTTCGTTGGAAACTATGGCCCTGGCTTTATTCCTGATGACTTTTGCAATATTTTTCTCCAGCGTCCTTACTCCCGATTCACGGGTATATTCTTCGATGATCTGCTGGAGTATGGCACGGCTGAAGAGAAGCTGCGTTTTTTTCATCCCATGCTCCCTGAGTTGTTTCGGGACCAGGTGCCTGATTGCAATTTCCTGCTTTTCTTCCAGCAGGTAACCGGGAAGCTCAATCACCTCCATCCTGTCGCGGAGGGCGGGGTGAACCGTATTCAGGGTATTTGCAGTAGCCACGAACATGATCCTGCTAAGGTCATACTCCACTTCCAGGAAATTATCGTAAAAAGTGCTGTTTTGTTCAGGGTCGAGGATCTCCAGTAAGGCAGCCTGAGGATCTCCGCTGAAATTCATTCCTGCCACTTTGTCAATTTCATCCAGCACAAACACCGGATTGGATGATTTTGTTTTTTTAATACTTTGGATGATCCTGCCTGGCATGGCGCCGATATATGTTTTGCGGTGTCCCCGGAGTTCTGATTCATCCCTGAGGCCTCCCAGCGACATCCTGATATATTTCCTGCCCAGCGCCCTCGCCACTGACTTTCCAAGAGAAGTCTTGCCTACCCCCGGGGGGCCTACAAGGCAAAGTATGGGGGACTTAAGGTCCTTTTTTAACTTTATGATGGCAAGAAATTCTATAATCCTTTCTTTAACCTTCTCCAGTCCGAAATGATCCTCGTTCAACACCTGCATCGCATGGTTCAGATCAAGGTTATCTTCTGTAAATTCATTCCATGGCAGCTGAACCAGGGTTTCGATATAATTGACCTGGATCGAGTATTCTGCGGCTGCAGGATGCATTCTCTGGAGCTTGGTTATTTCCTTTTCAAATACTTCAGCAATCTCCCGGGACCACTTTTTATCTTTGGCCTGCTCGCGAAGAACGCTTATCTCCTGGGCATTCGGACTTCCTCCAAGTTCTTCCTGAATAGTCTTAAGCTGCATGTTAAGCAGGTAATCCCTTTGCTGTTTGTCGAGGTCGGTTTTTACTTTATTCTGTATCTGCTGTTTAAGTTCGGTGACCTGCAATTCCTTCGTAAGGAAGCCAAGGACAAGATGTGCACGTTCGGAAAGATCAACCGTTTCAAGGAGTTTCTGTTTCTCAGAAACATCGATATTGAGATTTGAAGAAATAAAATGCACGAGGAATGAAGAACTTTCAATATTCTTGATTGCAAAAGCAGCTTCAGAAGGGATATTGGGGGATTTGCTCACGATCTGGGTGGCAAGATCCTTGATGGAAGACATCAGGGCCTGAAATTCCTTATCTTCTATATTTACCTGCTGAACAACATCAAAAGGGGTAACCGTTGCTTTAATATACGGTTCGGTTTGAATGAGAGTATTCATACGGAATCTGCGCTTTCCCTGGATGATTGCAGTCGTGGTTCCATCAGGCATCTGAAGGAGCTTGATGATATAGGCAACAGTTCCGACAGTATTCAGGTCTGAAAATTCAGGGTCCTCAATCGTTGCATCTCTTTGCCCGACTACGCCGATGATCCTGCCTGATTTGTAATATTCGCGGATAAGGCGGATCGATTTATCCCTTCCGACTGTAATAGGGATTACAACTCCGGGGAAAAGTACAGTATTGCGCAGTGGCAGAATCGGAAGCTCTTCGGGTACATCCTCGTTATTCATCAGTTCCTCATCTTCGGATGAAAGCAAGGGTATAAACTCCGTTTCAGGGTCGATGATGTCAGACATATCAAGAAAAATGGTTTCAGATTTTCTTTCCATAATAAAATATTATACCCGGTCATGATCGCCGGGTAAAAGCAAATGTCAAATTACGTGCCAGAAATCGGCTGACTATAAGTATTTATTTTTCAGCGTGAGGTTGTAAACACTTGTAAGCAATTCTTTTTCCACTTCATCGAGTGATTTATTCCGCCGGGCATATACCAGTTCGGCTACTTCTATTGCTCTTTTAAGGTCATAGTTTGTATGACCCGCAGTGCCTCCCCATGTGAAGGATGGGATAAAATTCCTCTGGAACCCCGATCCGAAAATATTGGCGTTGACCCCGACAACGGTACCAGTGTTAAACATGGTATTTATCCCGCATTTTGAATGGTCGGCCATGATCAGTCCGCAGAACTGCTGGCTTGTGCTTACAAAGGTTTGTTTCCCGTAACTCCAGATCCTTACGGTATCATATGTGTTCTTCAGGTTTGAAGTATTCGTGTCGGCTCCCAGGTTGCACCATTCCGCAATTACTGAGTGGCCCAGGAACCCGTCATGAGCTTTGTTGGAATAACCAAAGAGCACCGAGTTGTTGATCTCCCCTCCTACTCTAGAATAAGGACCGACCGTGGTAGGTCCGTAAATTTTTGCGGCCATCTTTACCTGCGCGCCTTCACAAAGTGCAAAAGGCCCGCGGATTATCGCCCCTTCCATAATCTCCGAATCCCTGCCGATATAAACAGGACCGGCCGTGGTATTTAAAACAGCACATTCCACCCGGGCTCCCTTTTCAACAAACACCTTCCCGTCACCGATCACGGTGTTCGTGGAACTCAGCTTCTGGGATTTCCTGTCCTTTGTCAAAAGTTCAAAATCATCTTGAATCGCTATCCCGTTCTTGGAAAATACTTCCCAGGTATGACCTATCCTGACTGGCGGATTTGCTATACTGATCTCTTCAATGCCGTCGGAAGATGCATCTCCAAGGTTGTCGAGATCTTCAGCCTTTACATGTAAGGCGATTATTGTATCCTGGTATACTATCGTCTGGTTTGGCCTGAGGTTCATTACAGCGTCAGCAATTTCCGCTGTCGGACAAACAGAGGCGTTAATAAGAATGTTCTCCTTTTCCTTGACGATTTTGAATTTTTTTGAAAGATAGGATTCAGTGAGCGTTGAAGTTTTTGTATTCAGATGCATTTCCCATTTTTCCCTGATCGTCAGGATTCCTACCCTGATATCAGCGATAGGCCTCATGAAAGTCAATGGAAGAAGGTTTGTTCTGACAATACTGTCATCGAAGAGAATGTAATTCATACAAGGAGGATAAAATTAATTCAACCAGGAATTCCACTGCAAAACTAATGAAGTTGGGGGATAAAAAAAAGCCCTTGTCAGAATAAACAAGGGCTGAGTATGATCTACAGGTAATTATTTTTCGTTCTTTTTATCAAGATGTTTCTTATAGCGGTTTTTGAATTTATCAACACGGCCTGCCGTATCAACAAGTTTCATTTTGCCGGTATAATAAGGGTGGGAAGTATGAGAAATTTCCAGCTTAACAAGAGGGTACTCCACTCCGTCTTCCCATACGATGGTTTCTTTTGTTTTGACTGCCGATTTCGAAACAAACGTATAATCGTTCGACATGTCCTTGAAAACCACCAGCCTGTAATCCTTTGGATGAATATCTTTTTTCATTGGAAATTGAATTTGCAAATGAGGGTGCAAAAGTACAGACTTTTCTTTGAAAAACAAATATTTTTAACTAAATTTCCTTAAGTAGGAAGCTTAGAGTGTCTGTATCGTCGGCATAATCACATAATTCAGGCTTTTGGGCCATCCCCGGGTGTATAAACGGTAATCCGGGGTCAGCTGCAGAAACCACGCACTGGATCTTATCAGAAAGGGCAGGCAAGGCTTCCATCAGCTTACTTTTGCTTCGGTATCGTTCAAAGTTCAGTACAGACACTGCCGATGACAGCTTACTGTCTTCTGAAAGTATAAGGTTCCCGAAATCGTAAAAAGGCTGCTTGTTTACAATACGAATGCTTTTCTGGTATTCGTAATTGTTAAAATACTTGTTATGGCGGATGACATCCTCCCAGGGCCTGAAGTAAGGCATCAGCTGCAAGACATCATAACCGGCAGGGATATATAGCTTTGAGACGCTCCTGCACCCCAGGCCAAAGTAAAGCATTATATCCGAAGCAAGCCCTTCCAGTTCCTCAGGCGTTTCATTACCGTGAATGATCGCAAGGCCGTTGCGGTTCTTCCTTATAATATGAGGGAAGCGCGAGAAGTAGTAATCAAAATACCTGTATGTATTGTCGCTCCCGGTAGCAATGATTGCGTCAATATCCTTCAGGGGCTGGTCAAAAAATCTGATCATCCTGCTCCATTCAGGGTCAAGGCCTTCCAGAATTCCGGCAATAGCAGGAAGCAGTACATTATCCTGGGAGGAGAGCCTGCCATGGAATATATGCCCGCATATCAGGACACAAAGAAAATCATGAAATCCGGCAAGCGGGATATTCCCGGCCGTTACAACACCAACCCTCTTCTCCCTCCTTAAGGGGCTCTCCAGGTCTGCCTTGTAACCCTCCAGCCAGCGGTTCAACTTCACTTCCTGCATCGACCGGCCAAGGGAGTTCAGTGCAAAACGTATGTTATCAGGAGTGAACCACGGGTTCACAGCTCCAGCCCTGATTGCGGGTTCCGACAAGGGGTGCGGGATGCCTTTCTCCTGTGGAGTAGGATAGCTGGCAAGTATCCTTCCCGTTTCAATAAATGTTTGGATTCGGTTTCTGATGTCCATATCTTCGTACTGCAAAATTACTAAATACATGAGAATACCATCCATTTGCCTTTTACTGATTTTATTGATGGTTCTGTCACCTTGTGTCTCTTTTGAACAAAGCACTGTCAGCCTGAAAAAAGCGGAGCAGGATCTCAGGGAAGCTTTTACAGCGATCGGCCAGGCAGAGAATGACAGCACCCGGCTGGCACTCAGCCTCGCATTCCAGCAGCAGCTCAGGTTTGTTCTTTCATACAGTGGTTCGGCTGATTACCCCTGGGATTCACTGAAATTTGTTGCCAAAACAGAGTCCCCCGACGGATCTTTTCGCTTGTATAACTGGAACGTCCCCCTCCTTGGCGGAAGTAACCGGTACTTCTGCCTTCTTCAGTATAAAGGCTCAATGAAGAAATTACCTGTCGTTGCCCTGACTGATTTTTCAGGATCTGTAACCGAACCAGGTCAATTCAGCGGCGATTCCCTTCACTGGTATGGTGCCTTGTATTATAAGGTGATCCCTTTTGAGCTGAAAGATAAATCGAAAGCTTACATTTTACTGGGATGGGATGGGATCAGCAAGGAGATAAGCGGTAAAATCATTGAGGTCCTGACTCTCGGCAGCAACGGGGCTCCTTCATTCGGATCCCCGGTATTCTACGGGTATCTTGACGGCAAACTCCTGCGTATTGTATTCAGGTATGCTTCTTCGGCCGGGATGAACCTGAGATACCAGCTACAGGTGTTGCCTGGCAAGCCAAAGTGGAATGCAAAAAAAAAGGAATACACGAACAGTACCAGCTCGCAATGGATGATCGTTTTTGACCATCTGGTACCAATGGATCCTCAACTTGCAGGACAGTATCAATTTTATGTTCCGGCTTCGGAAACCGCAGAGGGGTTTGTTTATGAAAACTTCCGGTGGAAATATATCGGGGAGTTTGATGCCCGAAACCCCTGATTCTCAGGAAATCCTTTCCTATCATTGCATTCTTCCAAAAAAATTCTTATTTTTGATTTTTCGGTTGAAATTACTTTATTTTGCTTCATGGTTCTGTCTATGCCCGACTTCTTAAAAAACATTTATATATCACTCAAAAAAACGACTTATGAAAAAGCACAATTTTAATGCCGGGCCCTCGGTATTACCTCAGATCGCTATTGAAAATTCCGCCAAGGCTATTCTAGACCTTAACGGAACAGGTTTATCTCTACTCGAAATTTCACACAGGAGCAAGGATTTCCAGGCAATCCTGGATGAAGCCACGGCTTTGTTTACCGAACTGCTCAATATCCCTGCAGGATATAAGATCCTTTTCCTTGGCGGAGGCGCAAGTCTCCAGTTTGACATGGTTCCGTATAACCTCCTGAACAAGAAAGCTGCATACCTCGAAACCGGTGTATGGGCTCAGAAAGCCATTAAGGAGGCAAAGTTTTTCGGAGAAGTTAATGTTGTTGCTTCATCGGCAGATAAAAATTTCAACTATATCCCCAAAGGCTATACCATACCCACTGATGTGGATTATTTTCACATTACAACCAACAATACCATTTACGGATCAGAGATACGTTTTGACATCGACAGCCCGGTTCCCCTGGTTGCCGATATGTCGTCGGACATCCTGAGCCGGCCGGTTGATATTTCCAAATACGTGCTGATCTATGGTGGCGCCCAGAAAAACCTCGGCCCTGCAGGCGTTACTTTTATCATTATCAAGGAAGACATACTCGGCAAGGTTGAAAGGAAGATCCCTACCCTTTTGAACTATGCAACCCATCTCAAAGAACCTTCATTATATAATACTCCTCCTGTTTTTGCAATTTATACCTGCCTTGAAACGCTGAAGTGGATTAAAAGCCTCGGGGGTGTTAAGGTCGTCGAGGAGATGAATATCAGGAAAGCCAAACTATTGTACGATACCATCGACAACAGTAAGATCTTCACCGGCACTGTTGCTCCTGACAGCCGCTCCCTTATGAATATCTGCTTTGTGATGAAAGAGCAATATAAGGATAAGGAAGATGCATTTATGGAAGTTGCCAAGAAGAAAGGCATGATCGGGATCAAAGGCCACAGGTCAGTAGGCGGGTTCCGTGCATCGACCTATAATGCATTGCCAATAGAAAGCGTGCAGGCCCTTGTTGATTGCATGAATGAATTTGAAAAAGAAAACGTTTAAGTGAATAACCCGGGAGGTGCTTCCTGCACCTCCCTAATTTCCAGGATATGACAAAAGTACTAGTTGCAACGGACAAGGCATTTGCTCCTGTTGCTGTTAAAGGAATCAGGCAGGTCATTGAACAGGCCGGCTACGAACTCATTCTTCTCGAAAATTATTCAGGCCCCGAGGATTTCATCAAAGCGGTTGCTGATGTGGATGCAGTCATTGTGCGTTCCGATAAAACCGATAAAGCTGTTATTGATGCAGCCCAAAACCTGAAGATCGTCGTACGGGCAGGTGCAGGATATGACAATATCGACCTTGCTGCAGCAACAGCTAAAGGTGTTGTGGTCATGAACACCCCGGGCCAGAATTCAAATGCTGTTGCAGAACTTGCGCTTGGGATGATGGTATACTACGTCAGGAATTTCTTCAACGGGAAATCCGGATGGGAGCTTAAAGACAAAAAATTGGGGATCCATGCCTATGGAGCCGTTGGTAAAAACGTTGCCCGTATTGCCAGGGGTTTCGGAATGGAGGTATATGCTTTCGATCCCTTTATCCCAAAGGACGCCATTGAAAAAGATGGAGTACACTGGGTTGGATCGGTTGAAGAACTTTACAGCAAATGCAACTTTATTTCACTGCATATCCCCGCAAACAGCCAAACAAAACAAAGTGTGAATTCCAGCCTTCTTTCACGGATGCCTTCTCCTGCTGTGCTCGTGAATACCGCCAGGGCCGAGGTTATCAATGAGGCCGACCTGCTTAAAACATTCCAGGAAAGGAAAGACTTTGCATACCTTTCTGATGTTGAGCCGACAAATAAGGCTGAGATCGAAGCAGGATTCAAGTCGAAATTTTTCTGTACCCCGAAAAAAATGGGAGCCCAGACCGAAGAAGCTAATATTAATGCAGGTATTGCCGCTGCAAAACAGATAGTGAATTTCATTAGTAAGGGAGATAAGACCTTCCAGGTAAATAAATAAGTCCTCACAACTCAAAAAGTCATTAATTAATCGCCTCGCACAATGGAAAACGGACAAGAAAAACCCACTACCTTTTTTAGATTTGAAGATCTGAGAATATACCACAAATCGCTGGAATATATAAGTTGGGGATATGATATGGCAAAGAACGCCGGGACCGACCCTTATGTCAAAACGTTCTTCGACCGGTTTCTGATCTCGGCCCAGGCCATCTCCCTTAACATTGCTGAAGGCTCGTCGAGGAATAAAAGTCAGTTCGTATATTACCTTAAAATGGCGAAAAGCTCCGTCAGGGAATGTGTTGTACTTACAACCCTTGCTTTACACCGTAATATCATCACGCCCAAACATTATGACGAATCAAAAAACCAGCTGATGGAAATGACCAAGATGATCGGGGCTCTCATTGGCTCGCTTCAGCGAAGCGTTAAAATAGGCGATCACGGGAATGATGAGGATGAGACTGAATAAATGACACCTAAAGCAGGTTTCGAATAAAAAAGGCCGGCGGTAAAATTTCTTTCCGCATCCTGCGGAATATGATGAAATAATTCGTTACAAACTAAATTACACACTATGGCAATACTAAAAGCGTTTAAAGGGCTGAGACCTCCAAAAGAAATCGCAAAGGATCTCGCATCAAGGCCTTATGATGTGCTAAACTCCGAGGAAGCCCGCGAAGAAGCTAAGGGCAATCCTTACTCTTTACTTCATATTATCAAACCTGAGATCGACCTTCCTGCCTCAACGGATGTTCATGCACAAGAAGTTTACGATAAGGCAAAGGAAAACTTCAGCCTGTTCAGGAAGAACGGCTGGCTGACTTCCGACAACAAAGACAACCTGTACATCTATGCCCAGACCATGAATGGGAAAACACAATATGGAATCGTAGGTTGTGCAGGGGTTACTGATTATATGGATGGCATCATAAAAAAACATGAGCTGACAAGGAAAGACAAGGAAGAAGACCGGATGAAACATGTCAGGATCACCAATGCCAATATGGAGCCGGTTTTCTTTACATATCCTGCAGTAAAAGAAATAGACCAGATCGTCAAGGTATTCGTCGGAAGCAATGCCCCGGTCTATGACTTTATCTCATCGGATGGTATCGGGCATCATTTCTGGGTTATAGAGGATAATACAATTATTTCGGCAATCACCGCGTTGTTTGCAAAAGTTCCCGCAACCTATGTAGCCGACGGGCACCATCGTACTGCAGCTGCTGCCCTGGTAGGGAACGAAAAAAAGAAAAATAACCCCGACCATAAGGGGAATGAAGAATATAATTATTTCCTGGCTGTTCATTTTCCCGATGACCAGCTCTCGATTATTGATTACAACCGTGTAGTGAAGGACCTGAACGGTCTCACAAAAGAACAGCTGACAGAGCAACTCGAAAAGGTTTTTACGATTAAGGCTATGGGAAAGGAAATCTACAAGCCCGTAAAACTGCATAACTTCAGCATGTATATCGATGGCAGCTGGTATTCCCTTACCGCGAAACCCGGCACCTACAATGATTCCGATCCTATAGGGGTACTGGATGTCACTATCCTCTCAAAACTTGTCCTTGATCAGATCCTAGACATTAAAGATCTCCGGACATCGAACAGGATTGATTTCGTAGGTGGTATCAGGGGCCTCGGGGAATTGAAAAAGCGTGTTGACAGCGGTGAGATGAAAGCCGCATTTGCTCTATTCCCCGTTTCAATGAAGCAGCTTATCAATATTGCCGACTCAGGAAATATAATGCCCCCCAAAACAACCTGGTTCGAACCAAAGCTCAGGTCAGGGCTGGTGGTACATTCCCTGGAATAGTGACTGGTGAATGGCTACTGGTGAATGGTGAATGGTGAATGTTCACCAGTCACTCCCTAGTCTTTGAGGTAATTCCCGAATACGCTTTGAAGGTAAGCCCTGGCTTCTTTAATAGTTTGTGTACTGTCGGTCCCGGGGGCAAAATAACTCCATTTATATCCTATATAAGGATGAGCCTCGAAGGTGTAATAGCTCCCCCCGTGCAGCCAGCCGGCCCCGTCTTCTGTCGAATAATAAGCGAATTCTCCCGAATAAGGGTTAAAAAGGTTTTTACTGTACCTGAATGATTCGTGTTGCAGTTCCATCTGGGCCAGTAAAGTCGATGCAATATCGTGCTGACTTCCCAGCTTGTTCCATACCTTACCCCTGAACTCAGGTTTAATGACATCCCCATACATCAGTAAAGGGATCTTATGGTATTCTTTGGATTCAGGATGCCAGTTCCTGTATGAATTATGGCTATGATCGGCTACAATAATAAATAAGGTGTTAGCAAACCATGGTTTTTGCCTTGCCTTGGCGAAGAATTCCCCGAGGCAGTGATCGGTATAATAAGCGGCATTAATATATTCCTGTTCATTTCCTCCCCATTTCAGTGGTTTCTGATAAGGCTGGTCCCAGGGTGAATGGGTGGAAACCGTGAAAAGCGACGCAAGGAAGGGCTGCCTGAACCTGTCAAGATCGTTCACCATATATCCTAAAGAGAATTCATCGTGAATGCCCAGTTTTCCTCTCGGGATGGATGCAGGGAAGTTTTCGCCTTCCATGATCTGGTCGAAGCCGTTAAAAATAATATAACTCTTGATGTTCCCGTAGATCAGCTGTCCGCCGAAATAAAACGCTGTTGAGTAGTTCAGCTTTTTCATTTCACTCACCAGGCTGGGAAGTTTCACGAATTTATCGGGCTGAACGGTTATCGATGAAATCGGATGAGCCGGGAAACCACCGAAAATACAGGCCATTCCCTGTTCCGACCGGGAGCCGGAAGCATAAATGGAATTGAAAAGTATGCCTTGTTTTACAAGCTGGCTGAAGCGTGGCGTTATTCCCGGTTCACCGCCAAGCTCGTATATCAGATCGGCCGACCAGCTTTCCATGATCAGGATCACGATATTGGGCCGGGTCGTTGTGAGCACGCTTACGGTGGTATCTTTTTTCACATCATAAATGCCTTGCATTATAACCGCCGCCTGCTTGTCGTCCATGAAGCTGAAAGGATTCTCCTTCATGTTCCCCAGGTTCTCGAAAATGCTTATATAAAGATTGAAAGCGTTATTTACGGCAGCGAGGTTCAGGATATTATGTGCCGAGAAATAGGACTGGCTCTGGTTGATAGGGATCTGTTGCACTCCTCCCCTGAGGCCTGTAAACAGCAGCGGGGGTATCACTAAAGCAAAAATGACAGAATGCCAGAAGGGCAGCTTTTCCCAGGTGAAATCCCTGTAAAACCAGCGCAGGTATGCAAATGATCCGGCTGCTATCATAAGGGCAAACAGGAGCAGAAGCAGGAAGAAGGTTCCTGTTTCAGCCGAGTTATAGATCTCTGATGGATGCGAAAGGTATTTGATGACTTTATAGGTCAGTTTTGTTTTCCATTCGGCGTAAATCCCCATCTCTGCTGCGGCACTCAGGGAATAAACCGAGATCATGATACACGAATAGACCTTGTTTAAGGTATTCAGCCATGCCGGGCTCCAGATCGACTGCAGGAGGAGCAGCAGGAAGGGGAATATCATAAAATAGCATGCCGTGGCCAGGTCCAGTTTAAAGGCATGACTGAAAACACCAAGGACCTCCGTAAACCTTATGCCCTCCACCGAGATTATCCCCGAGTAGTATACCAGGAAAACCAGGCGGGTGAAATTAAAAAACAAAATCCAGAAGAAAAGCTGGCGGAGGATCAGGAGGAAAAGCTTTTTCATGAAGGCAAAGGTAAGTGAATGAAATAAACGTTCAAATTATTACTTTTGTTACTTCTATCAACATATGAATATCGCGAAGAATCTTGAGCTGCTGTGCCGGACCATTCCCGCACGTGTAAAGGTGATTGTCGTTTCAAAGACCCAAAAACCGGAAACTCTAATGGAGGCCTATAACGCCGGGCACAGGTTTTTTGGTGAAAACAAAGTCCAGGAGCTTGCGTTCAAAGCTTCTGCCCTGCCCCCTGATATACAATGGCATTTCATCGGTCATCTGCAAACCAATAAAGTCAGGATGATCGCGCCTTTCATACATATGATCCACGGCATCGACAGCATGAAGCTTCTCAAAGAGGTCGACAAGGAAGCCGGAAAAACCGGCAGGGTGATTCCCTGCCTCCTGCAGCTGCATATCGCTTCGGAGGAAACAAAATTCGGTCTCGATATTCAGGAGGCTTTTCAAATACTGGAATCCCCTGAGTACAGAGCGATGCGGAACATCCGCATACATGGCCTTATGGGCATGGCTACGTATACCGAAGACGAGAACCTCATCCGGAAAGAGTTCGGCAGCCTCAGGAACGATTTTATAAAAATCAAAGCAGCATTCTTCCCTTCAGACGATGATTTCAGAGAACTTTCAATGGGCATGTCGGGCGACTATATGATTGCAATTGAAGAAGGAAGCACAATGATCAGAATCGGCACAGCTATTTTTGGCGAAAGGCCCAAACCAATAACTCCTGCAGCATGAAACTCCTGAAAGCTACCATGACCTTTTTTTGCCTTTGCCTCATGATTGGGGCCATGGCACAGATGACTATCCCTAAAAAGGCATACTGGCATCTTGAGGGGACAGCCGGTAAAAATATCAGCATAAGCGTAAACCTGGTAAAGCTCAATGATAGTCTGTACGCAGACTGTGCCTTTTCCCTGCCCGGGCTACTGAATTTCTCAGGTATTCTCGAACCAGGCAAACCATACGATTTTTCGGGACGGATGGATGCAAAAGGGAATTTTCAACTCAAACCTTTCGGGAATGAATATCCGGTTTTAAAGGGTCAGCTTCTGAACGCCGGCACGTTCACGGGTGAATGTGAAGAAAGCAAGGAGAGCAAAGCCTTGCACCTGGACCTTTCAGAGGTTTACAAAGCGGGAAGTGCTCAGTTCAATGTTTACTTCCGGCTGGAAACGGTCAGATTGGTAAAAAAGCCGAAAAGCCCGGCAGGTATTGCACGCATGGCATTGCTGGCACCCATGGAGTCAGGGAATGCTGTAATTTCAGACACCCTGAGAAAGATCATGTTGAAAGTATTTGGCAATTCAGCCTATTCCGGGAATAACCCCGACAGCGTGCTAAGCGGGAATTTCAGTGTCTTTAAAACAGATTATCTTTCGGGCAACGAAGACCTCTACAAGCAGATGCCTGATGCAGGTGCCCTGAACTGGGAACTTTTAAGATACATGCATATTGTATGCAACGAAAATTTCATCCTGAGCTTTTATATACTGAATTATGCCTATACAGGCGGAGCTCACGGACTGGAGAACCTTGATTTCACAAATGTCGATCTGAAAACAGGCAAGGTGCTGAGCCTTGCAGATTTGCTGGCTGATGGCAGGAAGCAGGACCTCTCCCGGCTTCTTACACGAAAATTAAAGTCGATGAATAAAATACCTGAGACCCAAAAACTGACCGATGCCGGGTACTTTACCGACGAGATCCAGCCGAATGAAAACTTTTACCTGACTCCCGGGGGTATTGGATTTCTTTATAACCACTATGATATAGCCCCGTATTCTTTTGGCGCCACTGATATTTTTCTTTCCGCGGATGAGGTGAGAACCCTTATCAGGCCTTTTATCAGTGGTTTCTGAATACCGCTTTAATAAACCTTTGCCTGCCCCTGAAATCCTTTAACAATATAATATCACCGAAGCCTTCCGAATCAAGAAGTTGTTTCAGTTCATTCCCGTATGCTTCGTTGATCTCAAGGTACAACAGTCCATTTGGGGCCAGGCCGTTTTGTGCATGCCTGCATATGGCCTTGTAATACAACAACGGGTCTTGATCCGGGACAAACAAAGCAGTGGAGGGTTCGTACTCCTTCACATTCTTCCTCATTGCTTCCTTTTCACTCATGGTGACATATGGAGGGTTGCTCACAATCAGGCTGTATGCCTTTCCGGGCATGGCTTCACCGGTACCAAGAATATCAGAGCTGAAGAAATCTATTTCAGTTTCATTCATGCTTGCATTTGCCCTTGCTGTTAACAGGGCCTCCTCAGAGATATCAGTTCCATGCATACCGATGGCAGGTAATTGCTTTTTAATATAAATTGCCAGGCAGCCTGATCCGGTTCCGATGTCGACAGCCGTAAAATTTTTAAGGTCGCATGTTCCCAGGTCTTTTGCAAGAATCCCGGCAAGTTCAGCAGTTTCAGGCCTTGGAATCAGAACTGAAGGGTTCACCATTATCGTTAAACCGTTAAAGTTAGTCCTGCCTGTTATATACTGAACTGGGCAGCTTTGAGCCAGAAGGCTTAAAGCATTATAAAATTTATGCGAATCCGATTCTGCTAAGGCAGTGAGGGGTTCAAGATGAAGTTTGGTCTTTGGCCATCCGAGGAAATCTTCAAACAGTATGTATAGTATACTGTTGATTTCATCAGCATCATAAAGATCCCTGAGGCCCGAAAGATATGAAGTCCGAATACCGCTGATCGTGTGAACAGGCTTTTTCATGCTCCTAAATTAATATAAAATTGATGTGGCATTGATACTGGTCATACATAAAACCCTATCTTAGCAGTATGAGTGACGCCTCCGATACCTATTTCACCGTTGCCCGTAAAGGAGAAGCTGTTTACCGAGAAAAAGCCAGTAAATTTATCGGTCTTGCATTTCCAGCAGGCTCCGAAGCCGAAGTCAAAGACATCCTCGGACTTGTCCGTAAAAAATACCATGACGCAAACCATCATTGCTACGCCTACTGTCTTGGACCCGCTCAGGAGAACTACCGTTTCAACGATGACGGTGAACCCTCGGGTTCTGCAGGAAGACCTATATACGGGCAGCTACTCTCGAAAGGAATATCGGATACACTTGTGATTGTAGTCAGGTATTTTGGAGGGACCAAGCTTGGGATCCCGGGCCTGATCCAGGCATACAGGCAGGCAGCGTCGGAAGCCCTTGACAATGCCGGGAAAGCTGAAAAGATTATTACAAGCATTGTTGAGCTTACTTTTCGTTATGAGAATATGAACGATGTAATGCGGATACAAAAGGAAGAAGAACTGGATTTAATTGCTCAGAACTTTGATAATGAATGCAGGCTCAGGCTGGGAATCCGGAAAAGTAAAGTTGATAAGGTGCTTAAAAGACTTATGAGAATTGGCAACATATCTACATCATTCGATACGGTTAATCAATGAACAAATTATGTTTATAATCAGTCTGTTTTATAATTAACAAAACCATTGATTTTGCTAAGTGTTTGGAAGAGAATGACAATGAAATTTAGAACCATTCTAAAGAACATGAATTATCACAGCCAGGCCCGGGAACAATGCTCTGGAAATTAAGAGGCTATCAGATTTAACGGGAGTTTTAGATGAATCAAAACCCGATTTTACATGTTAAATTTTTATTAAAATCAAGTCATAAAAAATTTTTTTATAAACTTTTTTTATTCAATTTTGTTAATCGAATCAAGTATGCCTTTCTTAAGGATTTTAAACTTGCGGCTAAAATCCAAAACCTTGATATATAGCGATTAAACAAATTATTAAAAAACCATTCAAGGTAAATTGAATTAATGGAAAAGAACGTTGTTGAAGTTTGGGAAAATTGTCTTAAGGTAATCAAAGACAATATCAACTATCAAAGCTTTAAAACATGGTTCCTTCCGATAAAGCCTCTTAAACTAAAAGATTATGTGTTGACAATCCAGGTTCCCAGCCAGTTTTTTTACGAATGGCTCGAGGAGCACTACATTGGATTGCTTAAAAAGACTATAAAAAAAGAACTTGGAGATAAAGGCCGGTTGGAATACAGTATTATTGTTGATAATTCGGAAACAGATCCCGGTCCCTTCACTATAAATATCCCC
>CAILVF010000059.1 GCA_903837605.1 uncultured Bacteroidales bacterium | reverse complement strand
TGATCTGTTTCATGCTGCAATATAAGCTTATCTTGCAGAATATCAGACAATTACATCTAAAACTTATGAACTAATTTATTAACAATCAGAGAGTTATAAATAACAAAAGGGTGTCTCGACTTTTGAGACACCCTCTTTTTTCTTTTTAACCTGTGGCGGCATTTTTATTTACGCTTTGCTCATGGATCCCCCGATAGTTTATTTTCTTAAATTGCATGATAATAAAGATTTTGTAGTATGAGAAATTTACTACTTGTAGTATTGGCATGTATGCTTAATATTACAGTTTGTGTCTCCCAGGAAGAAAGTTCCTCCGCCGGCACTATCGGTTGCATTCTCCAGTTAAGCCACGACAACCAGTTTATCAAGGTCATGAGGGTTTTCCAGGGTTCACCTGCAGATATAGCCGGGCTAAAAGCCGGGGACCATATTATCGGGATAGAAGGGGTCAGTGTGAATACGATCAGAAATCCCATCAACCAGATGAAAGGAGCTCCCGGCACTGACGTTAAACTTGCCATCAGCCGTTACGGTACGTCAGGCACTTTGCAGGGGAATGTCCCGAGGATTTCAGTCTCTCTTTCTGATGGAAGCAGGTATGTTTCTGAAGGAGAGCTGGCATCAAGGATATATACGAATGATTATCAGGAGCACAGGCAGATGGTGCAATCATCGATGGCGGTCCTTGATGATGACGATATCAATATATTCAACTATAAGTCTTATGATTTTGAATATACCTCAACCCAGGATCCCCTTCTGGAAAAGGAAATTTTCAAGGAGCTTGCCGACCAGTTGAATTCAGGGGGATTGAAAAGATCACAGAGCAACCCGGATATCCTGATCGTGATGAGTTCCTATGCGGGATCGAAAGAACATTACAACCCTCCCCAGCAGATCATCAGTACGCGTATCAGCACTGCCTATGACTGGTACTGGGGATTCGTGCCTGTCCCCATCACCGAATCCACCACCCAGGGAGGCTATACCGAGGTGACATATCTCTATTCTATTTCCCTGAAATTCCTGGATGCCCATAAGATAGGACACAGCAAGCTCCCTCCGGTAATATGGTCTGGCTCCGTGTCCCAGGCTTCGAGCTCAAAAAGCAACCTGGTTGATAAAAGCGGCGACCTGTTTGCTCTCCTGCTATACCAGTTCCCGACAGTATGGATCCCTAATTCGGAATATTACCTGATGCTGCATTACACGTATACCGGGATCATCTATGACCTGAATGATATGAGGACTATTGCCGATGTTATTCCAGGCTCGCCTGCTGCAACTGCCGGTATCCAGAAAGGTGATAAGATCCTGAACATATTCAATTCCAAAGTACCGGATAACTATACGGATGCCGGGAAATCACAATGGACCTATCTTCTGAACGGCAATAATAACGGTTTGCGGTATTTGTTCATTAAGTCAAATCTCGTTTATAAACCGTATATGCAAAAGGACCTTAAAACCGTAACTTTTGTGATCAAGCATAACGGGGAACGAAAGAGGGTAAGTGTAACCCCCCTTGACAAGACACACTTTTCATTGGTGAAAAATTAACGGCATGCCGGGAGGTATGACAGTCAACAGGTGGATATGAAAAGGAAACTGCCCCAAGAAGGGATCTGCTGTTTAATCCTGTTTCTGATCCTTCAGCAATTCAGCCTGGCACAGGGCACCGGATTCAGGGGGATAATCATTAATGAACTGAACTACAAACCTGTTGCTGAAGTCAACGTAAAGGTCTCGGGCACAAATACCGGAACATTCACCGATAAAAAAGGTCAGTTTTCGCTTCCTATAACAACCCTTCCTTCTACTATCCTCATCAGTTGTATTGGCTACGAGAATGCACGATATACGATTCGTGAGTTTCAGGGCAAACCGGTGGAATTACATATCCGGCCGGTTATTTACAACCTGAAAGAAGTTGAAGTATCGTCGGTGAAGCATACTGTAATTTACCAGGACAGGTCGTATTCGGTCCTGGATTATGAATTGATGGATGATAACCTGCTGCTGACCGTTTTCAGGACAGCTCTGAAAAGGTCGGAACTGTTGCTGCTGACCCGGAGCGGCGACACCCTTTCGGTAAGTGATCCACCTGAGTTGCCGCCAGATAAACTGTATAAGGATTTCCTGTCAAACGTGCATTATTACTCAAAGTCGGCTTTCACCTGGCAATGTTATTATGACATTGATAAAAGAAGTCTTGGATTCCTCGATCCTGTTCCTGCCGATACCCTTGAAAAGCATGTAAAGCCATTCCTGTTCAGGATTTCCAACCGGCTTTATTTCCAGGAAAAGATTGCTGACGGATTCGGGACAAAGCTTGGTTATTACAGCAGGGACAAGGGAAAGACTTACATTAAAACATGCCTTTACGAGAAAAAGATCTCTGAATATTTTGATGATCAAAGATTTTACCTGGGATGGAACGGTTTAACGGGAGCATACAATGCACTGGATTCGGGTGAAATCGGAAGCCCTTCGGAATTTGATTTTTCAATTTCTGTTACTGAAGGGGGTGCCTATGGTAAGAATGAGATCAGGGCCCAGCGGTTCGAATTTTATAACATGATCTTTCCTTTAATAAAAATGAACAGCGACAGCCTGGCCTTTTTTAATTTCGGAAATGACATTATCGAGATACTCGATCGGAACGGGAAAACCAAAAGGACTGTTCCAATCAGCTTTCACCATGAAGTCTCGGTAAAAAGCCGTTCGAAAAAGATCAACAGCCTTGAAACTTCCGGTTGGAGATGGGGAACGAAAATACTTACGGATGGGTCGGACCAGGATATTTATACCACTTTTATCAGGAACGGAATGGTAAAAATTAACAAGATCGATCTTCTGACAGGTAAGACCGGTGATGGAACAGTCCTTCCCTTTCCCTTCCCTGAGAAAATCAGGATCTATAAAGGAGAAGCCTATTTCCTTTGCAAAGAAAGCGGTTACGGGGAGAATTGGAAACTGGTGAAATGCAGGCTTTGATCTTGTAGTTGTTTTTTTCAGCCTTGTCCAAAATGTTATAGTTTATTTTTTCTTTGCTTTTCTTTCTTTTCTAATCTCTTTCTGCTCCTTGTTGTTAATACCAACTGTTGATTTCAGGCCGGTAAATACGCTTTTCCAGAGGTAATTGAAGATGCTTTTACCTGTGTCACGGTGAAATCTGATAACACCTTCCCTGAATTTTCCATTCCTGTTGGGATTATCCGATCCAACATAGGTGTTTGCTGCAAATCCCAGGACCGAAGTTTTTATATTTGTCCAGCTTGATGAGTCTTTCCTGATCAATTTAATTTCAAGATCAGAGTAATAAAACTTCAGTATGCCGGTCGACTGAAAATCGGTGAAAGAGATATTCGGGATCTCCATTTTAATCAGTTTGCCGCTGCTTATCATTATACCTGCAAGAGGCGTAACCACCTTGTTGAATTCCATTAGGTCCATGCTGCCGATGTTTGCTTTCAGGTTGAAACTGCTGTGTTTGTCGGGTACCTTAAAAGCAAATGCCGCAGTCAATCTCCCTTTGTCCATAAGCAAGGCCGAACCAACCAGGTGCATGGTATAGGATTGCTGAAGTTTAAGGGAATCGTTGGTCAGGGGATATAGTTTCCCCTGAAGATCGGCAAAGGATACTGTTCCGGGACCGGCATTCTTTTGTTCTGAATAAATGGCCTTGCTTTGTTCGACACAAACGGTATCAATCGAAAATCTTACAGGTATTTTCGGGATAAGATCCTGGGGCAGGGGTGGTTTCAACCCTGGTTTGCGTGGGTATGACTGGTCCCTGAAATCATCGAGCAGCAATCCATTGACAGTGAGACGTGAAGCCAGTATTTTTCCTTTGAGAACAGCCGAATCAAGTTTCAGTCCGCTGAGGGAGATCTCATTAACCGAAATATTCATCTGGTCGGCCTGGTAGACAGCCTTTTTTGCAAACTCTTTTCGACCCAGGGTGGGAGCCAGGCTGAATTTGTTCAGTGTTAAACTGGAATTCCCGGTCGACAGTCTTAATTCTCCAAATGAGAGTTTGTAAATTCCTTTAGCCAGGAACATGCTATAATCAGCAATCCTTATACGGATATCATCGGCATTGAACAGTCGGGGGTCAGGAGTCCCTGAATGGTCGGCATGAATATTGTCGGTCTCGACTGTAATCGAAGGGAATATGATTTCCTTCAAAGAATCAGTACGGTGATCGATAATCCGGAAGCTTCCTTTCAATACTCTTACCTCGCTTATTTTTAAGCTTTGAATGCCGGCAGGGAGGTTGATCTGTATATGCCTCGTTTGCCTGGATTCAGGTTCTTCCTTTTTGCCTGTGGGCTTATAAATATCAATTTTGATTTCAGGCCCGATAATTATAACCTTGTTTATTTCGAATTTCTGTTTCCTGAGCATGCCGATAAAATCCACACCCCTGACCTGGATCCTTGAAATTTTAACAGAAAAGAGTTTTGACACCGACGAGTCGGCTATTTGCCACTTCCTGAACAGGACCGTATCAGGTGTCAATACAACATCCCTGATGCTGATCCATCCCGGAATAATTGTAATATGAAGATCCCCGGTTTCAAGCCGGTACAAGCCCCTGCTCCCTGTATAAACAGTTTCGATAAGGTATTTTTTAAGGACCTGGCTGCCCTTGAAATATGCAAATGTGAAAACAATGCCCAGGATCAGCAGTATGCCCCCGGCAAGTGAGAGCAAGGTGATCTTAATCCATTTTGACCATCTCTTCATACTTTGGCGATTAGAATAATTTACTGTTCAAAAGGAATAAAATTAAGAAATTATTGTAATTTTCCATGCTTTTCAATTAAAATAACCGTTTAGTTTTTAAAACCTGAAATATGGCAGAGAATTTAATGGAGAGGGCAAACGATATCCTGGAAAGGGCTATTCTTGCTTCGGCGGAATTCCAGGAGTTCAACCAGGAACAGACCGATAAAGTAGTGGAAGCTGTTTACAAAGCAGCTTTGAATGCCAGGATAAGCCTTGCCAAGATGGCTGTTGAGGAAACCGGGATCGGCATCTGGGAGGACAAGGTATGGAAGAATGTAATCGGGACCCAGCTTGTTTATGAGAATATCAAAAACGAAAAAACGGTGGGTGTTATCAGCGATGATCCGGTTACGGGCATTTCAGAGATTGCCCAGCCCCTCGGGCCCATTTTTGCCGTGACACCGGTCACCAATCCAACATCCACAGCAATTTATAAGATCCTGATTTGCCTTAAATCGCGAAATCCGATCATCATCAGCGCACACAGAAATGCCGCGCACTGCACAGGTGAAGCCGCAAGAATATGTTATGATGCTGCCCTTGCCGCCGGGGCTCCCGAGGATTGTGTTCAGATGATACCTGCAGGATCGCGGGATTTCACGCAGATGGTCATGGCGCATCCAAGGGTTGCACTCATCCTCGCAACCGGGGGTACCGGGCTTGTGAAAGCCGCATATAGCTCAGGAAACCCGGCAATAGGAGTCGGACCGGGGAATGTGCCTGTGTTTATAGATGAAAGTGCGGATATTCCCTTTGCCATATCTTCCATCATAAGGTCAAAAACCTTTGATAACGGAACGGTTTGTGCAAGTGAACAGTCGGTGATCGTTGAGGAAAAGATAGCGATGGCTGTAAAATCCGAATTTGAACGCCAGTACTGCTATTTTCTTTCCCCTGAGGAGATTCAGAAAGTTGAAAAAATTGCAGTGGGAAAGGAATCCATGTCGATGAGCCCCTTTATCGTGGGACAATCCGTTGAGGTGATCGCCCAGAAAGCTGGAATTTCGGTACCGAAAGGTACGAAAATTTTATTAGCCGAACTGCCGGGTGTGGGTAAAGACCATCCGCTTTCAGTAGAGATCCTGGCCCCTATCCTGGCATTTTATATAGCAAAGGATTATCATTCAGCAATAAAATTATGCATTGACCTGAATTATCTCGGCGGGATCGGCCACAGTGCGGGTATTTATGCCAATAACGAAAAACGCATACTTGAATTCAGCCAGCTGATCAATGCCGGGCGCATTGTCGTGAATACTCCAACCTCCCAGGGAGCTGTTGGCGGAACATTTAACATGCTGAACCCGTCACTTACGCTGGGATGCGGAACTGGTGGAAAAAACATCACCACCGAGAACATTACCGTTAAGCATCTTATAAATATCCAAAGGGTCTGCAGGAGAAAAATGAATGACAAATTTTTCAGCGTCGACAGGAGTAAGTACCTCGATGAAAACTGTAATGAAACAGATCTAAGGCTGGAGTACCATAAAAACCATTAATTCAAAAAGAACCGATTATGTTAAGTTATGATTTTAACCCGGATGAAAGAGTTTTAACTTGTTATTTTACAGGAAGGCTTGACACTATACTCAGCAGCCAGATTGCAGCCGAGCTGGAATCCAAGTTCGAGTCGCTCACCGAAAACACGGAAAAGGCAGCAGTGCTTGATTTCAGCCTTATCTTTGACGTCAAAGAAGTAAATTTCATATCCTCTTCATTTATAAGACTTTGTGTCGCCGGAAAAAAACGGGTCAAAGACGGAAGTTTCTCCATTAGGAATTCCGATCCCTTTATAAAGAAGACGTTTAAAATCGCGGGTCTCGACGAGATCCTCAATGTTATTTAAACAGGTATATAGCTTTGAAATTATCTCCAGAATATCAGTTTCCAGATATTTGAAAGGACTTTAATTGCTGAAATCACCATCCCTATAATCAATATCCAGGGTAATACTATGTCGATCCAGCCGAGTCCGGCGGTATTGGAAAAATCAAGAGGATAGAGATAGTAAAATGTGATCTGGGCAAGAAAGGAAGCAGCCTCCATGAAGGTACGGGCGATATATTTCACCGGGCGAAAAGCGAACAACAACATAAGCAGGTTGCCGCCTATCTGAACCAGGCAGGAAAAAATCAGGATATACATCACTGCCCCGTACCTTTCAGTGATAAATCCCAAATGCCAGTCGGGGAGCTTATAAAGTACAACCAGGGCAATCAGGTTAAAGACAATTGACGAAATATATTCGGCACGCTGGCTGCGGTATTCTTTCTGCCGGTGCCAGCGGCGCGGACCCATTTCATCGATGCGCCTGGCCCAATGCGGCATATTATCCTGATCAGGAGTTCTCATTGTAACAGCTTTTATTAAACATTTTCGGGTTAAACAGTTACCAAAATTACTCGATAATTTGAAATTTCCTTGCGAATAAGTAACTTTGCATTGATTCATAACTGCCACGACAAGGCTATGCTCTAATGAATGAATTGTTCAGATTGCTGCCGCCAATTCAATTCAAATCATATTTCCGTAACGGTTTCCTGTTATTCTTTTGTATAATCTGGTTTGCTTCCCTTTCCCTGGCTCAGACGGGAGATTCAGCGGCATTGTTCTCACAGCTCAGGAATTCCGATGAACACCAGAAAATCAATGCCCTGGAGAAAATTTACAGGGAATTATACGGGTCTTTCCCGCTTCGGGCATACCCATATGCTATGCGGTCCCTTGCCCTTTCAAAAAAGCTGAATGCCAGGGAATCTGAGGTCAGAGCGTATTATTTTCTGTCTTACTATTATACTTTAAAAGGGATGACCGATTCGGCAATGTATTTCTGCCAGATAGGGATGGATCTCAGTAAAATGATCAATTCAAAAATACTTTTATCCAACGGTTATGCTCGCCTGGGCGATATTTCAAGGACCAAAGGCGAAAAAGCCAGGGCGGTAGAGTATCTGAAAAAGGCTATTGCGATGGATTCGGCAAATGAAGACAGGGTTGCAGGCTGTTCATTAACACTGGGTATACTTTATGGTGATGCCGGCTGCAATGAAGAATCGGTTTATTACTATCTCAAAGCACTGAAAATAAGAGAAAAACAGAACAAATTGATTGACGCAGGATATCTGAGCTGCAATTTAGGAGGTTATTATTACGATGCCCCTTACGGTGTTTACGGCATTCAGGCGTATGAAAAGGCGATCAGCTTATTCCGCAGGGCGAATTTCCCAAGCGGTGAAAGCTATGCATATAATCTTATGGGGATAAACTATGCCGACAGGAAAGATTACCACAAAGCCCTTGACTGTTTCAGGAAATCCCTGGCGATAAATTACTTAGATACTACTATTTTCCGTTCCCAGATCTGCTTCAACCTGACAAATATCGGGGATACCTGGCTTAAACTCAATCGGACCGATTCGGCCAGGTATTACTATTCAAAATCCCTGAGTCTTTCTTCAAGGGGCCAGGATTACATTCCCATGGCCTGCACTTATCTTTCACTCGGGGAACTGAATACCCGCTTAAAGAAGTACCCGGCTGCCATTGAATTCCTGAATAAGGGGCTTTATTATTCAAAACTGGCTGATTACCGGGCTCAGTTCGAAGACGTTTACATGCTTTTATCGGAATGCTATGAAGCAAGCGGAAACCAGGATCAGGCTTTGAAGTACCTGAAAATGAGGAATGAGATAAGGGACAGCATTGTGACCGAGAAAGCACATCAGGCTGTTGCAAATATGAAGATCAAATATGAGACTGAAAAAAAAGATCAGCAGATCAGCAGTTTGAATATAGATTCAAAGAAGAAGCAAGCAAAAATCAGGATTGCCGTATTGGTTATTATTTTAATTGTGGTCATTGCGGGAGCTGTCGGTTATTATTTCTTACTGTATTATCGTAATAAATTACTGCCAAAAGTCATGGCCCTGAATTTTATCGAGAACAAGATCACCAGCGAAAAGAAAGGAGACAACCGCAGGATGAGGGCATTTGAAAAACTTCTTCCCCCCGAACTAAAACCCTTTTCCGATAATCAGGTTGTACAAAATGAATTAAGTAAGGACCTGATCGTCCAGCTTGAAACATTGCTGCTTAAAGACAAGATATATCTTGATGAAAATCTGACACTTGCGGAAACTGCACGTCGCCTCGATTCGAATACAAGTTACCTGTCAAGACTTATCAATGAGCATTATAAAGTCAATTTCTCTGCTTTTTTAAACAAATACCGAGTTGAGGAAGCCAAAAGGATGATCCTTAACGATCAGTTTAATAACTTTTCGATTGAAGGAATTGCAAAAAATTCAGGGTTCAGGTCAAAATCAACTTTCAACCAGGTATTTAAGAATTCAACAGGGCTGACTCCTACCGAGTTTGCTTTAAGGAATGGGAAAATCCGTGCCTGATCCCCTTTCTGACCGGCAAGAAAAGCCGGGGCTCATGGAACCAAACTAATTTTTTTACGCATCGGTTAACCCCTGCTTTTTTCGTATTCCTGTATTGCCGGGGAACAAGAGGCTTGTTAAAATCAAGGAAAAATGATCTGCTCCGGGGGGTTCACGTCCGGATTTATAAATCCAACCTATATATACTTGGAAATAGGTGCCATGTGAAAATAAATTTACCGCAACAAGATTTTTGGCCCCGGGCTAAAAACCAGTCGTAAGAAATTTATTAATTCAAAACCTATTGTTCAATCAAACTTCATGAGTATGAAAAAACCGGTTCTTTTTTTCTTTATCCTGTCATTACTCCTCGTCAATGGATGGAGTTCGGGAAGAGCTACTGTTTTAAGCAGTGCCAATACCATCATTACAGCCTCGGCATCGGTGCTTGCCCAAAGTGCAGATCCGGCAGTCAAAACCGATCAGGCTGCAGCAACAGCGGAGACGTATGAAAAACCTTTTAACTGGAAAGGACTGATTATCGGGCTCATCTTCCTCAGCTTTTACGGTTATGCGATCACTATGATCGTCATAACAATAATTCAAACCAAAGCCATCGAGCCGGTTACCAAAGAAGAATTCATCAATCAGAGAAAACAGGCAAACAAATCAGGGCTGGCAACTGAAGAAGAAAACCAGCAAGCCTTGGCCTGCATTAATGAGGCATACTCTTCCTGGAAGATTGTTTCAGAACCCGGGGAGGAAGAAATGCGCAGCCCGGTAACCATGAGCCAGCTTAAAAAGACAAGGGAGCTGCATGCCATTGCCGCGAAAGTAATGCCCACCGATGATAAAGTCGTAGACCGTTTCAATACGATGGGCAGCGTGGTCAACAGTTCTGAAACAAGAAGCTTTTCGGGTTCATGGAAACTGATTATTGTTGCCGTTTTTGCCTGTCTTGTAACATATCTTATGACCAAAAGCTATGATCCGGGGTTCTGGCATTGGCTGAAAAGCTTCTGGTTTATGCCAATGGGCATTGTAATGTATTATTTTGCCAGTCTTGCCCCTGCATTCCTCGAGGATAAACGTGCACGCTGGTTCAAAGGGAAAAACATACATAACGTGCTGATCGGAACTATCATGGGGCTCTTCCTGGCTACTCCCGCTACCGAAACCTGGGTAACCAAATACAGTGATGGTAGCAAGACCAAATCAGAGCAGTTCAACCCCCTCTTCTTTATCATGTTACTTCTTACATTCATGCTCATACTGTTGCTTGGTTTCATGATAATATTTTTTGCCGGGCTCAACTTCATAAGGAATTATGTGATTTACATTTAGGTCTTCATTTAAACCCCAAATCCAGGTATGAAAAGGATCTTAATATCCGGAACACTGCTGCTTATCAGTTTATTTGCAATGCCCCAGCAAGCCATGCCCACCGATGGCTTGCTGGGCTTGTTCAAGCTCGACGGAAGCGCAAAGGAAGCTGAAGGGCATATTAAACCCGGGAAAATCCAGGGAATAAAACCCGCCCCCGACCGATTTGAAAACCAGGGCAAAGCAAGCAGCCTGGCCTATGATTTCAAGCAAAATAAAAGGAGTTTTATCTCTATCCCTTTGGATGTCAGTCCCGGCAAGCAGCCCCTTCTTACCATCACCTTCTGGGTACAGTTGAATACAAGCAATATGGAATCAGGTATCCTTTACCAGAGTGACAATGACTGGAGCCGCAATGATCATTACAGGGGCGTCTATGCTGAACGGAATAACGGGTTCATACATTGGACAGCCTGTGCCGGCAGTGACGGAAGCCTTACGGGACCTGAAATCCTGGCAAAAAGCTGGACCTTCATCGCCCTGGTATATGACCGGGACGACCAGGCTATGCGTATGGTGGTTAACGATCAGGTTTATTCCAGCCCTGCAAAAATGCGGGACGGATATCCCTGCTTAAGGATTGGGCCTTTTGACGGCCGGATAGATGAGCTAAGGATTTATTCCAGGGTACTCAGCCTTGGAGAGCTCACACTTCTTTACGGGGAAAGCATTACAAAAGACACTTCAGAATATCAAATTTTTAAAAGGGCGGATTACAGGGCCCGGATGCAAAGGGAAGAACTCGACAAGGTAAAGCCAAACACAACCTATGTCGTAGCTGAGGATAAATTTGCAATCCATGATTCCGCAGGAAGCTACAACACGATCGCTTACCTGGTAAAAGGGGATACCTTCAGGGTGATACAGATCGAAAAAAAGTCGGCTCTCCTGCTTATCCCCGGCGGCAAACAAGGGTATGCCGCCATAAGTTCAATCAATGACGATGCATATCTTAAAGGAGGAAGTTACCTTTTCCACGAGTTCAAAGTCATTCTCCGCAGCATTTTTAATTTTACAAATATCCGGTCCTGGATCATTGCTGTTCTTTTTGCCATACTGCTTTATTTCGTTTATAAGAAATATGACAGTATTGACAACTTCCTGAACAAGGTTGGGCGCAGGGACCCAATGCTGCAGGGGGGTGCGAAGAGCGAAGGGGGAAGTTCGGAAAATATCCTGAAAAAGATATTCCCGCTTAAACGAATGAGGTGGTGGCCCCTTACAATAGGAGCAATCCTGGCACTTGTCGTTTTCATTGCCTTAATATGGAACGGAGGGGAAACAGAATGGTTCATTAATGACGGGTTTAAACTTATTCCCTCAGGTTATACGCGCTTCATACATTGGGTCCTTTATATCACTTTCATGACTTTGATGTTCATGTATATCGTGATGATAATTGAAAGCTTCGTGGTTGTCGGCCCCATCATGGCTGTTCCCAGGATCATCATTTTAACCATTCTCATGCTCATGGCAATCCTGGTGACCTATTACCTGAGCGTATTAGTTGTGATCGTCGCCATAGTCATGCTGGTACTTTATGCTTTATCGGCAGCTGCTTCAAATTCGGAATACAGATGTCCGCATTGTCACAGGACCTTCACCTCCAGCGCGGGATCAAGCGGAACATGCCCTTATTGCGGAGGCGGAGTAAGAACTTAAGTTATGAAAAGGGAGGAATTTGTATTATACAGGACGTTCCCGGCCGATGCCGTTACCGACGGATGGAACAGCGGGATAGACATATCTCATGTTGCCTACGGAAGCAGCAGCTGGGCAGTCCTCATGGCTGAACAGACAGGTTTTACAGGTCAGCGGTATTCCCAGAGAAACGAATTCCCTGTCAAAGCAATTGATGATGGCTGGAAAGAAAACTACTATATCACTAATATTACCTGGGGGGATTCCAACTGGGTGCTGATCATGTCGCAGGGATGCGGGTATACCGACCAGCAATGGAAATGCGGGAGCAAGTTCCCTTCAAAGGAAGTTGAAAGGTCCATTAAAGCGGGGTTCCATATTTCCTTCGTAACCTATGGCGAAAACCGCTGGGTCGTTGTTTTATCGAAATCTGAAAAGACCCTTGAACAGTGCTGGCAGATGTCGAAAGACTTCCCGGAGAAAGCCATTGAAGAATACTGGGACAAGGGTTATATTATCACCTCCCTTGCATACGGGGACCAGAACTGGCTGCTTGTCGTTTCCAAAGGCAGCGATGTCCTGTACCAATCATGGGCATTCAAAAGCAGCTTTCCCGAGCAGGAGATATCCGAAAAAAGAAACGAAGGTTACTGGGTTTCAAGCCTTACCTATGGCAATGGTTCCTGGGTTGTTGTCATGTCGATGACCGAAGAGGAATACCAGAGGCAGACAGTCCAAAAACCACAGGAGACAAAGAAAAGGCCAAAACCGCAGCGAAGGAAGGAGGAAAATCCATCAGTATCATCCGACAGTTCAGCGCCCGATGAAGTCAAGTTTGAACTTGCCATGGGTGAATTGAAAAAACTTACAGGGCTTGTAAAAGTCAAGGAAGAAGTCGACGCCCTGATGAAGTATATAAAAATAGAGCAGAAACGCCATAAGGAAGGATTGTCGGCCAACCCGGTTTCACTTCACTCGGTCTTCACGGGACCGCCGGGAACAGGAAAGACGACAGTTGCCAGGCTGCTCGGTAGAATTTATCATTCACTGGGCCTGCTGAAAAGCGGGCATGTTGTGGAAGTCGACCGCTCGGGGCTGGTAGCCGAATATGTGGGCCAAACAGCTGTTAAGACAAACAAAGCAATAGATTCGGCCCTGGATGGCATTCTATTTATCGATGAGGCTTATGCCCTTGCTTCAGACCTGAAAGGGGGCTTTGGCCAGGAAGCCATAGATACCCTGGTCAAGCGGATGGAGGATGACAGGGGAAGGCTGATCGTCATAGTTGCCGGATATCCGAAAGAGATGCAGGATTTCATTACATCCAATACCGGGCTCCAGTCGAGGTTTAACCAGTATTTCACTTTTCAGGATTATAAGGCGGATGAGTTGCTGGAAATTTTCAAAAAGACCGCATCTGAACGTAATTTCACCCTGAGCCCTGATGCAGAGGCGAAATGCCTTCGGTATTTTGCCTTTCTTTATGCTTCCCGTACAAAGACATTCGGAAACGCCAGGGCTGTCAGGAACTTCTTCGAAGAGCTTGTCAGGACCCAGGCCATACGCTTGTCGGCCCTGGAAAACCCGGGGAATGAGGAACTCCAGGCTATAACACTGACCGATATTGAGGAATCGGTAAAGGAGGTGTTTACCGATGACAGGGAGGAAACCCCGGAACAGATCATGGGCGAGATGTCGGATATGATTGGCCTTGATAACATCAAGGAGGAAATTGTCAAGCTGGCCAATTATATCAAAGTGGAAAAGATCAGGAAAGCAAGGGGGTTGCAAACGACGCCGTTAGTTTTGCACTCCCTGTTCCTGGGTGCGCCAGGCACCGGTAAAACTACGGTTGCAAGGATTCTTGGCCGGGTATACAAATCCATGGGCATACTGGCCAAAGGACATGTGGTTGAGGTCTCCAGGGCTGACCTGGTTGCCCAGTATGTGGGCCAGACCGCCCCGAAAACCGATAAGGTGATCGATTTGGCCATCAATGGGATACTGTTTGTTGATGAGGCGTATATGCTGACCAGGGGAGGGGAAAATGATTTCGGCCAGGAAGCCATCGACACCCTTCTTAAACGGATGGAAGACGAAAGGGATAAACTGATTGTAATCCTGGCGGGCTATACGAACCTGATGAAAAAAGTCGTGGATTCCAATCCCGGACTTTCCTCAAGGTTTACACGCTTCTTCACATTCAACAATTACTCTGTGAACGAACTCTTTGAGATATTCAAATATAATTGCAGGAAGAAAGGTTATACCGTTTCCGAGGATGCAGAAGCAGTCATCCATGATTATTTTGCCAACTGCGGGGAAAGAACATCTCCATCATTCGGCAATGCGAGGTTTGTAAGGAACCTGTTCGAAAAAACCCTGCAGGAACTTTCGGCAAGGCTTGCCTCCGTTGAGAATCCTGAAACCCTCGATCTGTCCACACTGAGGAAGGAAGACTTCCTGAATGCCATCAGCATACAAACATAAGCAGGCCGGCTTCCAGGCAAGGTGAGTGGTTGGAGGGGGCTTTATTACAATGCTTAAACCCTGACCATCCTTGAACCCTATTGTTAATTGTTTGTGAAAGCTAGTTTTTAAAAATTAATCAGATTAGTGTTACTTTGCAAAAAAATTGCAATTTGAGAATATCAATGCATCCGCGGCTTGTAAAGGTAAATCGCTTATCCTTCATCAGGCTTGCCATGGTTTCCATTATGTTCCTGATATGTCCCGCCCTGTTTGCACAAACATGGAATTTTATCAAGGAGAAAGACGGGATTAAGATCTATACCCGCACAGCTGATCATTCCTCCTTTAAATGTTTCAGGGGTGAAACGGTTTTCCATACCACTATGGAAAAGCTGAGCATGTATATCGGGAATGTTGAGAATGTCGACTGGTGGGATAAAAATGTAAAGGAGATAAAAGTTCTGTATTCCGAACCGGATAAGCTCATAAAGTATTACCTGGTTTACGATGTCCCCTGGCCGTTGAACGACCGGGACCTTTGTGTTGAAGCCAGGATCACTATTGACCCCGTTACAGGAGAAAAGGTCGTATCGGCCAGGCCCTTGCTTGATGTCATCCCCGAACGGGAAGGGATTGTAAGGATCAGGAACTACTGGCAGAAATGGACTTTGAAGCCGGCAGGGAAAAATAACATTCAGGCTGTCCTGGAAGGCTTTGTTGATCCCGGCGGCAGTGTTCCGTCCTGGATATATAACATGGTCATCGTTGACACTCCCCTGAAAGTAATGAGGGGGATTAAAGTACTGGTGGAAGAAAAGAATTAAGGTTTTGTAAGATTATACATCTGCTCCACTTCAACGCTGGTAAGGGAAGAGTTAAAGATCCTGATCTCGTCCAGGCATCCCCTGAAATGATTGGCAAAAGGCGAATAATAGTTTCCCCATGAGGTGCCCGAATAGGCCGCTGAACCTGCGGAATGGAAAAACCCTATGGCAAGCACATTTTCCTGCAGGGGGGCGCTGCCTCCGTATTTCATACCGGTAATCGTTGTGGCAGGATCCCCTGCCGGCCACTTGTTGAAATCCTGCTGTTTCATCAGCACACCATTAAGGTAAAGCGTACCTGTCTTGTATGTGCTGTTGTATGTGCATGTTACAAAAGCCCATTTGTCTTTAAGCAGGCCGGCCACGCCTCCGGTGGTTGTAAGGTTGGCACAATACGTCCAGCCGGGTAATCCTCCGTTAGCCCCTGTTTTCCCGTCACCGGCAAATGAAAGGTCCTGGGATACCGTCGTGCCGTCGGGAAGAGCATATGAGCTTACCAGCTTACAGGAACTGTAATCGGGGGCGATTTCAAATTCAAACCCCTTATAATCACCAACCCCAAGGACAAACTGCCCTTTGGCATTGCCCGAAGAATCAATCTGGTATTGTGAATTTGTTTTTACCCAGAATGACAGGGAAAAATCATTGGTGTTGACCAAATTATCGCCGTTCGGCACTTGGATCACAGTAGATGTCCCATTGAACACGGCACATTGTCCGAGAGTTTTCCTGGAGGATATCTGGTAATTCAGATCGTTCACCGAGCTCACAGTATAATTTCCCTGCAGATCGTAAGTATTATTCTCAAAATTCCAATATGCCACAAGGCCCGGGGGGCCAAAACTGCCTATAGTTGTAAACGCCCTCCAAAGGTAGGTGAGCTGCAGTCCGTCGGTTGAACGCAAACCGGTAAAAGTGAGTGCATAATAAATACCGCTGCCGAGATCATTTTTAGGAACCATGGTGATCGTATTGCCTGAGACAGTGATACTCATGTCAACATAAGTGGAGTCAAAAAGGCGGAGCAACAGGATGCTGCTGGTCGTTGCGCTGGCAGGATCGATATTCGAACTTAGCACGCCTGTTATAGTAGCCTTCGACGGAACAGTTGTAGGGCTAACGATCCCCAGTCCGACGCCGCCGGCGGTAAGTGAATTAAAATACAAAGTCGGGGTATCGGTTGATTTTGAACAGCCAAGCACTCCCAGCAACACAATCAGGCTAATTAAATTTAAAAATCTCAGCACGTTAAAGTAATTTATTACCAATGAAAACAACGGTAAAGGTAAGCAAATATTACAAAATCGTTAAATCTGCTGTCTGGCTCCGCGGTTTTTCCTATCTTTACAATATATTTGACGCAGATCTTCATTTATTTGACTTTAAAAGTTGTCAATGTCGGATGATCATTCGTAAAAGATTCATGGCATGAAGATAAAGGCCGGAAAATTAAAAAAACAAGGTACATCAGTAAAAGAGAAGACCATTGCAGCCGGCAATGCCATGAAGAATGGATTTTATACTGAAGCGATATGGATCCTTTCGGCTATCATGGAAGCCCGGCTGAAAAAACTGATCATCATCACTGAAGGCCGGAACCCGGGAGCTGCTTCAGGATTGGAACAGCATTTAAAAAGGATTAAACTGCTTCAGACCAGGGAACAGTATTCCACCCTTAAAACGCATTTCTCTTCCTCATTAATCTCTTCACTGCGGGAATGGAAAAACAACCGCAACATCATGATGAAGGACATGATTGAAATGCATGTTTCGCTGGAAAGGAAAGAAAGGCTGGCCAAACAGGGGATTGCCTTGCTGAAATCACTTAATAAGGTTTATAAACATTACAGGCTTGCGGTTCATGCCCCGACCGACAGAACATCCGTTCAAGCCATTATCCCGGTTCAGGAAGAAACTTCAAAAACACCGGCCGAATTGATCCCTGCCACACACGACACTTCTACAGCATAATTGTTAATGTTATGGTTTCCTCAAAGGTCAGGGAATTTTACTGGATATTTTTCAAAAAAAGGACGACCTCTTTTTTAGCCAACCTCTATCGTTCAAGCATCACCGGCGATGAGAGGGATATTCACAGGACCCGGATCGACATGAAAAAGATCAACTCCATCCTGGAGATGTTCGAGATGCTTAATCCTGATAAGTTCAACCCTGAGAATTTCGAAGTGTTCAAGGCCATGTTCAGGTTTTCCGGAAAAATCAGGGAGTTGCAGGTTAACCAGCTGGTCATTGCAAAATATGGTCCTGAAACCCCGGGAATATCTTTTTTTATCAAGTATCTCAGGTTGAGAGAAAATAAGCTTTCAAAGCAGTTCATCTCTGTGGTTCAGCAATTCGATGAAAAAAAACTAAAAAAATCGGAACGGGCCATTAAGAAATTATGCGGGGAACTCAAGGTCAAAACCCTTAAAGCCAGGTCGGAGAAATTTATTATTAAGAAAGGGAAAAAAATAAGCCTGCTGCGCAATTATCCATCCAATCCCGAAAATATCCACGGGATAAGGAAGCAGCTTAAAGCCATGGTTACTATCCTTACACTAGTTTCCATGGTCTTTATGGACGAACACCAGGATATCCTTTTAAGCAAGCTTAACCAGACCGAGATGCTTATCGGCACCTGGCACGATAACCAGGTACTGATTGAATATATTGACCAGTTCCTTGTTAAAAGCAAAAAGCCGGGCAGGGATCATCAACTTCATTTGCAGGTTCTCAGAAATAAAGTAATTAAAAGCAATCAGGAGTTGTTACAAGCGTTATTTCCTAAGATCGAGGAGATCCTGGTCGTTATTTTCCCCTCCTCCCCAACTGAATGAAAACCATTAAGGAAATATATAAAGTCGAAGGCATGTCATGCACGGCCTGCGCCTCCAGTGTCAACAGCATGCTTTCCTCGGTTGAAGGAGTTGTCACGGCAAATGTGAATTTTGCAAACCAGACTGTGCTTGTCGAGTTTGATCCCTTGAAGGCAAGCCCGAAGCAGCTTGAGGATGCCGTATCGAAGATAGGGTATAGTTTGATTACCGATAAGGTTTTGATGGCGGATGAGGAAGCGGGGGAGGCCCGGCGTCTTCGGAAAGCAAGGATTAACCTGTTCTCATCGTTTTCATTTGCAATCCCGGTTTTTATAATTTCCATGTTCCTCCCAGACCTGCCTTACAGGAACTGGATCATGCTTGCATTGTCATGCCCGGTCATGTTCTGGTTCGGAAGGGAGTTCTTTGTCATCGCGTGGAAGCGGGCCAGGCACCTCACCACCAACATGGACACTCTCGTGGCTATGGGCAGCGGGACAGCATTTTTATTCAGCCTTTACAATACTTTTTTCCCCTCATCGGCAGGGCCTTCGGGAATGGCATCGCATATGTATTATGAGGCTGCGGTTGTGATCATTTCCTTTATCCTTCTCGGGCGTTTCCTTGAAGAACGGGCCAGGTCCAAAACCTCATCCTCCATCAGGAAACTCCTTAACCTGGGAGTTAAAACCGCCAGGGTGATCAGGAACGGGGAAGAAAAAGAAGTACTTATTTCGAAGGTTAGGATTGGTGATATAGTCGTGATACGGCCGGGTGAAAAGATCCCTGTTGACGGGCATGTCACGGAAGGCGAAAGCCTGGTTGATGAGAGCATGATCACGGGCGAAAGCGTGCCGGTCATGAAAAAAACCGGCGAGCAGTTGATCGGGGCCACTCTGAACCAGACAGGAAGCCTGCTGATGCTCGCCGAGAGAATTGGGGAGCAAACCGTTCTGGCACAGATCATCAGGCTGGTCCAGGAAGCCCAGGGGAGCAGAGCCCCTGTTCAAAAGACCGTCGACCGCATTGCCTCCGTATTTGTGCCGGTTGTCATTTGCATTGCCGTTCTTACATTCATCAGCTGGCTGGTTTTCCTTCCCGGGATGGGGTTCTCCCATGCCGTCACGGCTGCGGTGAGTGTGCTCATCATAGCCTGTCCCTGTGCCCTTGGCCTTGCAACACCTACTGCCATAATTGTAGGACTTGGGAAAGCGGCAGAACATGGTATCCTCATCAAGGATGCCCAAAGCCTTGAAGAATTCTGCCGGCTGGACCTGCTGGTCCTTGACAAAACCGGGACCATCACCACAGGTAAACCCAGCGTAAGCGAACTGAGGTGGGACGAAAGTAACCCTCTCCCGGAGGAGTCCAGGGATGAAGTGTCGGCAGCAGTTGCCTCAATAGAATGGAGGTCGGAGCATCCTTACGCCCTGGCCCTTTGTGAGTACCTTGATATAACCCGGAATCCCGATACTACTGTTACAGGCTTCGAGAGTGTGACAGGAAAAGGCGTCTCAGGATTCTATGGGAACAACCAGTATCATATCGGAAGCCCTACCTATGTCGCCGACAAAGGATGCAGCGTTCCGCCAGGTCTCGCAGAGTATCAGCAATTACTGAGAAAACAAGCCTTCTCGGTGGTTTTTATTTCGCAAAATTTCAGGGTTCTGGCGGTGGCTGCCATCAGCGACAGCATCAAACCCGGATCAGCCGGAGCGGTTCGGGAATTAAAAGAAATGGGACTGCAGATCCATATGCTCTCAGGCGACAGTGTTGCCATCAGTTCACAGGTTGCTTCCAAAGCCGGAATTGATTATTTCAAGGCCGAAGCTTCCCCGGTGGAAAAGTCAGAATATATCAGGGATAAACGAAAATCGGGCCTCCGGGTCGGCATGGTTGGCGACGGAATAAATGATTCACCTGCTTTGGCTCTTGCCGACGTGGGGATTGCCATGGGAACAGGAACCGATATAGCCATTGAATCGGCCAGCATTATCCTTCTCAAAGGCGATCTGGCAAAACTGGCAATGGCCTTGAAAATAAGCAGGCAAACGGTTAAAACAATAAGGCAGAACCTTTTTTGGGCCTTCTTTTATAATGTAATCAGCATCCCGATTGCAGCAGGATTATTGTTCCCGTTTACCGGCTTCCTCCTGAACCCGATGATCGCCGGGGCAGCGATGGCTTTCTCATCAGTATCGGTTGTGAGTAACAGCCTTCTCCTGAAAACCAGAAAAATTGTGTAGACGTTTGCCGGTTTTTCTTAATTTTGAATTGTAAAGCTTGATTTTCAGGATGAAAATAGGACAGCGGTATTCATTGTTTTTTCTTCTTTTGCTGGTTACGCTTTTTCTGCCGTTTGGATTGCTTGCTCAGGCAGCAAACAAATCAGATGCTGATGAAGGGGAAACAGACATCCGAGGTATCGATAAAATGATCAACATTCTCAAACCCGATACTCTAACACCCGAGGAAGCCTTCCTCATTGCATGCAAAACATTTAAACTCTCGGCGGAGGCTTCATATACGCGGGGAAAAGCTGAATCCTACCTGCAGATCGGACGCTATTTTGTTCATAAAAGAAAACACCCTTCCGCGATACATTTTCTGCTTTGTGCTTCCCAGCTTTTTACCTCCCTGAAAGATACTGCAGGCATGCTGAGAGTTGACCATTCGATCTTTTCTGTTGAAATATACGTTAAAGATTTCACGAATTCACTTTCCACATGCAAGCAGGGCCTTGAACTTGCACGGAAAAAAAAGGATCTTGTCCTCACAGGCTTCTTCCTGGAAAAAATGGCCGATGTCTTTCATGAGCAGCGGGATACTTCGAAATCCCTGGACTATTACATGGAGTCGCTGAAATACTACAGGGAAGCCAATGACAAAAAAAGTGTTCTTGGGGTTTATATGGCGATTGGCGGCATTTATCTTGACCAGAAAAGATATGCCGATGTGATCAGCATGTATGATACACTGGTGGTATTTGCCGAATCAATTGATCCTTCAAGCGCCGGGACCATGTACACCAGGATGGCGCATGTTTATGAACAGGAGAACAATTTTGCAAAAGCCCTTATTTATAACAGGAAAGCCCTTGAAACCAGAAGCAGGGCAAAAATTGCAGATGTGGTAAACAGTTCAACCATCAACCTGGCCGGCGCTTATTTCAAGATGAACCGTCCGGATTCAGGATGGTATTTTATGGATATCGGACTCAGGGAGGCAAAATTGAATAACCGTTTCTATTACCTCAGAAACGGCTACACTTTATTGTATAATTATTACCTGAAAAAAGGCGACATGCAAAAAGCCCTGGAAAATTTCAGGCAGATGGTTTCGGTGAATGACAGTATACAGAAGGAAAGGCTGAATACCGATATCAATGTGATAAGGTCGGGACAGAACGTAAAGGCGTTAAAGGAAAGCATCAGGTTGCTTGAAAACCAGAATATAGTGCAGAAAGTACTGATCAGGAACCAGAAGATCTTTAAATTTCTTCTTATCCTGATTGTGCTTGCAGTAATGATTGCCGTTAGCATTATTGTAAGAATAAATATCCGGCACCGGAGGTCAAAGAGAAACATTGAGAACCTGAACATCAAACTTCAATATGAGGCTGCAGAGAGAAAGCTGATTCAGAAAAAGACCGTCGAGAAGGAAGACCAGTACCGGTTCATAGCAGAGCATTCACTTGACCTTATTTCAAGGATAGACAAAAAATATAATTTTACTTATGCTTCTCCCGCTGCTGCGGAAATTTTTGGTTATACATCCCAGGAATTGTTATCCATCAACCTGTTCGATATATTGGTTACAGGACATGCTGATTTTCTTAAAGACCAGCTTGAAGAGGTGGTTAATACACGACGACCCCATTCAATTGCTTTTCTTGCCAGGAAAAAAGGAAATGAACCGATATGGGTTGAAAGCACCTTTAACCCTGTGTTTAACCCTAAAACAGGGGACTTCAGGGAATTTGTTTCGGTAACACGAAATATTCAGGAACTTAAAAAGAGAGAAATGGGAATTGTTGAGGGAACCAAGCAAAAAGAGAATCTCCTTAGGGAGATCCACCACAGGGTTAAAAATAATTTCGCAATCCTGGTCAGCCTGATCAACATGCAAAAGGCACAATCCCAAAATGAAGAAATTAAACAATCCCTCACGAACCTGCAGCTGAGGATAAGGACCATGGCCCTGGTGCATGAAATGTTATACCGATCCGAAGATTTTGAGAAGATCTCATTTCCTGATTACGTAAGATCAGTTGCCTCGGTAATTTCAGCGACTTACGGAAGGATGAATGTCCACCTTGACTTCCATCTGGAGCCGGTTATTATTAATATTGAAACCGCTATTCCCCTTGGGCTGATACTCAATGAACTTTTAAGCAATGCATACAGGCATGCGTTTGCGGGGAATTCCGAGGGCAACATCACGGTTACATTTAAAAAGCAGGATACTCCGAACTTATATGCCCTGGTTGTTTCAGATTCCGGAACCGGTTTGCCGGAAGGCTTTTCCATGGAAGAAAACAAGTCCATGGGTCTGCAGATCGTCGATATTCTTGTCAAACAAATCGAAGCCCATCTGGTAATTAAACAGGTTAACGGCACTTCCTTCACAATCACCTTCCCCATCGAGGGCTGATATCAGCCTCGGTACTCTTTGCTGAAAAGCACTTCCCGCTGCGGTTGTCTGGCCGTCGTTAACAATTATTTAACATGAAGTTAATATTGCCGTAACATGGCCGGTTCGTGCAAGATTTAATTTTGCCGCAAACAAAAAACTAACGTTTATGAAGAAATTTACACGAATTATCCTGATGAGCAGTCTTGTATTGCCGCTGCTGTTCGTTTCAGTAACAATTAACGCACAATTACCGGTCCAGAATCAGCTGGATACAGTAAAACAAAAAGTTTCCACTATTAATGATAAGGTTGCCGGTGTTGAAGAAAGACTGGCTACTGCAGAAGCAGATCTGGCTAAACTTACCAAAATCAAACTTTCAGGTTATATCCAGGCACAATGGGTGAATTATGAAGCCTCAAGCGTATATCCTAATAATTACTTTATGGTTCGCAGGGCAAGGATAAAGTTCACCTATGAACCGATTGACGGTATCGTTTTCGTACTGCAGCCTGACTTCCAGCCAGGCAACATCACTATCAAAGATGCCTATGTTCAGGCAAACGATCCCTGGTTAAAAATGTTCTCCTTATGGGTTGGTAAATTCAACCGTCCGAATTATGAAGTTGAATATTCTTCCAGTAGCCGCGAAGTGGCAGAACGTTCAAGGGTTATCAGGGCCATATATCCTGACGAACGTGCAATCGGTGCTAAACTTGAAATACATCCTCCGAAGCTTCCGCTAAAATTTCAGCTTGCCATTTTTAACGGGAATGACGGTATTGCAACGGTAAATCCTGACGGAACCACGACAATTCTTCAGAATACCGATTATGATAATTACAAGGACCTGATGGCCCGCCTTACTTATACCTTTAAACTTGGTAATTTTGGTGGACTTGCTATTGGCGCCCATGGTTATTATGGTGCTATCAAAGCCAACAATGTCAATGTGCTGAATTCCGACTACACTTTTAGCAAGACCCTTGACAATGTCGGAAAATCAGTTCCGAAGCAGTGGTGGGGTGTTGAAGCACAACTTTCGATGGATATCCTTGGAGGCCTTATTATCAAAGGCGAATATATAAGGGGTATAAATTCTGCTCCCGGTGCAACATTTTCCGGTTCCGCAGTTGCAAATTCCACATTACTTAAAAGCGATACTCTCTGGCTGACTACTACTACAACCAAAACTTCTACCAGTACACCAGCCATCAGTAAAAATTTCAGCGGCTGGTATGTTTACCTGATCAAAAATATCGGAAAACGCAACCAGATCTCTGTAAGATATGATTGGTATAACCCCAACACCAAACTCAGCGCCGACCAGATCGGAACTGCAAAGTTTGATGGTTCAAAAACCACAAATGATCCGAGTCCTGTGAAGACTTTTGCAGGGACTGATCCGGTTATTGCTACAGTAACAAAGACAAACAATGTTACTACGAGCAAGCTAACCAGCGGGGTATCCGATATTGCTTATGGTACATGGTCACTCGCCTACAGTTATTATTTCACTGATAATATTAAGTTCATGATCGACTATGATATCGTCCTTAATAAAAAAGTTGGTGTTGTTGATCCGAAAACAAATTCAGGCAATGTGACTTCCAGCTATACAGTAAATGGTGTAGCCAGTACCTATGATTACAGTAACCTGATCCACCAGAACGTATTAACATTAAGATTGCAGGTGAAGTTTTAAATAGTGAATAGTGAATAGTAAGATCTAACAGTCACCAGTAACTAGTCACCAGTCACAAAAAAAGAAATAATCATTGAAAAATATAAATCAATTATGAAAACAAAAAACAAATTAGCCCTGATTGCAAGCATTGTCATGGTGGCAGTAATAGGCTTCGCATTCATGCCGGCTCCCAAAAAAATTACGGTCAAAGGTTCTGATACGATGGTAATACTTGCACAGAAATGGGCAGAGATTTACATGAAATCAAATACCGACGTTGTGGTACAAGTTACCGGAGGTGGTTCAGGAACAGGTATATCAGCCCTTATCAATGGGTCAACCGATATCTGCAATTCCAGCCGTCCCCTGAAATCCTCTGAAATGGACAAGCTTAAAGATCGTTTTGGTTCACTTGGCATTGAGATCCCATGTGCCAAAGATGGTATCACTATCTTCCTGAATGAAAACAATGCAGTTAACGAGCTTTCAATAAAACAGCTTGGAGACATTTTCAGCGGAAAGATCCGGAACTGGAAAGAAGTTGGCGGATCGGATGCAGAGATCAGGTTATACGGTCGTGAAAACTCGTCAGGCACATACGTTTTCTTTCAGGAGAAAGTTGTAAAAGGTGATTATTCACCAAGTTGCCAAACACTTCCCGGAACAGCTGCCGTTGTTAACGCAGTAAGCAAGGATAAGAACGGAATCGGTTATGGAGGGGCAGCTTATGCCCAGGGTGTTAAGCATTGCAAGGTAAAGAAGGACGATAAGAGCCCTGCTTTTCTGGCGACTGCCGAAACCATTGCAAAAGGCGAATATCCCATCACCCGTTATCTTTACATGTATATGAGGAACAGGCCTACAGGCGATGTTAAAAAGTATGTAGACTGGATCCTCAGCGCCGATGGCCAGAAGGTCGTCACTGAAGTTGGTTATTTTCCCGTTAAGTAGTATATTTGTTAGTAAATGTGTGTAAGTGATTGGCAGCATTTGAAAAAATGTTGCCTTTCACTTTTAAAACAGCATCGATGAATTCTGATCAGGCAAAACCCGCATACATTTTTACAGCTGAATCTCTCAGAAAGAAATTCAGATTTTCAGAATTTTTTGCCGAAAAGCTGATTACTTCCGTTGCATTTCTTTCCATTGCCGTTATCATTCTCATATTCTTTTTTGTTTTCCGTGAAAGCCTGCCTGCGTTTAAACACAGACTAAAAGCTACTACCGAAGAATCCAGGGCTTCAGCCGGCAATAAGCCTGAGAATTATGGAAGTTCCGAACCCGCAACATCTGAAAAAAAACCCGAAACCTACAAAGGCGAAGAAAAGGGTACAACCGAAAAGAAACCCGAAACATATACCGGAGCAGAACCAACGGCAGCAAAGAAACCCGAAACATATACCGGAGCCGAACCAACGGCAGCAAATAAACCCGAAACTTACGGAGCGGTTAAAGATACTTCTGTTTCTGCCGATGAGGTGAACCCTGATGAAAGCTTAAGGCCATCGGAAAAGGCCGAGAACCAAGGCTCTCTCATAAGCTTATTCGGCATTGAATGGTTCCCTGTTTCGGAGAACCCCAGATACGGACTGATACCGTTATTTATCGGAACTTTTAAAGTCACAATGATTGCAATCCTATTCGCTGCACCAATCTCAATTCTTGCTGCCTTATTCTCTTCTTCCTTTGCACCACCCTGGTTAAGGGAATGGATCAAACCCGCAATTGAATTACTTGCCGGATTTCCTTCGGTTGTGATTGGTTTTTTTGCACTTATGGTGATGGCAACTTTTTTACAGAACATGTTTGGTTATGTAACACGGTTGAATTCATTTGTGGGCGGAATAGCCATGGCCCTTGCATCTATTCCTGTAATATTTACAATAACTGAAGATGCACTTACTGCTATCCCAGCAACGTATAAAGAAGCAAGCCTTGCATTGGGAGCATCAAAATGGCAGACCGCGGTATTTGTGACCCTGCCGGCTGCCACACCGGGTATTTTTGCAGCAGTGCTTCTTGGAGTAGGCCGCGTATTTGGTGAGACCATGATTGCCCTGATGGCTACAGGAAATGCAGCATTAAGCGGACTCAACCCGTTTGAATCGGTTCGCACGCTGGCCGCGACCATAGGTGCTGAGATGGCTGAAGTGGTTTTCGGCGATATGCATTACGGGATACTTTTCCTTATAGGTTCACTGCTCTTTATCTTCAACTTTTCGATAAATGCAATTGCCGAGTTTTATATTAAAGGCAAGTTGGTCAGAAAAATACAAGGGAGATAGTATGAGACTGAAAAATAAAATTATAGGTGGCGCGATTACTGTTTCTTCAGCTCTTTCCGTAATCTTAATTATCGCTGTTATCGTCATCATCCTGGTTGTAACCATAATCGGGGGTAAGGATAAGCTCAGCTGGGAGTTCCTCACATCATTTCCAAGGGAAGGAATGATGGAAGGAGGAATATTTCCTGCTATCTATGGAACCGCTTTGCTGGTTATTATAATGTCAATAGCCGCTGTTCCTTTTGGAGCAATAACTGCAATTTACCTTTCCGAATATGCACATGAAAAGTCCTGGCTGGCACAAACCATAAGATTTGCAGTAAGAACACTTGCAACAGTACCTTCCATTATCTTCGGTTTGTTTGGTCTTGGATTTTTTATACAATTTGTAGGCGCCGGAATGGATAACTGGTTTTTAGGTGGTCAGCTTAAATGGGCTCAGCCAAACATTCTTTGGGCAAGTTTAACCATGGCATTGCTAACCTTGCCTGTGGTTATTGTTTCAGTTGAGGAGGCCATTCGCACAGTCCCCAGGGAACTTCGTGAAGCCAGCCTGGCACTCGGAGCAACTAAATGGCAAACAATATGGAAAGTAGTAATTCCCGGGTCCATCTCAGGAATAATGACAGGAACTATTCTTGCAGTAAGCAGGGGGGCCGGAGAGGTAGCTCCTATACTTTTTACCGGTGCTGCATATTCTCTGGCAACCCTTCCAACATCATTATCGGACCAGTTTATGAATTTGGGCTACCATATTTATGTGATGTCGACTCAGTCATCAAATGTAGACCAGACATTACCTATTCAGTTTGCAACAACCCTTGTCCTGCTGATGCTTACGTTTACCCTGAACCTGACTGCAGTGCTGATCAGGTCGAGACTTAGACGCAGAGTGAAATGAATTGAATTATGAAAGAAGCAAAAATAATTACCAGGGATCTCACCCTCCACTACGGCCAGAAAATGGCCCTGAATTCGATTAATATCCAGATCCCCGAAAAGGAAGTCACTGCTTTTATCGGTCCTTCCGGCTGCGGAAAATCGACCTTTCTTCGTTGTCTTAACCGTATGAATGATCTCATTCCGAGCGTGAAGATCAAGGGAGAAATTGTGATTGATGGCCTGAACATTTACCAGAAGAAGATCGATGTGGTCAACCTGAGAAAGAAAATCGGAATGGTATTTCAGAAATCGAATCCTTTTGCCAAATCCATTTTCGAAAATATTGCCTATGGTCCCAGGATCAACGGGCATAATAATATGCATAAACTTAAAGAGATTGTTGAGACATCTTTAAAAAATGCCGCTATCTGGGATGAGGTGAAAGACCGGCTGCATGATTCTGCTTTGGGGCTTTCGGGCGGACAGCAGCAAAGGCTTTGCATTGCCCGTACACTGGCCGTTGAACCAGAGATCATTCTTATGGACGAGCCCGCCAGTGCATTGGATCCGATATCCACCGGTAAAATTGAAGAGCTTATCTTTGAACTGAAAAAGAAGTATACCATAGTGATAGTGACCCATAATATGCAGCAGGCTGCCCGCGTTAGCGATTACACTGCCTTTTTCTATCTGGGCGAGCTTATTGAGCATGGAAAGACACGCAAGATATTCACAACCCCTGATATTAAACAAACAGAAGAATATATTACCGGCAGGTTTGGTTGATGAAACACGTGGATTTAAGTAAACATTATATCAAAAAGAAAGAAGAACAATGGAACGTCATTTTGAACTCGAACTTCAGAAGCTGAACAAGCGTGTGATAAAAATGGGAAACCTGGTCGCTTTTCAGGTTCACAATGCCTTTGACGCCTTGCTTAGAGGAGATGTTGAACTTGCTCAGCAGATCATTGATAATGATCGCAAAGTTGATAAACTCGATACAAAAATCGATAAATTATGCCAGAGGATTTTTGCTCTGACCCAACCGGTTGCTACTGATCTCCGGCTCATCATGTCATCGCTGAAAATGAACAATGACCTGGAACGGATGGGCGACCATGCCGTGACTATAGCACAGAAAAGCGAAGGCGTGAGCGAGTACAGGGATATTATCGATGAGCTTCATATTGATGAGATCGTGAAAATGACCGATATGATCGTGAACGATGTGATCACTATTCTGAATACCCGAAATACCGCCTTTGTAAAAGATATTTTTGAGCTTGCCTCAGCAATTGAGGAAAAGGCACAGGTAATTTCGGCCAGGATTATCGAGGAGATGATGCATAAAACCGAGGTGATCGTTGTTGCAACAAATCTCATTGTCATACTCACAGCCATTGAACGGCTGGCAGGCTATTCAACAAATATTGCCGAATCCATCGTTTTCCTTGTCGACGGCAGGATACTCAAGCACAAGAAAAAGAATTTCGAAAATCCCCTGGGGACTACTTCTCCGGCTATAGCTGAGTCCGCACAAGATGAACCCTTATCCTTATCCGACCCGGAACAGGAGGCTACCTCTGAAGCCACACCCTCAGAAGGCTGAGCAACTTCTCGGTCTGAACCGGCTTCGACATATAATCATTTGCACCGGCTTCTATACATTTTTCCCGGTCGCCTTTCATGGCTTTAGCCGTTAGTGCGATGATGGGAAGGTTTGTAAACCGTTCTTCTTTCCTGATCTCGCGCATGGCAGTATAGCCGTCCATCTCGGGCATCATGATATCCATAATGACCAGGCTGATGCCCGGGTTCTGGTGAAGTTTATCTATCCCTTCTTTGCCGGTGCGGCCAACTAAAATGTCAACATTTTTCTCCTCGAGGATCTTTGAAAGCACATACACATTCCTCATATCGTCATCTACAACAAGGATTGTCTTCCCTTTGAAGATTGTATCGGGAAGGAAGCCTGAGCTTTCACTCTGGGATTCCTCAACAACTGCAGGCTTTTCCTTTTTTACTTCCGGAGGCTTCTTATACACAATGGGAGATTCAAGCACGTCTTGCTCTTCGTCTGATTTGACGCCCTGGTATATGACAGGAATATAAATTGTAAAGGTGCTGCCAACCCCCACTTTGCTTTTCAGTTGTATCTCACCACCCAGGAGGCGTGCAAGGCTCCTTGAGATGGTCAGGCCAAGGCCTGTGCCCCCGAATTTCCTGCTTACCGTACCGTCGGCTTGCTGGAAGGCTTCAAAAATGGCGTGCTTCTTATCGTCGGGGATACCAATGCCGGTATCGGTTACAATGATAGCAAGGGTATTTTCGGCTTTCAGGGAAAGATTGTTAAAACGAACCCCTGTTTCGGCTTTTGCAATTTTGATTGTCACACTGCCATGTTCCGTGAATTTGATTGCATTCGACATAAGGTTCTTGATGATCTGGAGCAGCCTTTGAAGATCCGTTTCAAAAGTCCCCGGAATCCCCTTTTCGAGCAATGTTTTCAACTCTATGTTCTTGGGCTGCGTGAGCGGGGTGAAAGTGCGGATTACATAATCCAGGATATCCTCGGGGCTCACTGCTTCAATCTCAAGTTCCATCTTGCCCGCTTCTACTTTCGACAGGTCAAGGATGTCGTTGATCAGCTCGAGGAGGTCGGTACCTGATGAATGGACGATCTTGGCAAATTCAACCTCATCGGGCGTCATCACACCGTTTTTATTTGACGAAAGTATTTCAGACAGAACCAGGATGCTGTTGAGCGGAGTGCGGAGTTCATGCGACATATTCGCGAGAAATTCCGATTTGTACCTGCTTGCGATCTCAAGGGCTTCGGCTTTTTGCCTGATCTCTTCCTGCGCAAGTTCAAGTTCTCCGTTCTTCTTGCGGATGTCGTCGCGTTGCAGTTCCAGTACTTTGGTGCGTTCTTCAAGTTCCTCATTGATGACCCTCAGCTCTTCCTGCTGATGCTGCAGGCTTTCCTCCGACATACGAAGGGCTTTTGTCTGCTCTTCAAGTTCCTGGTTGATCTGCCTGAGTTCTTCCTTCTGATGGGCCATTTCGTTTGCCTGTTCCTGGGTCTTCTTAAGCAACTGCTCCACCCGCTCCCTTGAACGTGCCGTATTTAATGCAACAGCAATATTCTCAAGAGAGGTATCGAGGAACTTTTGTTTTTGCTCGTCAAACGGTCGGAAAGAACCTAGTTCAATCACCCCTGAAAGCACGTTTTCAAACACTATCGGGGCCAGGATGAAATACTGGGGATGCACATTCTCATGGCCGATATTCACTGCTGGCAATGTTTCAGATGAAGAATAGAAAGTCATCTTTTTACGTTCCTTGCCAACCTGTCCTACCAGGCCCTCACCCATAGCCAGGGGTTTTGTCGATACAAGGTCCCCCGAATACGCATAGGCGGCCGAGAGGTGCAGCAGATGGTCGTCTTCATGGGTATATAACAAACCGATCTGGGCATCAAGGTAATGGGAAAGGAAAGAAATAAGCTCCTCGCATAATTCCTTTATCTTTTTTTCGCCGGATATCTTTATCCCAAGCTCATTCAGTCCTGTCTTAAGCCAGTCCTGGTAAGAAATCTCGATATGAGCCTCCCTCAGCTTGTTGGTCATTTCATATAAAGCGATCCCGAGAGTGTCGCTGTCGCTCCTGGGAACTATGTTTGAAGAATAATCCCCGCTGGCGATAGCCCTGGCCTGCTTCACGACATTCTTGAAACTCTCGACCATCTGGTTCATCGACTTGCCCAGGATATCCTCTTCACTGCGTACCCTTACCGATTTGCTGTAATCGCCAAGCGCTACAGCCTGGCTCACATCAGCCATCGATTTAAGCGAGATGACAAGACGTATAAACTCATCCTTCATTTCCCCGACTTCGTCTTTTGAAACTTTTACATCACGGATGATGAGCTGCCCGCTGCCAACTTGTTTAGCCCATTCCGAAAGGACCTTCAGGGGCTTGACAAACCTTCTTGTAACCAGGATTGAAAGGATGAAAACAACAAGAGTTGTAATGATAAGGGATATTTTTGCAAATGACGACAGCTCCTGTGCAACAGCATGGGCTTCTCCCTGGTCAATCTCTTCCACCAGGGCCCAGTTTACACCTAGTTGTTCAATAACATCGAGATTACGGTAAATCCCGATCACTATTTTACCCTGGCTGGTAGGGTAAATGGAAACCTCTTCACGGATCGGGTCACCGTCGGGTTTCAGGATCAGGTTGTTGGCTTTATATTCCTGCCATATCCTGGTCCTTTCATTGATCTCGGGTGTATTAAGGATAGGGCTCTTGCCGCTGATATTGCTGTTTGAGCGCATGATCAGGTCGATGCCGACAATATAAACATGGCCTGATGCGCCGAAGCCAACACCATATTGAATGATCTTGTCTATCTTTTCAGTGGAGATCTGGAGTGAAAGGACACCTATCTTGGTCCCGTTACCATCTGTTACGGGGCAACCCAGGAATCCATAGGCCTCATGGTTGCCGGGGGGATAGAACTCAAGGTCGGAAAACATGGGCTTCCCCTCGGTGATAACCTTTTTAGTCATCCTGGCGAACCGGGTCACTGAAAGTTCCGAATTGAAAAGATTTTTCCCGAAATCAGAACTTTTGTTCAGTTCAAATACGAGATTCCCCTTTAAATCGGTGAAATAGATGTTATGAATGCCGTCGGGGATCCAGCTTCTCTGTATCTCGAATCTCAGGTTGTCGGCAAATTCCTGGTACTTGCTTTTTCCTCCCTGGGTATTTTTTACCCCGTTCTCACTGCCATATTCGGTAAGATGTTCGAAAAAATAAATGTGATTCTTATCCCTTGCCATCTCTCCCAGGTAAGTGTCCAAATCGGTAAAATAGGTGTTGAGATAATTGATCCGGAGCTGGGAGGTGGTGAACAGGGCTTTTTTTGCCATAATGCTCAACCCCATGTAATAATTCCGGAAGTTGATGTAGCTTAGTGTCGCAAGGGGAATCAGCGAAATGGCCAGAAAGTAAAGGAGCATTGTTTTCCCTATGCCGATATTTTTCAGGGTGCGGTAATCAAATTCAAGGATTGAGCGTCTGATCCTGTTCCCAAAATTGTTGGTCATAATCCTTTGGATTTCACTTTGAATAATATTTCTCTATTGTCTGGAAAACTTCCTGAGGGTTAATAGGTTTGGAAATATAGTCGTTCATGCCGGCGGCAATGCACTTCTCTTTGTCGCCTTTCATGGCATTTGCCGTCAGGGCTATTATCGGGGTCTCATTGTTTTTGCCGTCGGCATCCTGCCGTATCAGGCGGGTTGATTCAATCCCGTCCATTTCAGGCATCATGACATCCATGAGGATGATATCGAAAGCTGTTTCATGTGCCTTATGCATGGCTTCAAGGCCGTTGGAAGCGGTAGTCACATGCCAGCCCCTTTTCCCAAGCAGTTGCACTATGATCCTCTGGTTGATAGGCTGGTCTTCGGCTACAAGAATATTAAGTTCAGGGCCTGATTTACTGATTTCCAGGATACGGGAATCAGAGCTTTTCTGGTTGGCTTCAAGCTTGAAGATCCTCTGTATCATATTCAGCAGTTCGAGCTGGAGAACCGGTTTGAACAGGTAATTATTGAGCCCTTCAGAAGCAAGTTTACGGGTAGCCTGTACCGATTTGTTGCTGAGCAATACCACTATTTCCGGTTTTTGTTTGGCCGGCGCAGCCTCCAGCAGTTTATGGCGTTGTGCCTCGGTTTGGCTGTTCTGAAGCAAAGAGTCAATCAATACCAGGCTGACCGGGTCTTTGACGTCGGCATTCATCATCCTGAGGCATTCATCGGTTGAGGATGTTATTACCGGTTTAAAGCCCAAATCGGCAAGGAATTCGGCGGTTTGCCGGGCATGACCTGGTTCTGCATCAGCAATGATCACCCTGCTTCCTTTAAGTTTATCGGGAAGGTCGAGCTTCAGTGCAGGATCGGAAGGATTCGGGCTGAACAGTGTCAGCGTAAATTGGAAAGTGCTGCCGCTGCCTACCTTGCTGTTCACAATAACTTTTCCACCCATAAGTTCCACCAGTTTCTTGGAGATAGTAAGCCCAAGGCCGGTTCCCCCGTATGTACGGGTTGTTGATTTATCAGCCTGGTGATAAGACTCAAACAATTTTTCAAGTTTGTCGGGAGGGATGCCGATACCGGTATCCTTTACTGAAAAATTCAGGACATAAGTATTTTCGAGATGTTCAGGGATTTCTACTTTAAGGCAGATATTCCCCTTTTCGGTGAATTTCAGTGCGTTGCCTATGAGATTTATCAATACCTGCCTGATCCTTGTAGGGTCCCCAAGGAAAGTATCGGGCATCCCGGCAGGGTGTTCACAAAAAAATGCCAGGTTCTTCTGGTAGGTCTTTACCGAAAGCAGGTGGACCACCGATTCAAGCAGCTCCCTCAGGCTGAATTCTATAATCTCAATTTCAATCTTGTCGGCTTCAATCTTTGAAATATCGAGGATCTCGTTAATGATCTCAAGCAATGATTCCCCGCTCTGCCTGATATCGGAGAGCTGTTCTTTATAATGCTGGGTAAGGTCCTCGTCCATCAGCATCAGGTCGGTCATGCCTATGATCCCGTTGAGCGGAGTCCTGATTTCATGGCTCATATTCGCCAGAAAAGAACTTTTTGCAAGTGTCGCCACTTCCGCGGTTCGCTTTGCTTTGTCGAGTTCTGCAACCGTGTTCTGCAATTCCACGGTGGCAATCTGTAATGCATGCTTCTGTTTAAAGAAGTCGATATAGGCCCTGATCTTATTCTGAAGTATCTTCCGGTCAAGGGGCTTGTAAAGGTAATCCACGGCCCCCGTCTCATACCCCCTGAAGATCTGCTTAGGCTGGCGGTAAGTCGCCGTGATAAAAATAATCGGGATGCTCTTTGTTCGCTCGCTGCCTCTCATCAGTTCCGCTGTTTCGAACCCATCCATGCCGGGCATGTTGACATCGAGCAGGACCAGTGAAATTTCATGTTCTATCATAATTGCCAGCGCTTCATTACCCGAAAGGGCCTTGATTATATTGAGTTCCGGGCTGGTAATAATAGTTTCGAGAGTGATCAGGTTTTCTGTCCTGTCATCGACAATGAGGATATTAAATTTTTCAGTGCTGCTTTCCATTTTGATCAGGGCGGTTATTACGACAAAAATAGGATAATTTGGTGAAATTCAGAATTCCTTTATTTTTGCCTTGAAAATCTTCCTTCATGACCCAAATTCCAAAAACTGCCCTCCTGGACGGCAATAAACGCCAGTACATTTTTTCAATCTTCATAATAGGCATCTTTTTTTTCATCTTCGGATTTGTTACCTGGCTGAATTCCGTGCTTATCCCTTTTCTTAAGGTGGCCTGCGAGAAAAACAATTTCGAATCCTACTTTGTCACCTTTGCATTTTATATTTCGTATTTCGTCATGGCAATCCCTTCGGCTTACGTCCTTCGCAAAGTCGGATTCAGGAATGGAATGTCGCTTGGACTCATCGTGATGGCCCTTGGCGCCCTGCTCTTCATCCCGGCAGCATATACCAGGATGTTCGGGCTCTTCCTCACGGGACTTTTTGTGCAGGGAACGGGGCTGGCCATTTTACAAACGGCATCCAATCCCTATGTCACGATTCTCGGGCCTATTGAAAGTGCGGCAAAACGAATCAGCATCATGGGGATCTGCAATAAGATCGCAGGCGTAATCAGCCCTCTCATCCTTGGAGCCATCGTCCTTGCAGGGATGGACAAATTTGACAAAAAGTATTTAAGCTCGCTTGACGAGATACAGAGAAATATAACCCTCAATGCCCTTGCCGGAAGGATCATCATACCCTATATAGTAATGGCTGTGGTGCTGATCCTCCTGGCAATCCTGCTGAGATACTCGAGCCTGCCTGATATCAATACCGATGAGGAAGAGGTGGAGGATAAAGAATCACGTCACACCCGGACAAACGTTTTCGAGTTTCCCCAGCTCGTTCTTGGGGTGATCGCAATATTCCTTTACGTGGGGGTTGAAGTCATTGCAGTTGACACCATCATCAATTTTGGGAAATCCCAGGGGATAAGCTTTGAGCTTTCGAAGTATTTTGCATCGTACACCCTGGCAGCCATGGTTATAGGTTATATCATCGGCATAATCACGATTCCGAAATATCTCAAACAGGAGTTTGTATTAGCAGTCTCTGCCTTATTCGGTATCATTTTTGTGATCTGCTCTTTCTTAGCCACGAAGGCTCCTTACCAGTCCTCAATGCTGCTCAGTTTTGGCAGGTTCTCACTTTCGCTCCCCTTTGACCTGAGTGTTTTTTTCATAGCTTTGCTGGGCCTTGCAAACGCTATAATGTGGCCGGCGATATGGCCCCTTGCTATTGACGGGCTGGGGAAATTCACAAAAATCGGGTCGTCGCTGCTTATCATGGGAATAGCTGGAGGAGCTTTACTTCCCCTGGCGTACGGCAGGCTGGCCGACCTCTTCAGCCCCGTGACGGCATACTGGATCACGATACCATGTTATGCTTATATCCTGTATTACGCCGTGAGGGGGCATAAGATAAGGAAATGGTAAATCCGCTCGCATCTTTGCACCGCGGCTACGGTTTCGCTTCGCTGCACCTGATGCCGCTTGTGCAAAATGCTTCGCTCATCCATAATTAAAAGATCTTGAAAACATAAAAAAACACAACCTTAATACTTATGCAACCAACCTTACTGATCCTTGCTGCCGGTGTGGGCAGCCGTTACGGCGGACTGAAGCAGCTTGACCGCATCGGCCCTAACGGGGAAACACTGCTTGACTACTCGATATATGATGCCGTGAAATCAGGTTTCGGCAAAGTGGTCTTCGTTATCAAGGAAAGCCTTGAAGCGGGGTTCAAGGAGATGTTTATCAACAGGCTTCAGGATCATGTGGAGGTGGATTACGTTTTCCAGGAGATCTGGATGGTCCCCGACGGTACGCTGATCACCGATGAGAGGCAGAAACCATGGGGCACAGGTCATGCTGTTATGATGGCAGAGGGCCATATTGACGGGCCTTTCGCTGTGATCAATTCAGATGATTTTTACGGGAGAAAGGCCTACGAGGCAGTTGCCGGCTACTATAAAAACTGGGCAGCGGAGCGGGAAAACGACTACTGCATGGTTGGTTACCGCGTGGACCGGACCCTTTCAGATTTTGGTTCCGTTTCGAGGGGAATCTGCCAGGTGAACGGGAAGCAGGAGCTGATAGATGTTGTAGAAAGAACGAGTATTGAAAAAACTGACGGGGGTATTATTTACAGGGAAGGAGACCATCCGGCAGTTATCATTCCCTCCGACTCAGTCGTTTCTATGAATTGCTGGGGGTTTACACCTTCGTTTTTCGGCCACCTGAAAACCGGATTTGAAATCTTTATAAGGGAAAACTATGAAAATCCCAAAGCCGAATTCTATATTCCCTCCGTTGTAAATAAGCTCATCAAGTCGGGACAGGCCGGCGTTAAAGTGCTTTCCTGCGATGAACAATGGTTCGGAATGACCTACCAGGAAGACCGGACTTTTGTCGTCGACAGCATCAGGTCGCTCATACGTGAAGGCGCTTATCCCCAAAAATTATGGGGATAAGCAATGGATACGGAAAAAAAGCGTTAATTTTGTTGTATAATTAAATGAATATGACCCTACAGCGAAATTCCTTATTGGCAATCATTATCCTGGCTGCCTCAGTCCTGGTTCTTCCTATGACTGCCAAATCACAGATCCTCAATGAGAAAACTAAGAAAAAGATCCATGTGGGGCTCGGGATGTTTACCGATATTTACATGAATGTCCCCTCGGGTTTAAAAACGCGCACCATCAACCAGGGATTTACTGCCCTTGTAGCCTACCGCGTTCCTTTCGGTAAAAGTAATTTCGGTTTCGGTATCGGCTTGCAGGTATCCATTCATAACCTGTATGGCAATTTCCTGTTCAAAAGCTATACCGACTCCACGACTATGACCAAGATCAATGATACTGTCGGTTATAAAAGGTCTAAACTTGTCATGCCATATATTGAATTGCCTATAGAATTCCAGTTTGTGACCAAGTATAAATTTGCTTTAGGGCTGGGCTTCAAGGTCGGCTATATGCTGCCTGCCCATACAAAATATGTTGGGGATGAATACCAGGCCGATTTGCAGCCTGAAAGGGACCAGGTAAGGATTAAATACCGTAATGTAAAGAACCTTGACAGGTTTGCTTACGGCCCCACTTTGCGAATTGGTTACAAATGGTTCAACCTTTTCGGGTATTACCAGCTTTCTACAATTTTCCAGAAAGGGAAAGGCCCCGATATTTACCCCATCACCGTGGGGTTCATGATAAGGCCCTTTTAATCAAAGCATCATCAGGAAAAACAGTGTGCCGGCACCAAGAAAGAGCCCGGCATAAACTTCTTTCGGGGAATGGCTCCCATCGGCCAGCCTGGCATAACCAAGTAATCCGCAGAGAAGTAAAAGGCATGAAATAAGTATTTCGTGAGGCGTCCCCTGCCTTATGCTGATGCCGATCCAAAAGCCTGTTACCCCGCCGATGCCAGCCATATGCAGGCTGATTTTAAAAAAGAAATTTACGAACAGGCAGATAATGATGAGCAAGGTGGCGCCCAGCATGAAATAGCTGAATAATACCGACAGGCTGATACCTTTTAGCAGGTAATGTGTCAGGTAGTAAAATACACCAATTGAAAGAAGGGGCATGATCCTCTCCTCCCTTTTTTCCATAAATAATGATGAAAGGAGCTTCACCCTGAAGAGGAAAAAGATCATCAGAAACGGACATATTACTGTTGTAAGCAAAACAGAGCCCATCAGGATCAGGATCTCTTTGAGCGGCAGCAGCCCCATAAAGAAAGAATGCGCCTGAAGCATCAGGATAAGGGTGAAGAATGGCATAAGTACCGGGTGAAACAGGCCGGAGATGATTCTCGCCAGGGAGCTACCGTTGTTCATATCATGGTTTGATCAAAGTTCCTTCCTTAGCCTTGCAACGGGAATCCTCAGCTGTTTACGGTATTTGGCGATTGTGCGGCGGGCGATATTGTACCCTTTTTTCTGCAATATTTCCTCCAGTTCCTCATCGGTAAGAGGCGACGATTTGTTCTCGCCTTCTATTGTGTCGTTTAATATTTTCTTGATCTCCCGGGTCGACACCTCTTCACCCATCTGATTCTGCAATGATTCCGAGAAGAAGCTTTTCAGAAGGAAAGTGCCGAATGGCGTCTGAACATATTTTGAATTCGCCACCCTGGAAACGGTACTGATATCCAACCCTACTTTATTCGATATATCCTTCAGGATCATCGGCCTGAGCCTTGTCTCGTCGCCTGTCTGGAAATAATCTTTCTGATAGTCAAGTATGGCCTTCATGGTAACATAAAGCGTTTCCTGTCTCTGTTTGATCGCATCTATGAAACCCCTTGCAGCATCGATTTTCTGTTTAATAAAAGTGAGGGCTGCTTTTTCGCTGCTGCTGATCTTCTTTTTTTTATGATTATAATCCTGGAGCATGCTAACATACTCCCTGTTGATAGAAAGCTCGGGAGCATTCCTCGAATTCAGGTTCAGTTCGATCTCCCCTTCATTGATTGCAATTACGAAATCAGGTACCACATACTGGCTGCTCCTGGCTTCTTCGCTTATACTGAACCCGGGTTTGGGGTTCAGTTTGGTGATCTCTTCAATAGCTTCCTTTAATTCTTCCTCGGTGATATGGGCCTTTTGAAGAATCTTTTCATAATGTTTTTTAGAGAACTCGTCAAAATAATACCTGACGATCACTTCTGCAAGATCCGTAGCATAGGTCCTGTCGTTCTTGTACTGAAGCTGCAGCAGCAGGCATTCCTGAAGTGTTCTTGCTGCAATACCGGGGGGGTCAAAACTTTGTATAAGTTTCAGGGCTTCCAGCACTTCTGCTTCCGTGGCTTCGATATTCTGGTTAAAAGCAAGGTCGTTGATCAGGGCCGGGATTTCGCGGGTGAGGTAACCGCTTTCATCAATGTTCCCTATTATTGTTGAAGCTATAATGAACTCTTTATCGGGGATCTTCTGAACCCCCATCTGGGCCAGGAGGTACTCCTGGAAACTTACACCCGAAACAACCGGGGATTCCCAGGCTTCGTCGTCGGGGCTGCGGTTGTTTGAAACTAATTTGTAATCGGGAATATCGTCCAGGTCAAGGTAGTCTTCATAGGAAAATTCATTATCGGCTTTAAGCTCGGAATGGTCGTCATCCTCATCGGCAAAGCTGTCTTCGTCACCATCAATGGAGTCTGGCGTAGTTTCATCGGTGATCTCATCGGGATCAGCCAAATCGGTTGTCTCCTCCAGTGCGGGGTTGTCCTCAATTTCCTGTTTTATCCTTTGTTCAAGAGAGAGCACCGGCTGTTGCAGCAAGCGCATCACCAACACCTGCTGGGGTGAGAGTTTCTGTAGTAATTTTTGTTGTTGTCGTTGATGAAGCATAGAACAAAAATACAAAAATAATATCCCCTTGTACAGAATGGATTCCTTATCGGCAAATAATCTGGCAATATCGACTAATTAAGCTTGTCCGTCTAATATGCGAGCCACCTCATATGGAATTGCCTAATTTCGTTCCGTCCAAATAAAAGCAATCATGAATACCGAACGGCCTCCATGGGTGACTTTCCTCATCAACTGCGTAATCTGGGTCTTTATTTTTTTCATTCCATTTCTTCTGATGGAACCCAGGGGGGGAATACCTTCATATCTCCTGAGGATAGGTGCCACCACGGTTCTGACTGTCATTGTTTATTATTTAAATTACATTATCCTGATCCCGAAATACCTGTTTAAAAAGAAATTCCTGGCCTATATACTTGTTATACTGCTCACACTTGTAATCTCCTGCATTCTAGTCGACCTGTATTATTATTTTGTTGTGTCGGTAGTCCAGAACTGGCACCACCGCCCCGAGCCGATTTTCAGCCGGGGCATGTGGGTGCCTTTATTTCCCCTGCTTACCGGGATTGCCATCGGGATCAGCATCCGGCTGGCCAGGGAATGGGCCCGGGTTGAAAAGGAGCGCAGGGAGCTGCAGGGAGAAAAGCTCCTTTCGGAACTGGCTTTTCTGAAGTCCCAGGTTAATCCGCATTTTCTTTTCAATACACTTAACAATATATGCGCCCTCGCAAGAAAAAAATCTGATGACACGGAACCTGCGATCATCAAACTTTCACAGATCATGCGGTATATGATCACCGATTCCAGGCAGGACAAGGTAGGCCTGGAGGAGGAGGTTGAGTATCTTAATAATTTCATTGAACTTCAGAAAATCAGGCTTGCCGACAAGGTAAACATCCGATTTGATATTGAAGGCGACCTCTCGGCAATTCAGCTGGAGCCTTTGCTCCTGATACCGTTTGTGGAGAATGCATTTAAACACGGTGTAAGCTACAACGATAAGTCGAGTATCAATATAGAACTTAAAACGGTTTCTGGCGAGTTGTCATTCCTGGTTGAGAATTCCAAGCCAGCAGTGAAAGATACTTTAAAGCTGGATGAAGCGGGGATAGGACTGAAGAATGTGCGCCGCCGCCTGGAATTGCTTTATCCCGGCAAACACCAGCTGGAGATCCAGGATTCGGCATCAAATTATCTCATCATGTTAAAAATCAAAAAATAATGATACGTTGCATTGCTATCGACGATGAGGCCCTTGCGCTTGACCTGCTTGAGGACAATATCAGCAAGATCCCGTTTCTTGAACTGGCGGGCAAATACACCAATGCCTTCGATGCATTAAACCTGATGCAGGAAAAGCCTGTGGACTTGCTTTTCCTTGATATCCAGATGCCCGACATCAGCGGGATACAGTTCCTGAAGAGCCTGAAGCAAAAGCCCATGGTTATTTTCACGACGGCTTTTTCAAAATATGCTCTTGAAGGATTTGAACTGGACGTGATCGACTATCTTTTAAAACCATACTCATTCGCCCGTTTCCTTAAAGCTGTAAATAAAGCCCATGAATTTCTCGAGTTACAGGAGAGAGCGAAAGAAATTCAGAAAGGCCCTGCTTTCGGATCTCATTATCTTTTTGTGAGGGCCGATTACAAGCTCGTTAAAATCGACATTCAGGAAATATTATATATTGAAGGCCTGAAGGATTATGTTAAAATTTATTGCGGCGAGAAACCGGTATTGACCCAGATGAGCATGAAGTCGATTGAAGAAAAGCTTCCGCCTCATGATTTCATAAGGGTTCACCGCTCCTTTATCGTTGCTTTCAATAAGATCGATTTTATTCATAAGAGCTTTATTTCCATCAGGGGGAGGGAAATTCCTCTCAGTGATAACTACAAAGACAACTTTCTTTCTCTTGTTCAGAAGAACAAGATCATGGAATAGAGATTAACACATTAAACTATGAAACGAAGTACCTTATTATTTTGCGTTCTGATGTACTACTCCTTTGCGGGATGGGCGCAGAAATCACCCTGGACGTTCCAGCAATGCCTCGATACCGCTTTGAAGCGTAACATCTCGGTGAACCAGAGCAGGCTTTCAAATGAACTGAACAAGATAAGCCTCGAACAGTCCCGGGCGAACCGTATTCCCAGTGTGAGCGCCAGTGTGGGAGAATCATTCAACTTTGGTAAAAATGTGGATGCCACCACCAACAGCTTTGTTATAGGTTCATTCCATTCAGGGAATTACGGGGTAAGTGCAAGCTACAACCTGTTCAATGGTTTGCAGAACAATAACACGATCAAGCAATACAAGCTGAACATTGAGGCCGGGAAATTTGACATTGAGAATGCCAAGAATGCAGTAATACTAAGTGTCACGACCGGGTACCTGCAGATATTACAGCAATACGAGATCCTCAAAGTAGCACAGAACCAGCTTGCGGCGGATTCGGTGCAGGTTGACAGGACCCAGAAAATGCTGAATGTTGGAAGGGCTGCCGAGAGCGATCTTCTGCAAATCCAGTCGCAACTTGCAACTGATTATCTTTCATTTGTAAATGCGCAGAATCAACTGGATATTGCAAGGGTAACCCTGATGCAGCTGATGCAGATCCCCGTGATCGATAAATTTGATGTTGAAGTGCCGACCCTTGTTGAACCCGGGCTTGATCTCCTGCAAAGCAAGGAAGTGATCTATCAGAAAGCCCTGGCTTTAATGCCCCAGATCCAATCGGCCTCGCTTAAGACCTCCAGTTCCCTGATGGCAATTAAAATTGCAACCGGGGCCCGTTGGCCGAGGTTGACTTTTTCGGCCGGGATGAGTTCAAACTATGCCTCCAGCGGCAGGAATCCCGACGTCAATGCCGATGGTTATCCGTGGTACACGCAGGTATGGAATAATGTGGGACAATCAATGAACCTTAACCTGAGCATTCCCATATATAGTAACCGGTCAATACAAAGCAGCATTGAACGGGCAACAGTTAACTCTAAAACAGCCGCACTGAATGAGCTCAACATCCAGCAGACGCTGAGAATGAACATTGAACAGTCCTATACCAGCCTGAAGTCTTCTTCAAGGTCTTATGAAGCCGGAAAGATCCAGCTTAGTTCCACAGAGATCACTTATAAAAATGCAGAGAAGAAGTATAATGTAGGGGTCATGAGTGTGACCGACTACCTGATCCAGAAAAACAACTATACCAACTCGGTATCGAATTTAATACAGGCAAAATATAATTTCATTTTTCAGTCGAAGATCCTTGATTTTTACCAGGGGAAGGCAATATCATTTTAAAAATTTAACTCATTATATCAAATGAAAAAGACCTATTGGATTATCCTGATTGTTGTTGTTCTTGGCCTGCTCACAGGGGCTTATTTCATATTCGGAAAGAAGGCTGAAAAAGCAGTGGAATTTCGCACGGGGAAAGTTGAAAAAGGCGACGTTCAGGTTGTGGTGACTGCCACGGGGACATTAAGCGCCGACACTACGGTTGCCGTAGGCACCCAGGTATCGGGGATCATCACAAAGATTTTTGTGGATTTCAATTCGGTTGTCCGCAAGGGCCAGGTTATTGCGGTACTTGACACTACTTTCCTTGCAGCTTCTGTGGAGGATGCCAAGTCCAGCCTTTTCAGGACCCAGGTTCAGACCAGGCTTACCAAGCGCAACTATGAACGCAACAAAACACTTCTCGAACAAAAAGTCATAGCGCAATCCGACTTTGACCAGAGCCTCTCTGATTATGAAACTGCCCAGGCCAATGAAAGATCATCAAAATCATCGCTTGACAGGGCCTATATCAACCTGCGTTATGCCACGATCATAGCCCCGGTCTCTGGCGTCGTCATTTCGAGGAGCGTAGATGTGGGGCAAACGGTAGCTGCAAGTTTCAGCACCCCTACCTTGTTTTCCATTGCCAATGACCTTACGAAGATGCAGCTCCAGGCCAGCATTGATGAAGCCGATATAGGGAAGATAAAAGTCGGACAGGATGTCACTTTCAGGGTTGACGCTTATATGGACCAGACATTTTCGGGAACGGTAAGGCAGGTCAGGCTTCAGCCTGTGACCTTGCAGAATGTCGTCAATTACACAGTGGTTATTGACGTGCCGAATCCCGACAAGAAGCTTATGCCCGGGATGACGGCTAACCTCACTGTCAAGATACAGGAAGCGCTCAACGTAATTAAAATACCGTCGGCCTCGCTGAGGTTCTGGCCGCCACAGGATTATCTTGAAAAACACATGAAAGAATACCCCGATTCCACCCAGAAGATGCTCGAAAGGGTACTGAAGTTCATGGCCCGCAAGCAATCCGGACAAGGTTTCGGCGGCCAGGGCGGAAGCGGAGGAGCGGCAGGTTCGGGTATGGCGGCAAGCAATGGAGCCCAGGCCAGCGGCGGCGGACAGCAGCCGGCAGCCGGCGGTCGGCAGCCGGCAGTTGGCAGCCAGCAGTCAGCGGGTGGCGGTCGGCAGATGGCATTCGGCAATCAGCAGGCGGCAGGTGGCGGACAGCAGTCGGCAGGCCAGGGCCGGCAGGGCTGGGGAGGCCAGGGTGGCGGCTTTAACCGCCAGAAAATGGGCATGGTATGGGTAAAACAAGGCGATTTGCTTTTCCCCCGCCGTGTTAAAACCGGGATCTCCGACAACAGCTCCACCGAGGTTGAAGGTAATTTAAAAGAAGGGGATGAACTGGTGACCGGTATTGTAAATACAAGTTCAACCCAGCAAACAACCCAGCAGCAAAACCCGTTCGCTCCTACGATGGGTCGTCCGCCACAGGGTGGTGGAAGCGGCGGCGCAAGAGGAGGACGCTGATATGAAAGAGACTATCATTTCGGTTAATCACCTGGTCAAGATCTATAAAATGGGAGACCTCGAAGTTCATGCCCTGAGAGGGATAAAGCTCGAGATCTATAAAAGCGATTTTGTGGCCATCATGGGGAAAAGCGGTTCAGGCAAATCCACCTTCATGAACATCGCCGGCTGCCTCGATGTACCTACGAAAGGCGAATACATGCTCGATGGCGTGGATGTGGGGAAACTGAATAAAGACCAGCTCGCCCATCTGCGGAATAAAAAGATTGGATTTGTATTCCAGTCGTTCAACCTTCTTTCCCGTACATCAGCTCTTGAAAATGTTGAACTGCCGCTGATGTATAACAGTAAGATCACTTCGAAAGAAATGAAGGAACGTTCTATTAATGCCCTCGAATCAGTGGGCCTTGCCAGCCGTGCGCACCATTTTCCAAGCCAGCTCTCAGGCGGGGAACAGCAACGCGTTGCAATCGCAAGGGCCCTGGTAAACGACCCTGTTGTGATCCTTGCCGATGAACCTACAGGGAACCTCGACACACGCACATCCGTGGAAGTAATGAGCATTTTCCAGAAGCTGAATACCCAGGGCATCACAGTCATAATTGTGACCCATGAACCCGATATTGCTGCCTATACGAACAGGAATGTGACTTTCAGGGACGGGCGGATTCAAAAAGATTTAACGGTGGAAAAACCCCGTAATGCCGCGGCAGAACTTTTAACCATGCCCGTTTTATCAGAGGAGGATACGATATGAAACTCAGAAACCAGTTAAAGGCGGCATTAAGGTCATTAGGCAAGAATAAAATGAGGACGTTCCTCACCATGCTGGGGATCATCATCGGTGTTGCATCGGTGATTGCCATGCTCGCTATTGGCCAGGGTTCCAAGGAAAGCATCCAGAAACAGATCGCCAACCTCGGCACAAACCTTCTCACCGTGTTCCCTTCGGCCAGTATGACCGGGGGAGTAAGGATGGAAGCAGGGTCAAGCGTGAAGCTGACAATGGACGATTACAAAGCGGTTTCCAGCCGCTGCCCGGCCGTATTATATTCCACTCCAACCGTAAGGACCAGCGGGCAGTTAATTGCAGGCGGCCAGAACTGGAGGACCACGGTGTGGGGAGTCTACCCCGATTATTTCAATATCCGTAACCTCGAAATTGAAAAAGGTGCAGCCTTTACTTTGAACGATGACCGTACAGCTACGAAAGTATGTGTGATCGGGCAGACTGTGAATAAATACTTATTTGGTGAAGGCCAGGATCCCACCGGCAAGATCATCCGCATTAACAAGATCCCCTTCCAGGTCATAGGCCTGATTGCTACGAAAGGACAGAATGCATGGGGCCAGGACCAGGACGATATCGTGATTGCGCCATTCAACACGGTACAGGTGCGCATGATGACCGTGGCCTATATCCAGAGCATCATGCTGTCGGCCACATCGGAAAAGATGATACCCGAAGCTACCGATGAAGTCACCCAGGTTTTAAAAGAAAGGCACAGGCTGGGGCCTTCGGAAGACCCGGATTTCAGCATCCGCTCACAGGCTGATATTTCCAGCGCCGCAACGGCCACCTCAAGTATTTTAACTGCACTTCTCGCAAGCATAGCAAGTATTTCACTGCTCGTGGGCGGTATCGGCATCATGAATATCATGCTGGTATCGGTTACCGAGAGGACCCGTGAGATTGGGATCAGGATGGGCGTAGGCGCCAGGGGCAGGGACGTATTGCTCCAGTTCCTTATCGAAGCCCTGATGATCAGCCTTATCGGCGGGTTACTCGGCGTCGGCCTCGGGATCATAGCCTCAGGCGTGATAGCCAGTATTATGAGCTGGCCTGTCACCATTACGATCCAGTCCATAGTACTTTCGTTCATGTTTTCGACCGTGATCGGTATTTTCTTTGGATGGTACCCGGCCCGCAAGGCTGCAAGCCTAAATCCTATCGATGCATTAAGGTACGAATAGGGGGCCGATCACTTTCTCCCGGTAAGATCCAGTATCCCGTTGATGAAAGTCAGGGGATGGGGTGGATTACCCGGTACATAAAGATCGGGCCTGAAGGTTTCAGGGAAGTTCCTGTTTGTTTGCCTGCTGTTCTCAAAGATGCCTCCGCTGATGGCCGCCGTTCCGGCAAGGACCACAATTTTCGGGGTAGGTATGGCATCATAACAGATCTGTAAGGCTTCAGCCATATTCCCGCTGATGGGGCCGGTGAGCACGATGCCGTCGGCATGCCTCGGGGATGCCACGAATTCAATTCCATAGCGGCCCATGTCAAAGTTCACGTTACCCGCTGCATTGAGTTCCATTTCGGCCGAATTATCGCCTCCCGCCGATACCTGCCGAAGTTTAAGTGCATGACCGAAATAGGAACGTATCTCCTTCCTTACCTTGGCCTGGTCGATTGTAATTGGAATATCTTCCCCGGCTTTTATGATCAGATTCTCCCTGTTGTTTGTTGCCAGCCTGTGGTCGTTGGTAAACCTTATCTTGCCTGCAGAGGCGAAGCTGCATTCCATACAGAATTCGCATCTCCCCAGGTCGAGGGTAAAGGGCCCTGAAATGATTGCTCCAACAGGGCATACATTCACGGCCGATTTTTCTTCATCCGGTGTGATGTCGCTGCTGATCACCGGCCGGCCGCGGAACCCTTCGGCAATAAAGCTCTTGCGAAGGTCTTTCACGTACTGCCTGCCGTGGCGGCGGAATATTCTGATAATGCTTAATGCCATCTTTTATAGATCATGTCCGCAATAGGATAAATTATAACTTTTATTGCATAAGGGGAAATCAGAGATTTCCTGGTTCCTTACAGCCAGCGCCAGCGCCATCCAGTTATGGAATGATGGGTCTTTTATTTTGTAATGAATGATCTTCCCATGCGGGTCTGTGACTGCGGAATGCATTATCTCTCCCCTCCAGCCCTCGGCCAGCGACAAGGCAAAGCTTGAAGGACGAAGGTTTAATTCATAAACAGGCCGGGCCGGCTCCCTTTCAAAATCCTTTCCCGTAAGAAGATCCCTGATCAGCAGAATTGATTTTTCAACTTCCTGCTTCCTGAGCATGGCCCTGGCCCAGACATCACCCTGGTGAAGGGTTACGGGCTCATAAACTATATCAGTAAAGGCCTGGAAGGGATGCGACCACCTGATATCACGTTTTACCCCGCTGCTCCTGGCTGCCATGCCAACAGCGCCGATCATCCCTGCCTGGCGGGCACTGACTTTGCCGATGCCTTCAAAACGGCTGAGAACGCTGGGGTTTGTGAACATCTCATGCGTGATCTGCAAGTATCTTTCTTCTACTTCTTTCAGGTTTAAAAGCAGGAGTTTAATAAAACCTCCGCCTAAAGGATAATGGCTTCCGCCGGTACGCACAAGTCCTTTCCCGAAACGGTTCCCGCACCACGACTGGGTTGTATTGATAACAATGGTGCGGAGGGCTTCGTTGACAACCTGTCCGAACTGGTAGCCAATATCGGTGCATAGTGCTGCCGTGTCGCCTATATGGACTGCGATCCGCTCAAGCTCTAGTGCAATGATCCGTTCTATTTGAAGGGCTTTAACAGGTGTAATCCCGGCAAGGGTTTCCAGAAGCTGGGCATGTGTCAGTGAGTGGCCTGCCGCAGTATCGCCTGCAATGCTTTCAGCTAAAACCGCACGTTGTATCCCCGTATTCTTTTCCAGGAACAGCGCTTCCATCCCCCTGTGCTGGAACCCCAGCTGAATTTCGAGGTGCAGTACCTTCTCGCCATTGCAGCTGAAACGGAAATACCCGGGTTCAATGATCCCGGCGTGGATGGGGCCTACACCCACTTCATGGATACCCTCGCCTTCGATGGAGAAAAAGGGATACGGGATGCGGAATGCAGGATGAATGATGCCGGATTCTGCTTTCTGCTTCCTGCTTCCTGCTTCCTGGTTATGCAAACGTACCGGCTTCAGCCAGGGATGCCCTGTAAATTCAACCCCATATAGTTCACTGATCTCTCGTTCATACAAATGAAATGAAGGATGTGAGACAGTGAGAGAATCAAGCACCGGAATGGGAGGGGCTGCCTGCTCGTGGGAAAGCAATACGAAATCTTTTTTATGGTCAGTGGCGATACAGCAAAAAAATCTCAGTGCTGCTCCAAGCGGTACAGCGTGATATGTAACGCAGTGACATCCCTCATCCGCCATCAGTTCATTCACCTTTGCAAAAAATTCCGGATAATCAAACAAAGGGATGTCGGCGAGCGGAACAATAAAAGGGTTTGTATTTATTGTCATCGCGGCAGGTTTTGAATAATATCATTGATCAGGTCCCTGAAAAAAGCCGGCTGGGAAAAGCATATAAAAATTACGAGGCCGAACAGCACGAATTGTGAAACTGTCTGCCAGGGATTGACCTTCTCATGCAGTTTGCCCGATGAAGTGCGGGGCTGGGAAAAGACAATATGTAAAACCCTTGTAAGCAGGGCATACAGAACGTAGCAAAGCAGGAGGGCGGCCACCGCCAGGTAAAGGTAATCCCCGTTTGCGGCCATGGCTTTGAACATCAGCAGTTCCGAAATAAACATCCCTGAAGGGGGGATTGCAGTTATGCAGAGAAGTCCCAGTAAAAGAGCTGTTGCGCCGGCAGGGTAAAGATTCATATAATTACCCGATTCGTCAAGATTGTAGGTGCCCATGACTTTGTACGATTGCCCCATCTGGTAGAAAAGGCCCGCTTTGGCGAAGGAGTGAAGAATGATATGCAGTATGGCTGCGTAGTATCCTATACCGCCCATTCCCAGCGCTATTGCGACAATACCCATGTTTTCCAGGCTGGAGTATGCCAGCATACGTTTGTTGTGCTTGGCTTTAAGCATGTACCCGGCCGAGATCAGGAGTGAGAGGAAGCCCGAAAGGAGCAGCACATGGTTCATGAACGGCAGGATGGGAGTAGCCGAGAACAGGGCATAAATACGGAAAATAGCCAGGAACCCTACGTTCATCAGGGTAGTTGAAATAAAAGCGCTGATAGGCGGGGGAGCCACGGTATGCGCATCCACGGTCACCGTATGCATCGGGAAGAGACCCATTTTGGTGCTGTAGCCCACGAGTACGAAAACAAATGCGATCTTAAGGTACAGAGGGTTTGCCATGCGGGCAATTTCGGTGATGGAAGAAAATGAAAGATGCAGGAGGCGGGCATCCCTTACTGTGAACCCCAGGAAAAGAATGCCGATATATGCGAGGGCGATACCTATTGAACAAACAAAAACATATTTCCAGGTAGCTTCAAGGGCAATGGCTGTGCGGTCATGGTAGATGAGGGCAGCTACGGCAAGCGTCGTGGCTTCCACGAAGATCCATACCGTGGTCATCCCGTTGGCCAGGTATGCTCCCGTCATCGAAGCGATGAGGGCAATCAGGGCAGCGTGATAAATTGCATAAATCCTCGGCGGATCATTTTTTACATAAATAAATCCATGGTAAACCGTTGTGATGCTAAGGATTGAAAGCACCGACTGCAGCAGCAGTCCCAGGGTGTCGAATGTAAAATAATCGAGGACCGTTTCACCCCTGTGCATCCAGCAATAGATCGTAAATGCGATATGGACAAGGGTGTAAAATGATGTAAGCGCCCGCGCAAGAGGTTTTGAATGGATAAGTCCGACAACCAGGCCAAGCACCAGGGAGATGGCGAAAAAGAGGATGAATATGTAAGCAGCCTCAATCATCTTTCAAAATCGTTAGGTCATCGGTCTGTTGCCTCAGCCGCATTACAAAGATCCCCAGTATGAGCACGCTCACAAAGATATCCAGAAGTATCCCGAGGTTAATAAGCATGGGGATCTCGCTGCCAATGGCCAGCGAAAGCAGCAGCACTGCATTTTCGATCACCAGGAACCCAACCAGGTGCGAAAAGATCTTCCTGTGCGAAATGATAAGGAACAGCCCGGTAAATACGGCAAAGAATGAAACAATAAAAAACAGCAGGTTATAGGGGGTGGTATTCATTGAGAATGAAACCACTATACTCAGCAACAGCCCCATGGTCACAAATAACAGTGAATAGAAAGACGGCAGGGCTTTTTCGTGGACCCTTGCAACACCTGTTTTCCGGATCACTGTAAAAAGCAGGTAAGGCACTACGATCACTTTAAACAGCAGGGTTTCAATAGCGACAAAAAGCACAGTGGCGAGGGTGATCCTGTCGAGCTGCAAAAAGGATAAACCAAACAGCAACAACCCCTGCAGGCCGACAAGTCCTGCGTATATCCTGAACCTCTCGGTAACGCTGAGGTAGATCAGGCTGATCGCAAAGACGATGATGAGCATTGAGGTCATATCAGCGGATGAGGTTGCGGGTTAATAATAGTACAAGGATAAAAGCGATCAGGGCGATGGAGCTCAGGGTGACGATGAACTGCGGATTTTTAGCCAGCTTTTTTCTGGCGCGGAATGATTCCATGAGCCCGATGGCAGCAGCAAACATGGCCTGTACTGCCATAAAGATGGAAACATTCAGGAGGGCTGCCATCAGGTGAACCGTGAAGGGTGAACCCTGAATGGCTGCAGTCAATGGCAACCAGTCACTGTTCGCCGGCATGAAAAAATTGGCGATCAGTCCGCCGTACAATACGAATTTGAGGTTTGTCCCGGTCTGTATCAGGGCCAGGTCGACGCCGCTGTAATCGAGTACCATTACTTCGTGGACCATGGTGAGTTCGAGATGTGTTTTAGGGTCATCAACAGGCATACGGCTATTTTCGATCATAGCGATCTGAACCAGGAGGTAAATTGAAATGGCTCCGGCGATGAGGGAGAATTGGCCTGCAAACTGGAAATGGGAAAAGATACCCTGAATTGACAGTTGTCCAGAAAGCAGGGACAGGGTTCCGAGCAGAATGAAAAAAGCCGGTTCGGTAAGCATGGAATACAGGGCTTCGCGGTTGGCGCCCATGCCTTCGAAGCTGCTCCCGGTATCGAGTGCGCCAAGAATGAAGAGGAGTTTGCCAAGGGCCAGCAGGTACGCAAAGAGGATGAAATCGCCTTCAAATCCAAATGCAGAAGGCATACCGGGGAAAGGCAGCAGCATCAGGGCACAACAGATGGTAGCGAGGTAAACGGCAGGGGCCAGCCTGAAGATGAAACTGGTGGTTGTGCTGAATACGCTGCTTTTCCTGAACAACAGGATAATGTTCTTCCAGGGCTGCAGTAACCCCGGCCCTTTGCGGCCGCTTGCAATGCTTTTTACCCTGAGGATAATCCCGGGGAAAAAGATTGCAGATACTATAGCCAGCAGGGTGCCTGTCATATCAGTTTCAGATAAAGAAGTACAAAGATCAGGAGGATAAAAATAAATGCATAGAGCACATAATGCCTGATGTTGCCGGTTTGAAGCCGGGCCAGCTTTTTCAGTACCAGCCACGACAGGTCGGTGAGCTTGCCCAGGCCTTTGCTGAAAATATCGCCGGTTTGAATATGCATTGAACGTTTGTGCGGGAAGATATCCTCAGACGCAATGGCCCTGAACTCCTCCCTGTTTTGCAACACAGGCTGGGCCAGCTCCGAGAGGTTCCCTGCAAATGAAGTCCCGGTGTATTGCTGCCTGGCTGTCCCATCGGTATACCCGCAACCCCAGGTCGGACCGTATGTGGCTTCCCGATTTTTCAGCAAGCGTAATCTTAACAAAAGAATTGCGGTAACAAGACTTACCAGGATAAGCCCGAAAAGACTGATTTTACTTAATGCGGCGGCAGGAAATATGCCTTCAGGCAGAGCCCCGGGATGGAACTGGCTTTCGACAAGCCCGGCGATGGGAGTGATAAATACAAGTGGCATCAGTCCGATCCCGAGGATCACAAATACAATCAGTAACTGGGGAAAGATCATGTCCCTTGTGACAGTGTCAGGTTGTATATGGATATCTTTCCTGGGGTTTCCGAGAAAACTTATGCCAAAAGCCCTTGAGAAGCTGAAAATGGCCAGTCCTCCTATCAGAGTAAGGCTGAGGATGATCAGAAGGAAGAGGATAGACAGGTATTCGTTCCCTGCGCCAAGGCCTTTAAAAAACCCTGCATACAGGAGGAATTCCGAGATAAAACCGTTCAGGGGAGGAAGAGCGCAGATAGCGGCCGAGCCGAAAAGGAATAAGCCTGCAGTGCGCGGAAGCGAATGCACCAGCCCTCCCAGCTCTTCGATATTCCTTGTATGGGTTGCCCTGAAAACCGAGCCCGAGCCGTAAAAAAGAAGGGATTTAAACAGTGAATGGTTAAGGACATGCAGCAGGCTGCCAGTGAAGCCCAGAACGGTAAGAACGGGATTATGCAAGGCAATCCCGATTGATCCAAGGCCCATTCCCAGGCCGATGATCCCTATGTTTTCGATGGTGGAATAAGCCAGGATCCGTTTAATGTCTTTCTGGGCTGTTGAAAATAAAATGCCCAGTAGTCCTGTACCCGCCGAGACGATCAGCAGTACCAGGCCAATGCTGTACCAGTCGGACTGTATCGAAGTCAATACACGGAAAATGCCGTAGATCCCCATTTTGATCATCACCCCCGACATCACCCCCGAAACATGTGAGGGGGCGGCGGGATGTGCTTCGGGGAGCCAGGTGTGGAAAGGCATGAACCCTGCTTTAATGCCAAAACCTGCAAAGAAGAGAAGAAAAAGCCCGGTGTTGCCGTGATTTGAAAACCATGATGGAAGTGCATCGAAACTCATCAGGCCTGTGCCGGCTTCAGTGATAAGGAATGCAATCAGCAGGAAAACAAAACCTATATGCATCTGCACCAGGTAATTGACTGCTGTTTTTAGGGTTGACCGTTTTTCAGCCTCGAATAAAATCAGCATGAAAGAAGAAACGGCCATCAGTTCCCAGGCGATGAGAAATGAAAGACCGTCACGCAGGGTTAACACGGCAAGCATGGAAAGGTGAAGCCATGCATAGCTGAAATAATGAAGTGAAAACTGGGCCGGGTTTTTGGTTTTTTCATATGCCTTGAGATAGCCCCTCGAGTAGAGCATTCCTGTAAGCACTGTAAAATTGGTTACAAGGATGAAAAAGGAACTTAACTTATCGATGGTGAAACGGAGTTCCCCCAGGTCTCCTTTGAAAATCCAGTTTGTGGCCTGAAGGCTTGCCGTAATTGCCGATCCCGTTTTAAGGCTGGCGGCAACAGGAAGTGAAAGAAATTGAAGTATGGCAGGGATCGAGGTAACAAGAATGATAAACAGGATAAGAGAAAGGGTATAATAATAGCGCACTTTCCCGGGAACTACCAGGATCAGGAACGAAAGTAAAACCGCCGCAGGGATAAAGTATTGCGCCATTACTTTGCAAAGTAAAAGCAAAGCTTTATAGAGTCCCGCGTTTTAAACGAGAACTTATAAACAGGGATATAGTGAAAAAGATTAAAGGAGTTTAATAGTATTTATCAACCTTGGGATTTCCCTTGCTGTCATAATAAGTCCACTTCCCGCTTTTCTTCCCGTTGGTTAAATATCCGTCAAAATCTTTCAGGCCGTTTTTATGAAAACCTACCACAGGCCCGGTATAAGGAGCCCCGTCGAGGAATTTTATCGCACCGCCCTTCAATTGCGTCCAGGGTACAGGTTCCTGTGCTTTTTCCACTTTTACTTCGCGGGGCTTTGCTTCGCGGGGTTTAGATGGTTTTGGCGCGGCAACGGCTTTCTCTTCCTGGACCGCTGCCGGCGGAGGAGTGGCGGCAGGCTTGACGGAATCAACCAGGGTACCCTCACTCGAAAGCAGCTTGCCATATTTATACATTTCTACAGCCTGCTGCTGCCCGTTGTCGTGCCAGTATGTCCAGGTACCGTCTTTGACTCCTTCTTTGTAATTTCCTTCCATTTGCTTTTGCCCGTTTGGGTAATAATGGACCCATAAACCTTCACGCAATCCTTTCTCGAGTCTTCCCTGCAGGGTAACTTTCCCGTTATTATACTCTGATACCTCCCCGGTGAAGGGTTTATCTTTGTTGGCAAGGTAAAAAACGCCATTACGGTCCTGCAACTGGCTGAAAGTCGCAACATCAGGAGAACAGGCATAGAGTGAAATCAAAATGCCGGAAATGAGTAAAATTTTTTTCATGTCGGATGTTTTTAAGTTCAAACTTACATTTTTTCTAAACTTACCAGGATTACGTTTGTTTTAAAAAAATTAAACGGATGACTGAAAATCAAGTACCAAATTAATAATTATACATTCAAAATTAATAAAATTAAACAGGTATCAAATATATTTTGCCAAAACAATACATTACCTTAGCGCACAGGAATCCATTTCATAAATTTCAAATCACCTGATGAATCAATCTTTCAGAAAAAAACTCATTCTGTTAAGCCTGCTTTTAGGTGCCGCTATGTATGGGTTTGCCGGCTCAGGCCATGATTCGGTAAGGGTGCACAATATGATCAGAAAAGGCCGGGTGCTTGATGATTCAGATGGAGCGGCAGCCCAGTCTTTTTATAACAGAGCCGTCAGATTAGCCGATTCTCTGAATTTACAGGATGAAATGATCGCTTCCACCCTGGTCGTTATGGCCGATTATGACACATACCGAGGAAAACTTGATTCGGCCATGCATCTTTCGCTGAAGGCATTGAAATTCTATGAGGATAATGGAAAAACAAAGGAAAGTATAAGATCGCTTTCAAGGATAGGTGATATCCTGCGTGCAAACGGAATGTATGACAAGAGCTATGATTATTTCCGCAAAGCACTCAAGATTCTGAGGGAAGTGAATGACAGCAGTTTGCTTGCATCGGTATATAACAGGCTGTCAGCCTCCTATTATGAAGATTTAAAAGTAAGCCTTGATTCATCCTCCAAATACGCCTTGCTTTCTCTGTCAATCGCCAGGAATCTGAACCTCCGGGGCCGTATATCCAACAACCTGAATATACTTGGCTCAATCGAGTCGAAAAAGGGAAATTATCAGCAAGCTATCGATTATTACAACCAGGCCCTCCCAATACTCAGTGAGGTGGCTCCTGTCGACATGGCATTGACCCTTGCCAATATGGGTTCGAATTATGAGAAGCTTAAAAAATACGGGAAAGCAGAAGAAGCTAATTTAAAAGCCCTGGAACTGGCCAGGAAAGCCGGCATACCCCAGTATATCTGGATGGCATGCAAGAACCTTTCGTCAACCTACCAGGAAACAGGAAGGTACAAGGAAGCATGCAAATACCTTGAACTGTATTCCCGGATTGAATCAGAATTGTTGTCCCAGCGTGTATTGGTCCAGGTGCAGGATTTCGATAACCGTATCGAGATAGAAAAAAGGAATGATGAAAATAAGCGCCTTGAATACGAGCAGCAGATCACAAAAGGACAATTTAAATTTACCCTGATCCTCTCCATTTTCCTGTTTTTCATTCTTATATCGGCTGCGGTCTTCCTGGTTTTCCAGCAGAAGCAAAGAAGGAAAATTAACCAGGTTGTCGCAAAACTCGACCAGTCAAATCTTGTACTCAGGCGTTTTATTTCTGTTCTCGCACACGACCTTCGTTCGCCTTTCAATTCGATCCTGGGATTTTCCGACATATTGAAAAACGAGCCTGACCTCAGTGAGCAGGAACGCGAAATGGCCGTCAACTCCTTATCCCAGACAAGTCACCTGACTTATCACCTGCTCGAAAGACTTCTCGAATGGTCCCAGCTTGAGTCGGGTTCCATTCATCCCAAAAAGAAACTTTTTATTTTAAACGAGCATATCCTTGAAACAATCTCACTGCTCGACCATGCGGCTCAATTAAAGAACATTGTACTTGAATTTAAGGCATCGGCCGAGGTTAAAATATTTGCCGATCCAAACATGATCCAGACGGCAGTGCGCAATGTAATCTCAAACGCAATAAAATTCACCAGACCGGGAGGCCGGGTTAATGTTTTCCTTGAAGCAAATGAAGATATAGTTCATGTGGTAATACAGGACAATGGCATAGGAATGACAGCCGATGTCCTTGACAAAGTGTTCAGGATAGAGGAAAACTACAAATCAAAAGGCACCTCGGGAGAATCGGGGACCGGCCTCGGACTTATACTGTGTAAGGAGTACGTTGAGATGAACGGAGGGAATATTAAGATTACCAGCGATCCTGAAAAAGGGAGCACATTCACTATTGAATTACCATTGGGGATGGATCAGCTGACAAATAAAAAAGCCGGAATCGATTGATTACCAGCTTTTTTAGATTTTCTCAGTAGCCCCGATAGGAATCGAACCTATATTTAAAGTTTAGGAAACTTCCGTTCTATCCATTGAACTACGGGGCCAATGGGGGTGCAAAGGTATAATATTTTATTTTATATCGCCTCCGTTTTGGGTTCCCACATCCGGAGTAACAAAAAATAAAGTACCATCAGGGTTTTCGGCCATCAGTATCATCCCCTGGGAATCAATACCTTTGAGTTTGCGGGGGGCAAGGTTAACAAGGATGCTGACCCTTCTGCCAATAATATCATCAGGCTTGAAATATGTCGCAATACCCGATACCACGGTACGCTGGTCAATACCTGTATCAATTTTCAGCTTTAACAGTTTATCGGTCTTGGGAACTCTTTCAGCTTCCAGGATGGTTCCCGCCCGTATATCCATTTTAGTAAAATCATCATAAACGATTTCGGGCTTTGCAGGTTTAAGGCTGGTTACAGCCTGGGCTGCTATATTGGCTGCTTTGGTGTCCATAAGTTTCTGAACCTGTTTCTGAATGATCTCGTCGTCAATTTTATCAAATAACAATGAGGGCGGATTTATATTCTGCCCGGGCACCATCCAGTTACAAAGCAAGGCATCCTTCCAGCTGTAGGATCCCAGGTTAAGCGTTTGCCTGATCTTTGCAGCCGAGAACGGCAGGAAGGGTTCGGCCACAATAGATAACTCTGCACAGATCTGGAGAGAAACATTAAGAATTGTTGCAACCCTTTCCTTGTCGGTTGGATACAGTTTCCAGGGCTCGTTATCGGTAAGGTATTTATTCCCAAGCCTTGCCAGGTTCATCATTTCGGCAAGGGCTTCACGGAAACGGTAAGCGTACAGGCTGGACGCGATCCTGGCAGGAAAGAGTTTCATTTCAGCAAAGGCTGCAAGATCGGCCAGGGAAAACTCCCCTGCAGGGGGAACCTTTCCGTCAAAATATTTATGAGTCAAGACGATGGTGCGGTTGACGAAATTCCCGAGAATGGCAACCAGCTCATTATTATTCTTCGCCTGGAAATCTTTCCAGGTAAAATCATTGTCCTTGGTCTCAGGTGCATTTGAAGTGAGCACATAACGCAGAACATCCTGTTTGCCCGGGAATTCTTCAAGGTATTCATGAAGCCATACCGCCCAGTTCCTCGAGGTGGAGATCTTGTCGCCTTCAAGGTTCAGGAACTCGTTGGCCGGCACATTGTCGGGAAGGATATATGTTCCTTCGGCTTTAAGCATGGCCGGGAAAATGATGCAATGGAATACGATATTGTCTTTCCCGATAAAATGCACCAGCTTGGTTTCAGGGTCTTTCCAGTATTTTTCCCAATCGGGCCTCAGTTCGCGGGTTGCAGAGATATATCCTATCGGGGCGTCAAACCAAACATATAAAACCTTGCCTTCGGCACCTTCCACCGGGACTTTCACCCCCCAGTCGAGGTCGCGGGTCACGGCACGGGGCTGGAGCCCCTGTTCTATCCATGATTTACACTGCCCGTAAACATTCGTTCTCCAGTCATCCTTATGCCCTTCAAGAATCCATTCCCTGAGCCAGGGTTCATATTGATCCAAAGGGAGGAACCAATGCCTTGTTTCGCGCATAACCGGCTGGTTGCCGCTGAGCACCGATTTCGGGTTGATGAGGTCGGTGGCATTCAGTGATGATCCGCATTTCTCGCACTGGTCCCCGTAAGCTTTTTCGAACCCGCAGTTAGGGCAGGTGCCGGTAATATACCTGTCGGCAAGAAAATGGCCGCTGGCTTCGTCGTAATATTGTTGCGAGACCTTTTCTATAAACTGCCCTGCATCGTACATCTTTCTGAAGAATGCCGATGCGGTTTCATGGTGCATGGGATTGGAAGTGCGGGAGTAGATATCGAAAGAAATTCCGAATTCCTCAAACGATTTTTTAATGATGCCGTGGTATTTATCCACGATCTGCTGGGGAGACACTCCCTGCTGCAATGCTTTGATCGTGATAGGCACCCCGTGTTCATCGGACCCCCCGATAAAGATCACATCCTCACCGTTCATCCGCAGAAAACGAACAAAAATATCCGCAGGGACATAAACCCCGGCCAGGTGGCCAATGTGAATCGGCCCGTTGGCGTAAGGAAGCGCAGAAGTTACAGTATAGCGTTTATACTCCGGTCTTTCCATAATCAGTAAAACAAGAGGCAAAGATACGAATCAATTTTTTACATTTGTGCATATGATTCAGCCACCATACCTGAAGAGAGGCGACAGGATCGCAATTGTTGCGCCGGGGAGGGCTATCTCTTTCGAAGAAGTCCATCCGTCAATGAAATTATTCCAGAAATGGGGGCTTGAAGTCATACTGGGATCCTATGTTTTCAATATTGAAAACCAGTTTGCAGGCAGCGATGCCCAGAGGCAGAAGGATTTGCAGACTATGCTCGATGATGTTTCGATCAGGGCTGTAATTTGCGCCAGGGGAGGGTACGGCACGGTGAGGATCATCGACAAGCTTGATTTTACGAAATTCCTGAGGTACCCGAAGTGGATTGTGGGATACAGTGATATGACGGTACTGCATTCACATATTCACCGGCATTTCGGAGTTGAAACCCTGCATGCGACCATGCCTGTTAATATGCCTGAAAACAGGCTTGGGGCGACTTCCGTTGAAACACTAAGGAAGGCATTGTTCGGCGAAGAGATCATCTATGCCAAACGGCTTGGCGCCCTTGACCGCACAGGCGCTTCCGAAGGAATCCTTGCAGGAGGGAACCTGTCGATCTTATACAGCCTGATGGGATCTCAGTCCCAGATCGAAACTAAAGGAAAGATCCTGTTTCTAGAAGATCTCGACGAATATCTCTATCATATAGACCGTATGATGATGAGCCTGAAGCGTGCCGGAATGCTCAGGGATCTCAAAGGCCTTGTCGCCGGCAGCATGCAGGATATGAAAGACAATACTATCCCCTTTGGCAAAACAGCCAACCAGATCATTTACGAAGCAGTTAAGGAATACAAATACCCGGTTTGTTTTGATTTCCCCGCGGGGCACGGTCCTGAAAATGTAGCCATGATCCTGGGCCGGCGGGTGAAACTGATAGTGGATGAGGAGGTGGAGCTGGGGTTTTAGCTGGATAGCTGGATTGCTGGATAACTGGATTACTGGATAGCTGGATATAGGGCATCCGGGCCAAATAATCAAAAACAATGTCGAAGTCCTACGAACTCGGTAAAAAGGGTGAAGAACTCGCAGCAGAATACCTGCTCTCAAAAGGGTATAACCTCCTGGCAAGGAATTTCAGGGCAGGAAAAGCCGAGCTCGACATAGTTGCCATTGACGGAAAAACGCTGGTGATCGTTGAAGTTAAAACCCGGAACACCCTTTTTTTTGGTGAACCTGAGCAATGGGTAACACTTTCAAAGCAAAAACATCTGATCAGGGCAGCCAATGCCTATGTGAAATTCAGGGCATTTCAGGGGGAAGTGAGGTTTGACGTTATTTCTGTGATTGCTGATGAGCATGGTTCTGAGATCCGGCACATCCCCGATGCCTTTTATCCCGTCTAAAATATCCAGCTGTCCAGTAATCCAGCTATCCCGTAATCACTTCCTTTCGAAACCGGTAGGAATCTCCATCATAATCAGATGGCATTGATCATTATGTGCCTTGACGACGCCTGAAAGCCTGACTCTGACTTTATGGCCTTCGCTTAACAGGATGACTTCGCATGTTTCCTTGTTGTTGCTCTTAAATGTTTTTGCAAGGAAGTTGTTAAAGATCAACTTGCTTTCAGTTTCAAGGTGTGATAAGAGAGAGGCGCCCTGTAAATACAAACGCTCTTTGCCGAGCATTTTAGCCCCTTGCAGGTTGATCGCCCTGATCCTTCCCTGTTCTGAAAGGATCAGGTAGCTCTCAGGGGCAAAGTCAAACATGTCAATATAATTTTCGGCTGCACGCTGGGCGGATATTTTTGCTACCAGGAGTTCATCATTTTGTAATTCAAGTTCTATCTGGTGCACCTCCAGTTCGTGAACAAGTTTAAGGATATCGGCTTCAGAGAGCGGCGAAACCGTTTTTTTTAATTTATTTTTCAGCAGATCTTCCGCTCTTTGGCGCAGGATCTCGGAATCTAAGATGTCATCAGCACTGGACATTGAGAAGGCAAAGGTGAAAGAGGGATAATTACCGGACTATCTTCAAAGGTAGTGAAAAAAAGGAATTGAATTAAAAAAAGGAAAAATCTTTATTTCCTCCCGAAATCGGCAGGGATCTCGCCCCAGTATTCAGTTTCCCATTTTTTAACCTGGTTCTTCCAGGTGTTGTTCCTGAGCCAGTTCAGGGCGCGTTCCACAAGTTTGAAAAGCTCCCGGTTTTTATCCGAAACTTCAAGTTTCGTATTGATTGCACGTTTCCTGAGCCATGCAATTGCTGTGCGGGAATCGGAATAAACAGGCCAGTCGGAATCCCTTTGTTTCAGGTAGGCCAGGGCATGGACCACTGCAAGGAATTCTCCAATGTTTACGGTTCCTTCAGGGAAGGGACCTACCCTGAAAAGTTCGGCGCCTGAAGCTGTATCAACGCCACGGTATTCAAGCACACCCGGGTTCCCGCTGCAGGCTGCATCTACGCAGATGCTGTCGGCAACAGGTTCGCCTACCAGGGGATTGCTGCAGAGTATTTTCTTAGGGGACTGAAGCCCTTTCTCCATATACTTACGGGGATCGTCGCTGAATGCACTAAGGGCAAGGTCTTTCGTGGGAAATCCCTTGAACTTTGCACCGTTAAAGCCGGCAACCTGCTCCCTGCATTTGTCCCAACCCTCGTAGATCCCCGGGTTCCGTCCATTCCAGACGACGTAATATTTTGACTTTGGCATCGTTTCTTTATCAGCCCAAAAATATGATTAATTTTGAACACTTACTTAAACAGTGAACAGTGAACAGTGAACAGTGAATAGTTATCATTCACCTTCACTAGTCACTAGTCACCAGTCACAATTCACCAACGAATGTCGTCAATCAAGCGCCTTGCCTCACAAACTGCTGTTTACGGGATCCCCACGATCCTGGGACGGTTCCTGCAATACCTCCTGGTCATACTGCTTACGAGGATATTCTCAAAGGCCGAGTACGGCACTATCAGTGTGTTTTATTCCTATGCCTCTTTCCTGATGGTGGTACTGACCTATGGGATGGAAACTGCATTTTTCCGTTTCAGTGAAAAAGAAGAGGATAAAGACAGCGTCTTCAGCACCGGGATGATTTCACTCCTGCTTACTTCCGGTTCTTTCATTTTCCTGGCCAGCGTATTTTCAGGGACCATTGCAGGATGGATAGATTATCCCCTGCAGGCAAAATACGTTATATGGTTTGCCTGGATCCTCGGTCTCGACGCCCTGGTTGCCATCCCGTTTGCAAGGCTGCGCTCCCAAAATAAGGCTGCAAGGTTCGCGACTTTGAAAATGGTCAACATTTTTACAAATATAGGACTGACCCTGTTCTTCATTGTAGCCTGTCCGTATGCCTGGCAGCATTATCCTTCAATCCATGGGGTTTTATGCCTGGTATACCGTCCCGACTGGGGTATAGAATATGTCTTCATCGCTAACCTTGCTGCCAGCATAATTACCCTTGTTTTACTATTGCCCATGCTGCTGAATATGAAATGGAAGATGCATAAGGTATTATGGAAACAGATGCTGTTTTATGCTTTTCCGTTACTGTTTGCTGGACTTGCCGGGATGGTTAATGAAACTTTCGACCGGCTCATGCTAAGATATCTGCTTCCGTATTCGCGGGAACTCACAGAGGCACAGGTTGGGATCTACAGCGCCTGTTACAAGATATCCATTCTGATCACTTTATTCGTGCAGGCATACCGTTTTGCCGCAGAGCCCTTCTTTTTTGCCCATGCCAGGGAGAAGGATGCCAGGCTGACCTATGCCCGTATCATGGATTATTTCATCATCGCAATCTCCACGGTATTCCTGGTCACCATGTTGTATCTCGACGATATCTTCATCCGCCTTATAGGAAAAGATTTCAGGGAAGGCAAGGCTGTCATCCCCATTCTGATGTTTGCCAACATCTTTTTAGGAATCTATTACAATCTTTCCATCTGGTACAAGCTTACCGGGAAAACGATTTGGGGCGCCTGGCTTTCCCTTATAGGAGCTGTTATCACACTGGCTTTGAACTTCTGGTGGATCCCTCTCAGCCCCGACCATTTCATTCACGGGTATGTTGGTTCGGCCTGGGCTACGTTTATCTGCTACGGGTCAATGATGCTGATCGCTTACCTGCTCGGACAAAAATATTACCCGGTTCCTTACAGAATCGGGAAAGCCATTGGCTACACAGGGCTGGCACTGCTTCTTTACATAATCAGCTTCTATCTCCGCATTCCGCATCCCGTATTCCGCATCCTGTTTCATACCGGATTGCTTATGGTTTTCCTGCTTACTGCTTTCCTGGTCGAAAAGCCCCGCCTTTCCAAGGCCCCCGATTGAGATTTTTATTACCTTTGCACCTCAAAATTCCCTATGAGAATCAGGATAGTAAACAATTCCCACCATCCTTTGCCGGCTTATGAAACCATGGCTTCAGCAGGCATGGACCTCAGGGCTTTTATCGCCGGCGATATGGTTCTGAAACCCCTCGAAAGAGCATTGGTCCCTACAGGATTATTCATTGAACTCCCGCTGGGGTTTGAAGCCCAGGTAAGGCCCCGCAGCGGCCTGGCCATTAAAAAAGGCGTTACTGTACTGAATACCCCGGGCACGATAGATGCCGATTACAGGGGTGAGATCAAAGTCATTCTCATTAACTTATCTAATGAGGATTTCGTGGTTAAGGACGGTGACAGGATTGCACAAATGATCATTGCAGCTCACCAGCAGGCTGAATGGACGCAGGTGGATAAACTGGAAGAAACAAGCAGGGGGGCCGGGGGATTTGGGCATACGGGGGAGAAGTGAACAGGGAACGGGGAACGGGGAACAGGGAACGGGGAACAGGGAGCAGGGAGCAGGGAACAGGGAGCAGGGAGCAGGGAACAGGGAACAGGGAGCAGGGAGCAGGGACTAGTGAATAACCACCAGTAACCAAACAACAAGTGGTTGAATTAATAAAAGAAATGAAGCTTAAAAAAATTATAATAGCGTATATTTTTCTCCTGGCCTGCCTCGGCGCCGTCGCCAGCCCACCGTTGACGATCCGCAGCGAAGAACCTGATTCAGGCAGGATAAAACACGGGAGAAAGCATTCAGGCGACAAATCCCTTGCCGATAATGAAAATACAGCCCTCCTTCTTGATGCCAAGAAGGAAGCTTTGCTTGGGAATACCGATAAAGCTTTGCAGTTGTTCACATCCTATGTACAGCATTACCCCGAAGATGCAACGGGAAAATTTGAACTCGCCAGGCTGCTTGCGGCCAGTGAGAAATACGAAGAAGCATACGACCTTCTGAAGGATGCCATCAGCCTTGATCCTGAAAATAAATACTTCCAGATCTTTCTTGCCGAGGTATGCCAGCAGATCAAAAAGGATAAAGAAGCAGTGGGCATTTATGAGAACCTGGTAAAAAAATACCCTGCGGAACTGGATTATTATTTTGAGCTTGCGGCACTTTACCTCAATGTGGGAGAAGAAAAAAAAGCCGCTGAAACATACGACGTGATTGAAGAAAAGGCCGGGGAAAATGAGGAGATCTCGCTTCAGAAAGAGAAAATCTACCTTCACCTCGGGAATATTGCAAAAGCTGAAGCAGAGCTGCAGGGACTGATAAACGCTTTCCCCGATGAACCGCGCTACCTTTCTATGCTCGCTGAGTTCTACATGGGCAACAACCAACAGGCTAAAGCCCTTGAGCTCTATAAGCGGGTGGCAGAGAAAGATCCGAACAATCCTTATATCCATATGTCGATGGCCGATTATTACCGTAAGACCGGGAATAAGGAAAAAGCATTTGAAGAACTTAAACTTGGCTTCGCAAACCCAAACCTTGATGTGGATACCAAGGTGACTATTTTGCTCTCTTTTTACACCATCAACCAGATCTACGATCAGCTTAAGGAACAAGCTTTTGAACTTTCGCGCATTATGATCAGGACTCATTCCGATAATCCGAAAGCATGGTCGATTTACGGTGACCTGCTGTCACAGGATAAAAAGTATGCTGAAGCCAGGGATGCCTTTTTAAAGGTTATCAGCCTTGATTCAAGCAAGTATGTTGTATGGGAGGAGCTTCTCCGCCTTGAACTCCAGCTTGGCGAATACCAGGCCCTGTATGATCATGGTAAAAAGGCCATTGAACTGTTTCCAGACCAGAGCATCGTTTACCTGTTCACCGGGCTGGGAGCAGTCCAGATGAAAAAATATGAAGATGGAATTAAAGTCCTTGAATACGGGGTGAAGCTTGTGGTCAACAATGATGACCTTCTTGCGCAGTTTTACATGTACCTGGGAGATGCCTGGCATTCCCTGAAAAATACCGAAGAGTCAGACAAAGCTTATGAGAAATCCTTAAAAGCAAAAGACAATAATCCATACGTCCTTAATAATTTCGCCTATTACCTTTCAGTCAGGGGAACAGAACTGGAAAGGGCTGAGAAAATGGCCAAAAAAGCCGTTGAACTCGATACTGCCAATTCTTCCTTTGAAGATACCTATGGCTGGGTCCTGTATAAACTGGGAAAAACAAAAGAGGCAAAAAAATGGATAGGGAAAGCACTGGAAGATAAAGAAAACGTCAGCAGCGAGGTCCTTGAACATTATGGCGATGTGCTGTATAAGCTTGGAGAACCCGAGAAAGCGCTCGAATACTGGAATAAGGCTAAAACAAAGGGAGAAGGATCCGAATTTCTGAATAAAAAGATCAGCGAAAAAAAACTAATTGAGCATAATGAGAAAGAATAAAAGGAGCGGGAGAGTATTTTTGTCAGGCTTAACCGCCCTGATCATATTGTTTGCTGTTTCCTGCAGCCCTTCAAGGAAGGCTATAAAGGCCCCGATCAGGGAAGAAGGCGCCGATTACCTGTTTAAAAAACTTAAGGAGCATGAGTTGAAATACACTTACTTCATGGGTAAATTCTCGGCCGAATATAAAAACAAAAAGAAAAGCACCTCGTTCAACGGCCAGATCAGGATCAAGAATGACAGCGCGATATGGCTTTCACTGACCCCCGGCCTCGGCATTGAAGCCATGCGCCTTATCATCACCCAGGATTCGGTTAAAATGATTAACAAGCTTAACAATACGTTTTTCATTGGAAATTATGAGTCGGTGAACCGCTTTTTAAACACCAATATCGACTTTGATATACTCCAGGCATACCTTCTCGGGAATGACCTGAAATTTTATGAAGACGGAAAATTCAGGGTCACGATTGACAACAACAATTATAAGCTTTCCACGGCTGCGAGGATGAAACTTAAGAAATATGTGAGGAACAGCGAGGAAAATGTAAGGGCTTTCATCCAGAATATCTGGCTCGATTCTGAAACGTTCAAGATCACCGAAGCGGATGTCAAGGAAATATCAAATGAAAAAATCAAGCTTGAAGCCAACTACGGTGACTTTGAGAATATCGACGGACAGCTTTTCCCCAGAGCCCTTGACGTAACCATCTGGGCGGATAATACGATTAAAGTGAAAGCTTCCTTTTCAAGGATCACGGTAGATGTTCCTCTGCAGTTCCCCTTTAAGATACCCACCGGATATACACAGGTCAAATAAAAACAGCTTCATTAGGGATGTACATTAAAGTTCAGGGCCGGAAATCAGTATTCATCAGTTTACATCTGGTCCTGGTGTTTTTTTTGGCAATTGCAGCTTACGGGCAGGTCGACAAGGAAAAACTTCAGAAGACCAAGAAACAGCTGGAAGACGAGATCAGGTATACGACCGAATTGCTGGAAAAGACCAAGGCGTCGAAGCAGGTTTCGATGGAGAAACTGAAGATCCTTAACCAGAGGATACGCAGCCGCGAAGCCCTGATTGCCACGATAAACAAGGAACTGGGGCAGATCGACATGAATATCCAGGTCGAAAATGTTGAACTCGACCGGATGTCAAAACAGCTCAAAGCCCTTAAAACAGATTATGCCCGCCTGATTTACCAGGCATACCGTACCATGAACGGCAGGAACAAGCTGATGTTCATATTCTCGGCAAAGGACTTCAACCAGGCCTGGCAAAGGATCAGGTACTACCAGCAATATTCGGAATACAGGCGCAGGCAAGCCGAACGGATTGAAAGTACAACCCATGTCATCAATGACCAAAGGAAAGACCTGGAATCGAAAAAGCAGGAAAAGCTCACTTTATTTGAGACCCAGCAAAAAGAAAAAGTAAAGCTTGACCTGGAAAAACAGGACAAGGCCAAAACAGTTAAAGAACTCTCAAGCAAGGAAAAACAGCTTTATTCCACACTCAAAACCAAGCAGCAGGCTGCTGCCCGGCTCCAATACGAGATTGAAAAACTGATCGCAACCGAAATCAGGGCATCGGAGGAGAGGATGCAAAAAACCACGGGCACTGAAAAAAAGCCTTCGGGACATATAGTTTCTGGCCCCGCAACATATGAAATGACCCCGCGCGAAAAGGAACTCTCCAGTTCTTTTGCCTCAAACAGGGGGCGGCTTCCATGGCCCTGTGAAAAAGGCTTCATCTCCGGCACTTTCGGGGAACACCCGCATCCAGTGCTTGAAAGGGTCAAAGTGAAAAACAACGGGGTGGATATAACCACCGAACCAAACTCCCAGGTTAAAGCCGTATTCAACGGCAGGGTGAGCAAAGTAATGTCGTTCCCCAACCTTAACAATGTTGTCATTGTGAGGCATGGAGAATACCTTACTGTATATTCAAACCTGGATGTTGTGAATGTAAAGGAAGGACAGGAAGTGACCACCCGCCAGGCTATAGGCAAGGTGCATTATAATACTGAAGAACAAAAAACCGAACTGCATTTTGAGATCTGGAAAGGCAAAATGATCCAGAACCCCGAAAACTGGCTTGCAGGACGATAAAAAATTGAAAATGCACCATATTGGAGAATTTGCCGCCTTGCTTACCGCCTTCTTCTGGACGGTCACCGCGATCACATTCGAAGCGGCAAGCCGGAAGATAGGCTCCATGGTTGTAAATATCCTCAGGCTGATCATCGGTTTCATCTTTCTCAGCATTTTTGTTTTTTTTTACCGCGGATATCTTTTTCCCGTCGACGCCAGCCTTCACAACTGGCTATGGCTGTCACTGAGCGGGCTCATAGGATTTACCTTCGGAGACCTTTGCCTCTTCCAGTCTTTCGTACTTATCGGGGCAAGGGTTTCCATGCTTATCATGGCATTGGCTCCACCTATGACCGCCCTGTTTGCCTGGATGGTCCTTGGGGAAAAACTGAGCCTTCAAAGCTGGATTGGGATGGCAGTGACAATGAACGGGATTGCATTGGTCGTCCTCAGGAGAAGCGGTGAAGGTGAAAAGAACGGGTTCCTGAACATGCTGAAGCTCTCTTATCCCCTCTGGGGTTTGCTCCTTGCTTTCGGCGGGGCGGTCGGACAAGCGGTAGGTCTTGTCCTCAGCAAGGTCGGAATGCAGGGATACGACACCTTTGCTTCGACCCAGATCAGGGTTATGGCAGGTACAGCCGGTTTTGCAATAATCTATGCGCTTATGGGAAAATGGAAAGACGTTCTCAGGGGAACCACTAAGGGCAGGCCCATGGCCATCCTCTCGATAGGCGCCTTCTTCGGCCCTTTCCTGGGGGTCTCGTTTTCACTTATCGCAATAAAATACGCCGATACGGGGATTGCCTCCACCATTATGGCAATAGTGCCGGTGCTCATCATTCCTCCGTCAATGATACTGTATAAGGAAAGAACCAGTTTAAAAGAAGTTGCAGGCGCCATCCTCGCTGTTGGCGGAGTTGCAATTTTCTTTTTATAATTGCATTGGCAATGGAGACAAAAAGAAATACAGCCGTATATGAACACAAGCCCGGGCTAAGGTTTTACCTTGGCGCCTCAATAATCTTTTTGTCTTTTTTCATGGTGCCTACGGGGCTTCTTGTAACCCACCACCTGCACCAGCATGTTTTAAAAGCCCTTATCCTGGGCTTCTTCTGGGTCAACGGTCCCCTTTGGAAAATCTTAGGCATAGGCATAATGGGAAAGGTGTCGTACTATTATATCATAGAGCATCTCAAGATCCATTACAAACGGGTCATCGAACCCCGGCCGGTTAGCAGGAAACGATATTATATCGGGCTTTTCATGTTCACCCTGCCCTTTGTCCCTTCTTATGTGATGGCCTACGCACCCCACCTGCTTCCTGAACTGGCCTCATTAAGAGTATACGTCAATATATTCTTTGACCTGGTCTTCCTCTCCAGCCTGTTTGTACTGGGAGGGGATTTCTGGGATAAACTCAGGGCCTTATTCAACTATTCAGCCAAAGCAAGCTTCCCTGGCGAGCCCAACTGCGATCAAGAAGCACAAATCCCCTGATGAAACAATAACAAGGCCGCCGCAACTTCTTGCGGCGGCCTTGTTAGCAAAGACAGATTGCCCCTGTTGAACTTCAGTTATAAATTTAAACGCAGGTTCACAAAGAATTCCCTCCCCGGGGCAGGCTGGTACGAATTGTAATCCACACCATTGTTGGGTTCAGTAAACCCAAAATACTGGGTATCGAACACATTCTTAACATAAAAACCAAGATCGCCTTTCAGCCACCCGAGTTTCCATTTGTAATGAAGGTCAACATTCCAGAGGTTATACCCGCTTACCCATGAGCTTCTTACACTGCCCGGCTGGTAATAAGTCTGACCGATAGTATAATTGTTGTATATGGAATCATCAACCTGTATGCAGTATTTCGTCTGCCAGTTGCAGGCTATACCGGCACTGAAATTCTTCAGGAATGAATAGGTAACTTCAGCGTACAGCATGTTCCTCGGGCTGTTCGGCATCCAATGGGTCCATTGAACCTTTGCCGTGTCGGCCGACTTGTATGTGAAATTAGAATAGGTATAAGCAGCGTCTATAATAAGGTTTTTAACAGGCGAATAAGATACAAAGGCTTCCAGCCCCCATTTGGTGCTTTTACCCATGTTTCCATAGAATGCTGTGTTGTTACCCCTGCTGGCTATGCCATACCTGTAGAACTCATTATTCGACCAGATATCAAAGAAGGTTACATCGTAATGGAACAGTTTCCCTACATCCCCCCTTATACCGAGGTCAATTCCCTGAGATGATGAAGGTTTGATGAGGTTGTTAAAACCACCGTAGGCCTGGGGATTGTTATACAATTCATCATTTGAAGGAGTGAGGAACCCGGTCCCATAACTGGCAAAAACATTGAAAGGCCTGATGATATCCCAGGCAAGGCCGAAACGGTAGGTAGGTTTATCATAGGTTTTGCTTCCGTTAGGGCTGACCGAATCGGGAACCGGGATATTGCTCTGTAAACTGCTGTATACATTATCATAACGCAGGTTTAACAAGGCATGCAGTTTCGGTGTGATGTCCAGTTTGTCGATCAGGAATACACCAATGCTTCTCTGCCTGATGATCTGGTTGATCAGGATCTGGTCAAGGTCGAAACATTCGCGGCTCCAATATGAATCCACGCGGGTTGAGTCCCTGTTATATTCTCCGGGAACAGCAAACATATGCTCCGTAATGGTCTGGGTCTGGTAATCTGCTCCAAGGCTCAGGAGGTTCTTAACAGTGCTCTTCCCGAGGTGCAGATTATACTGTGCTGATGCTCCCATATTGATGTAGGGTTTGTAATCGTCACCGTTATTTGAGGTTTCCCTGTAATCATTCATCCTTCCGAATACTTTCGCTGTAATATCCTGGTTGTTGCAGAGATCGAATTTAGCGATCAGGGCGCCGGTAAGACGTTTGGTTTCATGAAATTCATTATAAGGAATGGCATCGGTATTTGCAGCCCTGGGGCCGAAAGTCTCATACCTGTAAAGGTTGATCCCTTCGGGATTCTGGTTGAAGTAATTAGTATAGGTAAGCAACTGTGTGATATGAACTTTGTCGGAAGGGTTCCATTGAACCTTTTCACTGAAATTATCACCCATGAATGACTGATGGTCACGGTATCCATGGCCCTGCATATGCGAATACGACACACGGTAGTTGATTTTGTCCTGTGTGCCATCGATCTGGCCGAGGACCTTCCAGAAGCCATTGGAACCTGCAGAACCCATCAGCGTGGCATTGACGGGTTTATCTCCGCCGTTATCGGTGGTGATATTGACCACGCCCCCGGTAGCATTTGCGCCATACAATGATGCTGCGAGCCCGCGCACTACTTCAACATTCTTGACCGTACTCCAGTCAACATCATAAAGGTCGGGGCAATAACCACCCGGGTCATTCACAGGGATGCCGTCAATGAGTACCTGTATGCCTCTGAAACCGCTTTCGGTGAGTATTCCCTGACCACGGATATAAAGATGGACCCTTGATCCGTCGGTGCCATTCTCAACTTTAACGCCGGGAACCAGGCGGAGAGCTTCATCTGCTGAAATGGTTTTGCTGAACTCCTGCAGCTGGGCTTTGTTTATAACAGAAATAGGGGCCGGAAGTTCTTTCAAGGGCGTAACGGTGCGCATCGCGCTTACCATCACCTCATCCAGCTTTACAGTGTCCCTTGTGAAAATTACTTTGTCATTCTGGTTTTTCTGGCCCATCCCCTGGAATGCAAAAGCAATTAACAGGAGCAAGCCGGTAAGTAATCGTGTTTTCATTTTAAAATCTTTAAAGAATAAAATAATAAACTGTTTCTTGATAATCCTGTCAGGATTAATACCTGTCCCTGCGCCAAATAGCATGACATCATCGTACTCAGGTACGAAAAATCAAAGCAGAAGGGAAAAAAAGTTCAGGCTGTTTCGGGGGGAGGGGAGAACGGGATCAAAGGGTTGCCGTCAAAATTTTCACTTACCAGGGGGTAATTAATCCTGGTTGTTACCGGCGGATGAACAAGCTCCATAGTAACCGGCAATGCGATGCTTACAAGGTGCTGAAGGAGATTTGTCGCTTTTTTCTTCTGTTGCATGCTGTTCATGCCGGCAATGAGATTCTCTTCCCTGGTGTCACGGATGCAGTAGAATGTCACGGTTTTGCCTTTCATCACTTCCTTCGACACATCATATAAGTTCCCGTGATAAACGATTTCATGTTTATCAACACGGCGAAAAGCAGGGTCTGCCGACGGGTTGTATACTGAAAATACCGAAAGCTCATTGTCGAGGCCCCCGTGCTCAAGCAGGCTTGTGATCTCTTTTTTAACCAGGTAGCGGCCAAACTCATACACGATATAATAGCCTGCCGTATTGAAGAGCATTGCAAACAAAACAAATAGCGTCAGTGTTTTTTTCATTACCTGCTGATCACCAGTTTCAGGGAAACAATGCCAACTTTCCTGTGAATGCTGACTATATAGGTCCCCGAAGAAAGGGATGCAAAGTTAATGGTTTTTATCATCCTGCCTGAGACCATGATGTTATTTTCTTCATAGACCTGCTTCTGCTGCATGTCTTCTGCTGTTATCCCGATAGTTTCCTCCAGGGGTGCAAAAATATTCAGGGTAACATTATCCCGGGTTGGATTAGGGTATATATTCACCGAAAAACCGCTCTTTTCCTCACCTGTTCCCAGGCAGTTTTTAAAGGTAAGCCAAACTGAGTCGGTTTTATAACAGCCTGCGGTGTTCATGGTTTTCAGGTGGAAAAGCCTTGTCCCTATACCGCCTGCCATGCCGGCATCGATGATCACCGTGGAAGCTGTGAGATTCCCGGGGGTCCAGAGCCAGGAATGAACATTGGCCGTGTCGGCACTGAGGGTGATGGTTTGCCAGTGGCAGACAGTGTCTTTAGGGAAAACACTGATTTCCGCAATCGGGAGACCCGCGATAGTGAGAGTTTTGGATTTGAAACTGCGCCCGTATTCACTGAAAGCTGTAAGGCTTAAGATGGCTTTACCGGTAATGATATCCTGGCTGCCGGGAGTGTAAACCGGTTCGGGGATCTTAGTGTCGTTAAAACTGCCGTCACCCGAAGTCGACCACCTCAGGGAGTCATACTGCGTCACTGTCGCCTGAAGGGTATAGCTTGAGCCGGCACAGACCGTTCCGTCAGTACCAATTGAAATGTAAGGCAGGACAGGAACAGGGAAGTCTATATAGTCTACCCACACCTGGTCGGTACCGCCGCTTTCGGCCAGGTCTTTCTGGTAGATCCATTTATAAGTATGCACCCCTGCCGAAACAGGAAAGGAAGCCCTGTTCCATGGGGTTTCGCCCGACCATTGGGACTGCAGGGTATTGTCAATGTAAAACAGGAGAAAATCATAATCCTGTTCGGTGGATGTCTTATACCAGAAACTTATACTGTCGCTGGCTGAGGATGCATAGCTTACGAACATCTGGCAGCTTTGACCATCGCTTATGGGTTTGGATACGGCCGAATAGAGTCCTTCATACGGATTGATACTGGTGATGTCCCAGGAAGCATTACCCCCAAACTGCCATGGGAACCTTGTAAATGTATTTGTTTCCCAGTCTTCCACCACCGCGCCTATGATCTTATAAAAACTTTTATGGCGGATGTATTTGCCGCTTTGAACCGAAAAATTCAGGATGGCACTGGAAGAAGTGGGAGCCGAATCGCTTACGGTAACGGTGTAATGAAGGTTTACAGGCTGAGAAGGATGGATGGTATCGGCAAAGGCTGAATCATTGAGAATTGAAAGATATGGGGAGGTTGATGAAAGTTTGCCGTAAGTTCCGGGGCAGGGATAATCACCCGCATTGTTCAGTGTCACAATAAGATCAACGGTTTCGCCGGGATCGAACCTCCCGTTATGGTTGCCTCCGGGATCAAGAATGCTCATGTTCACAATCTCCGGTGAGGGTGCATGGGCCATTACTGTAAAATGACTGTACCAGGAAGTGTCGGAATTGCTTATGCTGATGTTGAACCTTACCTTCTGATTATACGGGATTGTGTCGTTCACCTTGAATGCAAAACCCGAGGGGAGGGTTTCGGTTCCGCCCGGGGTGATACTGGAATAAGGTTCCAGGGAATCGGTCATTATGATATACGGGGAAGGGGAGGTGACTTTGACTGTAAGGTTGTTTGAAACCTGGTCGCCGGTATTTTTCACCCCGAGGCTAAGGTGGAGGGAGTCCCCGAATTTAAGTACAGACTGGGTCCCGCTGGAAATGTCAGACAGTTCATTGGAATAATACATTACCCAGGGCTGGCCCGGGGCCGGACCAAGGTCAAAAGGGGAAGTCCAGGTCATTGTTTGCCCTCCGGGCAGGCGGTTATCGGTCCATACGGGATACACTTTCATATTCAGC
>CAILVF010000058.1 GCA_903837605.1 uncultured Bacteroidales bacterium | reverse complement strand
GGTCGACTGAAGCAAGGCCCGTTTGGGCGATGCCGGCCGACTTCATGTTTGAAACAGCAACCTCATCCTTATACCTTATAAGAATTTCCCCCGCGACAAAATCAAACTGTTGTGTTCTTGAATCCAAGCGAACCACAGAATCCTTTGCGAGGTTCACAAACAGCGTCTCCTGGGCGAAAATTTCCAGTGAGGCTGCAATCAGCAAAAAGATTAAAATCTTTTTCATGACTTTATTTTGTAAGTCCTTGGTACTATTATGCCTGTTATCAAACAGTTTTTATTTTGATATAACTATCATCTTATAAATTTTGCTCTTTTTCCCATTAATCTCATAGGAAATCACAAGCGAATACACTCCCGGTTCAAATTGAGAGATATCTGATTTTAGCTGATGCGCCCCATACTCCTGCCATGAATCATGAATCATTACAGATTGACCCAGCATTGTGATCAGTTCAACTCTAATCTGCCCTGGCGCCTGTAACTGGTAATCAATATTTAAAAAATGATTGGTTGGATTCGGGTAAACTGATAATGAGGCAAATTCTTCATCTGCAATACCGTTGCCCGATTCTTGCCTACTAATAATTACCGGCATGAAAAGAGATAAATTATCGAAAGATGTACCCTCGGTATCATTAATCTCGGAACCCTGGTCCAGTGAAAAACGTATCTCTGAACCTGGTAGGAAATTATCAGATAACCTTATTTTGAGTTTGAGGATTGCTTCTTCCCCTGAAACAGGCATTGGGTTTATCTCAGACCAGGCCAGTCGAAGGGTGCCATTCTGGGCTTTATAAGTCAGATTTCCTTGTTTTATGCCGATATCTATAATCTCCATGAGTTCTGCAGGATAATTCAGGACCAGGGATATTGCACCGACACTGATCGGTCTTGAAACCTTTACCGGAACTTCAATAACCACACCGGTTTGGCTGTACACGTTATAATCCTGAATTAAATCGACAAGGCTTAAGCTTTTTGCTCCTGTTCCCGGATTATTTGATCCGTTCACATCACCCACACAAAGCCCATAAAAATCCTGAGTGACAAGTGCTCCGTTAACTATGATCGTATCCCCTCCGCTGATTTTCTGGAACACCCAATCCCCCCTGTCAAAATAAGTATCCAGCCCGGCAAACCTGCGTTTGATTTTAAGCGCATCCGTGGCATTGATATAATTGTTATTGTTGACGTCGGCAGCTGCAAGCCTTATCGGGATTGTGAGTATTTCCAGTCCGGCAAAATGCCGCTGCACCTTTAAGGCATCGGTGCCATTCACACTGCTCCATGGTTTTTTAGTTGTAGCCTGGATCGTATAAGTATCATTTGCTTTGCTTTGAAAAATATAATTGCCTGCGGATGAGGTGAAGGTTGAGTCAAGCTTCAACCCGCTTTTAATAAGATACACCCTGACCGAATCGAGGGGCGTGTTCGCTGAATTGTTATAAATGAAAGTCCCTGAAATATCATGCCCGAAATTGATGGGAAAAAGCGGAGATTCCGCTCCGCTCCCGCAGGAATTTGTCCCATGTACGCTTATATTTCCTGCAGTGGCTGTCAGGGAATAATTTACAGTAATGGCGTTTGTATTTGCTCCGGAGGCAATGCTGGCACCCGGTGTAAGAGTCCATTCGTAGCCTGTAGCGCCAGGTACGGGTGAAACAGAGTATACGACCCCGCTTTGTCCCTGCTGAACCTGTGAAGTACCTGTAATACTGCCTGATGCAGAAGGATTAGTAATTACAGTAACATCAAATTGAGTCGGACTGGGTGCAAGACATCCATAAGCATTCATATAATTGACCCTTACCCATTGAACCCCTGTTGAATTCCAGCTAACAGCTATCTGATTTGTTCCGGAACCTGATGTGATGGTTCCTCCAGGTGAGATAGTCCAGGTGTAGCCTGTCATACCAGGTTCGGTTGTATAGGTGGTACCTGTTGTGCCAACGCAGAGAGAGGCTAACCCGGTGATAGTAGGTACTGGAAGCGGGTTGACCGTGATATTCTTGGGTGTTGCCGAATTTGCTGTACAGCCAATGCCGTTAGTGTAGTTGACGCTAACTGTCTGTGCCCCGGCTGTGGTCCAGCTTACCGTGATCTGGTTGGTGGATAATCCACCGGTTATGGTCCCACCTGATGAAACAGCCCAGATATAGCCTGCCATACCGGCTTCTGTTGTGTAGGTCGTTCCTATTGTGCCAACGCAGATCGATATTGGTCCGGTAATGGTGGGAACAGGTAATGGATTTACTGTGATGTTTTTCGTGGTTTCCGAAGTGGC
>CAILVF010000057.1 GCA_903837605.1 uncultured Bacteroidales bacterium | reverse complement strand
TGAAACGGCTAAAATAATCAAAATCGATCAGCCTTAATTCTCCTGCTTATGATATATTCCGAACGGGATAACAAGGCCGAATGTGATCCGCCTTCCCATATTATAAATTCCAACATCCTGGAGCCTGCTCAGATGGTCATAATATTTCACATCGGTTACGTTTTTCCCGCTGATATAGAGGGTCCATGACTGGTTCTGGACTTTAATTTTTGTCCCTATATTAAAGTTGAGAAGGACATAACCCGGTGTCACAGTCTCGAACTCATCGATGCGGTCCTGGGCAAAATGGGATTCCAGTTCAAGCTGTATATAAGGTTGTTTTAAAGCGCTGGTCTTACGTGTTTTGAAGGTCCACTTCACCTGGTCGGTGAGATGCAGGGCAGGGATGAAAGGCAGGGGAGTGCTGGTCGTAATATTTCCGCCCCAAACATAATCGAGGTTATTGTCGAAATGCAGGGCATCGAGAGGATGGACGTCCAGTTCGATTTCGAAGCCTTTGAGGAGCGAATTGCCCTGGACGTATCGATAAACAGGGTACCATATCCCATTCACCTCTTTTTTCTCGCCGTTGAGGTTACGGTAATAGATGAAATTGTCGATGATATTGTAAAAGCCGTTGAAAGAAAGGACCAGGTATTTTGTATCCCATGAGATCTCCCCATCGATCTGAAGGCTTGTTTCGGGGTTCAGGTCAGGGTTCCCGATCTCATACCTGAATGTGCCTTCATGCAGGCCATTGGCGCTGAGTTCTGAGATATTGGGAGCTCGAAATCCGCGCCCTACATTAAATTTGAAATTAACCGTTTTGTTCAACCTGAAGGTCATCCCTGTAGATCCTGTGAAGGCCTGGAAATTCCTGTTTAAGGCTTTAAACAGCGTATCGCCCGAAGGAGCTGCATTTCCAAGCGAGTCCAGGTACAGAGAATAGCTTTTAATATGCCTGTAGTCATACCTCAAACCAAGGTTAAAAGTGAATTTCTCCCAGCTTTTTTTCATATATACAAACCCGCCCCAGTCCTGGAGGTCAAAATCAGGGATGAGGTAGGAGCTGCCGTGGTTACGGTTAAATTGTGTCATCCCCGAGACGCCCCCGACAAGTTCAAGGGATTCAAACAGCAGCCGGGTAAAGCGGACATCGTAAGTCCAGGTGTCGAGATGAAAGAACAGACCCGGTTCATCAGGGCTTTCGCCGAACTCTTTGCGGTTGTTCCACTGGTAGCCCAGGCTGATCTTTACCTGGTTGTCGTTGAGGAGGAGGTTGGTGACCGATGAGATCTTATTGTGGGTTACAAGCTGGAAAGGGACGTCAATAATACGGCTTTTTGCCTTTGCGGATGAGACAATATTTCCCTGGTAATCGATGAATTGCCCGGTAGCCGAATCACGTAATCCGTCAATCATTCCAATTTTAGTATTGAAAGAACTGAAGTGCAGGTGGGAGTATCCCCATCGTTTCACAACCCCTGCGGTCAGAGAATAATTTTTTTCATTAAAGCCTGAATTATATACCCATTCGGCAGGGGTGCGGTATGAAGCAGCGGTTTTATAGGTTCCCCGGGCTCTCCATATCCATCCGTTCTGGTTGCCTTCCACCATGAGGGAATTACTGATGAGCCTGTCGTTGGTCGAAGCTTGTGAAACCCATTCCCCGTCAACAGAACCGGGCCTGGCCGGGGTTTGCTCGAGTATGTTGATCACGCCTCCCATAGCATCGGAACCGTAAAAAAGGGAAGCCGGGCCTTTGAGGACTTCGATGCGGTCGGCCGAAAACTGGTCTATCTCAATGCCGTGTTCATCCCCCCATTGATTCCCTTCCTGCCTCACGCCTTCGTTGAGGGTGACGATGCGGTTGTACCCCAGCCCCCTGATCACAGGTTTTGAAATTTCGCCTCCTGTTGTGATCTCCGAAACCCCCGGCACTGTTGAGATTGAATTGATAAGATTAGTGGATGGCATCGTAAGCAACTTATCCTTATTGATCGGTGTGAGTGAAAAGCTGCTGCGGTCATTGTCACTTGTGAGGGCATTTCCAGTTACCACGACTTCTTTTGCTTCGATGGCCGATGGGCTGAGCTGAAAATCCCTGGTATGAATTTCTCCAAGGTCAATTTTTACAACTTCGGCTTTATACCCGATAAAGCTGACCTGGAACACGATGTTGGAATTTGGCAGGTTGCGCAGTTTGTAAACGCCGTCCTTATCGGTGATAGTCCCGCTCTTGAGGTCGGGCAGGTAAACAGTTGCACCCGGTAGGGATTCCCCGGTCTCCTTGTCTGTAACATGCCCGCTGATTGCTCTCTGCCCGAAACCTGTTGAGCTGCAAAGGACAAGAAACAATATCAACAAATATGGGGTTGTTCTTTTCATACGAAGGCGCTGCAAAGATACTCCCAATACGAATACATTGAGTTAAGCAGCAACCCCGGCTCACTGCATAAAGATCTCTGGGATCAAGAGAGCATGGTTCCTGTTCACTTTTTCGGGATCATTTTCGGGGATAAGGATCCAGGATTTCACAGGGATTTCCTTTTCGATTTTCTCTTTTTTGCAGATGAAACAGACCTTCGACTCGATTTCATATGCGATGAAACGAATAATCGGATGCATGGGGGATGTTTATTGCTTAATCCGCCATCGGGGGAAAAGTGATAGGAAAATTCACGAAATTTTTAACAACGAGTCAATTTGCACAAGATGCCTTGGCGGTCAGGAGCGAAGTATAATGCAAAAGCTGCCTTGGCTGTCAGGAGCGAAGCAACTCACACAAGCCGCATCAGGTGAACGAAGAGAACCGTAGCGGCGGTGTGAGGTTGCGAGCGATAAGGCGCAGCAGCGGTGTGATGATGCGAGTGGCTATTCCCAGGATGCCTTTGCGCAAATGAACTCCAGGTTCATGCGGGCAATGTTGGATCGCGAAATGCTTTTCGGGCATTCGGCTTCACAGGCGTAAGTATTGGTGCAGTTGCCAAAGCCGAGATCATCCATCATTTTAACCATTTTCATTACTCTTTCCTTTGCTTCCGGCCGGCCCTGGGGAAGGAGGGCAAACTGGGAGACCTTGGCCGAGACGAAGAGCATGGCTGAAGCGTTTTTGCAAGCTGCCACGCAGGCGCCGCATCCAATACAGGCCGCGGCATCCATCGAGAGTTCAGCGGCAGGCTTGGGGATGAGGATATGGTTGGCCTCCATGGCTCCGCCGGTATTCACCGAGATATAACCACCTTCCTGGATGATCCTGTCGAAAGCCGTACGGTCGACCATCAGGTCTTTGATAACCGGGAATGGCTTGGCACGCCAGGGCTCTACCGTGATGGTATCCCCGTCTTTGAACTTCCGCATATGAAGCTGGCAGGCGGTAACGGCATCATCGGGGCCGTGGGGGCGGCCGTTGATATACAGGCTGCACATTCCGCATATCCCTTCACGGCAGTCGTGATCGAACACCACGGGCTCTTCATTTTTCCTGATGAGGCTTTCATTCAGGATGTCGAGCATCTCAAGGAAAGAACAATTCGGGGAAATATTATCGAGCTTATAAATCACGAATTTTCCCTTTGACTTGGCATCTTTCTGCCTCCAGATCTTTAATGTCAGATTCATGTTCGGATGATTAATTAGGTTCTGGGTACTGGGTTCTTTTACCCAGTATCTAGTGCCTAGTGCCTATTTATAGTTTCTTGCCTTCACTTCTGTTTCTTCATACACCAGTGGCTCTTTGTGCAGCCTGAACTCGCCTTCCTTCACATATTCCCAGGCGGCTACATATTTGTAATCCTGGTCGTCGCGCAGGCATTCGCCTTCGGGGGTCTGGTATTCCTCGCGGAAATGCCCGCCGCAGCTTTCATTGCGTTCGAGTGCGTCGAGCGCCAGCAATTCCCCTAATTCGAGGAAATCGGCAACGCGGTTTGCTTTTTCAAGTTCCACGTTGAGTTCTTCAATTTTTCCGGGGATACGCACATCGCTCCAGAACTTCTTGCGCAGATCACGTATCAGGGCAATCCCTTTTGTGAGCCCTTCTTTGGTGCGTCCCATGCCTACATGCTCCCACATGATCTTCCCAAGTTCCTTGTGGAAGTGGTCAACCGTATTGGTTCCCTGTATGGCCATCAGTTTTTCGAGCCTGTCCTGCACTTTCTTTTCAGCATCGGCAAAGGCTTTGGAATCGACGGGAATTCTCGGAGTTTTAATTTCGGCGGATAAGTAGTTCTGAACCGTATACGGAAGAACGAAATAACCGTCGGCCAGGCCCTGCATGAGGGCTGATGCCCCCAGGCGGTTGGCGCCGTGATCGCTGAAGTTGGCTTCACCCGCAACAAACAACCCTGTGATGGTTGACTGCAGCTCGTAATCCACCCACAATCCGCCCATGGTATAATGTACCGCAGGGTAGATCATCATGGGATTTTCATACGGATTTTCATCCACAATCTTTTCATACATCTGGAAGAGGTTGCCGTAGCGCTCTTCTATTACATGCTTTCCCAGTCTTCCGATGGACTCCTTGAAGTCGAGGAAGACAGCCAGCCCTGTGGGACCCACCCCGAATCCTGCATCGCAGCGTTCCTTGGCTGCGCGTGAAGCAACATCGCGGGGGACGAGGTTTCCGAATGCCGGGTACCTTCTTTCAAGGAAGTAGTCGCGGTCTTCTTCGGGAATATCGTTTGCTTTGAGCTGTCCCTGGCGGTTTTTCTCCGCATCTTCTTTTTTCTTAGGAACCCAGATACGGCCGTCGTTGCGGAGGCTTTCGCTCATCAGCGTGAGTTTCGACTGGTAATCGCCGTGAACAGGGATACAGGTCGGATGGATCTGTGTGAAACAGGGATTTGCAAAGTAAGCCCCGTGTTTCATAGCCTGCCAGATAGCGCTGGTGTTGGAACCCATGGCATTTGTGGAAAGGTAAAACACGTTTCCGTAACCGCCTGTTGCGAGTATCACGGCATGGCCGAAATATCTCTCCAGCTTGCCTGTTATCAGGTTACGGGCAATGATCCCGCGGGCTTTGCCATCGACCATCACCAGGTCCATCATTTCATGGCGGTTATACATCTTTACCATGCCCAGTTTGATCTGGCGGCTTAATGCTGAATATGCACCGAGCAATAACTGCTGGCCTGTTTGTCCGCGTGCAAAAAAGGTCCTTGAGACCTGGGCCCCGCCAAAGGAACGGTTTTCAAGCGATCCGCCGTATTCACGGGCAAAGGGAACGCCCTGGGCAACACACTGGTCAATGATCGCGTTGCTGACTTCGGCAAGCCGGTGAACATTGGCTTCACGGGCGCGGTAGTCGCCGCCCTTGAGTGTGTCGTAAAACAAACGGTACACGCTGTCGCCGTCGTTCGGGTAATTCTTTGCGGCATTGATACCTCCCTGGGCTGCAATGCTGTGTGCGCGGCGGGGGCTGTCCTGGTAGCAGAAGATCTTTACATTGAAACCCAGTTCGCCGAAGGAAGCGGCTGCAGATGCTCCTGCGAGCCCCGTGCCTACGACGATGATATCGAGTTTGCGTTTGTTCGATGGATTCACGAGGTTCTGGTGGGCCTTGTAATTGCTCCACTTCTGGGCCACCGGCCCTTTCGGGATTTTTGAATTCAACTCAGCCATATAGCCTAACGGATAAGTAAAAAGTAAATGGGAATGATAATAAAGCCTAAGGGAACGACAATGGAATAAACCATGCCGAACCTCTCGATGCACTTCGAGTATTTTGTGAAATTCAGTCCGAGGGTCTGGAAAGCAGCCTGGAATGCATGGTTCAGGTGGAAGCCCAGCACGATGATCAGCACGATGTAAAAGAGTGAATATGCCGGGATGCTGAACAGATCAATGGCTTTCTGGTAGAAATTGGGTTCCCCGTCGGCAAACCTCGGACCGCCAACCCATCCCAACTTCATCGCCCAGAAATTTACCAGGTGGATGGCAAGGAATATGAATACGATCCCGCCGGTCCAGATCATGTACTTCGACAGGAAAGGGGTTGTGGATTTGTTGTTCACCGCATACCTTACAGGCCGCGACATCCAGTTCTGCACCTGCAAAATGATCCCGAGCAGGATGTGGAAAATGAAACCGGCGAACAACACTACCTCGAAGGTTTTCACGACGTAATTCGTGCCCATGAACCGGGCCGCGTCATTGAACCATGTGGGGTCGCTTTTCAGCAGGCAGAGGTTAATACTCAGATGCACAACCAGGAAGATCAACAGGAAGATCCCAAGCAATGCCATCCAGATCTTTTTCGTAATGGATGAGAATCGTAACAATGATGCGCTCATAACCCTGACTTAAAAATGTTTGTCAATTAGATGAAGTAAAAGGAATTTGCCGTTAATTTGTTGATAGAATTATCGCGGACCGAACAAAATTAGCAGATAATTTTTTGAAAACAGAATAAAGAACCCGATTTTTTACTAATTCAAAACCAGTCTAAATTATGTTTCCCCCAGCAGTTTATTCAGAAAGAAGAAAAAAGCTCCGTGCTGAGCTTTCAACAGGAATAGTATTGTTTTTAGGCAATACCGACATGGCTTTTAATTATCCTGCAAACACATACAGCTTCAGGCAGGACAGTAATTTTTCATATTTCTTCGGTTTGGATCATCCCGACCTGGCCGGAATGCTTGACCTGGATCACGGGAAAGACATTATTTTCGGGAATGATCTGGATATAAGCGACATCATCTGGATGGGGAAACAGCCCTCCATAGCTGAACAGGCTGCCAAAGCAGGGATTTCAGTTACTTTCCCCCTCATCGAACTGTTGGAATATATCGGGATGGCCGTAGCCAAAGGACGCAAAATTCATTTTGCACCGACCTACAGGGCCGAAACCCGGGTTCAGCTTGCCGGACTGCTTGGTGTCGATCACCAGAAAGTTCACGAACAGGTATCCCCAGAACTCATCCGCGCCATTGTAAAACTCCGCATGCTCAAGGATGAGCTTGAAGTGAAAGAGATCGAAAAGATGATCGATGTGGCGTATGTCATGCATACCACCGCTATGAAAATGGCCAAACCCGGTGTGGTTGAACAGCAGATTGCCGGAACCATAGAAGGCATCTCCCTGGCCAATGCCGGTCCGGTTTCTTTCCCGGTGATACTTACAGTCAACGGGCAAACCCTTCACAATCATTACCACGGCAACGTCCTGAGCGAAGGCCGTATGATGGTGATCGATGCCGGTTGCGAAAACGATCTTCATTATGCATCGGATATCACCCGCACCGTCCCCGTGGGAGGGAAGTTTTCACAGCGTCAGAAAGAGATCTATGAGATCGTGCTTAAGGCGAATATGGAAGCCACCAAAGCCGTAAAACCCGGAATCCCGTTTAAGGATATCCATATTCTCGCTGCCACCGAGATCGCCAAAGGGCTTACCGCCCTGGGCATTATGAAAGGCGATCCGAACGAAGCTGTTGCAAAAGGGGCCCATACCTTGTTCTTTCCCCACGGCCTGGGCCATCCCCTGGGGCTGGATGTTCACGACCTCGAAGGCATGGGCGAGAACTTCGTTGGCTATGATAATGAAGTGCAACGCTCGAAGGAGTTCGGACTGGCCTATTTACGATTTGGCCGCAAGCTGCAAACCGGATTCGTCATGACCATAGAGCCGGGCATCTATTTCATTCCCGAACTCATCGAGATCTGGAAGAACGAAAACAGGAATGCCGAATTCATCAACTATGACAAGGTTATGACCTATCTCGATTTCGGAGGCATCCGTATTGAAGATGATGTTCTTGTGACTGCGGATGGCGTGAGGGTGCTGGGCCGGCCGATACCGAAGACAGTGGCGGAGATAGAAGAGTTGATGGCTTGATAGCTGGATGACTGGAAATCCCGTTATCGGCGCGAAGCGCCTTATCAAGATATCTGATAATTATCATGGGACGAACATACCGTTACTACGACCTCATCATGGCAGCTTTCGTTACCGTGCTGCTGTGCTCGAACCTGATCGGAGCCGAGAAGGTGATCACTGTAGGCCCCATCACCTGCGGGGCGGGGATACTGTTTTTCCCTATCTCTTATTTTTTCAATGATATCCTCACCGAAGTATACGGTTACGCCCGTTCCAGGAAAGTCGTATGGGCCGGGTTTACCGCTTTGATCTTCGCTTCGGTCATGGCTTCCGTAGTTGTAAATCTTCCCCCTGCCGCCGGCTGGGTGCACCAGCATTCCTTTGAGGTGGTGTTCGGACAGACCCCCAGGGTGGTCATTGCCTCCATCACGGCCTTTTTCTGCGGAGAGCTCTCCAATTCATACGTACTTGCGAAAATGAAGGTCTGGACCAACGGGAAACACCTGTGGACACGCACCATAGGTTCAACTGTTGCCGGTGAAGCTGTGGATTCACTGATCTTCTATCCCATGGCATTCCTCGGGTTCTGGCCAACTAACCTGCTGATCACGGTCCTGCTTACAAACTATACACTGAAAGTGCTCTGGGAAGTATGTGCCACGCCGGCGACCTACCGTATTGTGGCATTCCTGAAGAAAAAAGAAAACGAAGACTATTACGACCGGGATACGAATTTCTCACCTTTCAAGCTGGATTAATTAGCGATTTAAGGTTAGGATTCAATATCCGGATTAAGTCTGACCCCTCAGGAACTACTGCGGGGACCTCCCCCGGCGAAGATTCCGAAAAAAGAATGTAATCAGCGAGGCATTTTACACAAGCCGCATCAGGTGCGAGGAGTGAATTTCAACCGGATCGGACCAGGGATCAGGGAGGCATGAGCGACGCAGCGACCGTAGCGGCGGTGTAAAGATGCGAGCGGTGTGGGGCTCAGTAGTTCCTAAGGCGTCGGAATTAATAACTGATCACAAATGAAATCTATCTGTAAAAATTCATCTCGTCAATATACTTCCAGACTTTTTCGGGGAGGAAATACCGCATGTCGCGGCCTTCTTTAATGCCCTTTCGGATAAACGAAGACGAGACTGTGATAAGCGGCGCGTCAACCCTGATCAGGGAGGGATGCTGGTCGAACTGGCTGGGGGCGGAGCCGGGACGGGGATATATATAAATCGTATACTGGGAGAGCAGGGCTTCCCAGTTTTTCCATTTATGAAAGGTGGGCAGGTTATCTGACCCCAGGATAGGGACGAACTGCTTCCCGGGGTATTTCTCGGCCAGGTATGTCAGGGTATCTATGGTATAGGACGGCCGGGGAAGTTTGAATTCGATATTGGAGGATTTGAAACGGGGATCGTCGTCAATAGCCAGGTTTACCATTGCAAGGCGGTGATTGTCGCCCAGTAGGGTTGATTTTTCTTTTAGGGGATTATGAGGCGATACCACAAACCACACCTGGTCGAGGCCGGCATATTCAACCATATAGGAAGCGATCATCAGGTGGCCGTTATGAATGGGGTTGAATGACCCGAAAAACAGCCCGGTTTTACCTTCTTTGCTCATTGCTGGTTAAGAAATTGTATAATGGCATCAACTGAATCACTGCAGGCCTGTTCAAGAGATTCATTGACGATGGCGATATCGAAATTGTTTGCAAACCCCAGCTCGAATTCGGCCCGCTCAAGGCGTTTCCTGAGGGTTTCCTCGGTTTCGGACCCCCGTTTTCTCAACCTGCTTTCAAGGGCTTCAATGGATGGGGGCTTTATGTAAATGGCGAGGGCATTGGAGCCGAAATAGGTTTTAAGGCTGATGCCGCCTTTCACATCCACGTCGAAAATCGGGGTTTTGCAGTCCTTCCATATACGTTCAAGTTCCGACCTCAGGGTGCCATAATAGCTCCCCGGGTAAACTTCCTCCCATTCTACGAAGTCTCCATGATTGATCCTGCTGCGAAACTCATCCGCAGTCATGAAATAATAGTCTTTTTCGTTGATCTCATTTTCACGTTGCTGGCGGCTGCAGGCTGAAACTGAGAACGACAGCTTCGGAAGAACGCTTAGCAGGTGCCTGACGATACTGGTCTTTCCGGCGCCTGAAGGGGCACAAATTATAATAGCTTTTCGCGTCATAGGATATTCATGAGCTGTTCCTTGATCTTTTCAAGTTCATCTTTCATCTGGACCACCAGTTTCTGGATATCGGCCTGGTTGGCTTTCGATCCAAGGGTGTTGATCTCCCTGCCGATCTCCTGGGTGATGAAGCCCAGCTTTTTGCCCTGGGACAAGCCTTCTTCCATGGTGTCGAGAAAGTAATCGCAATGTTTTTTAAGGCGGATCTTCTCTTCGGTAATATCGAGGCGTTCAAGGTAATAGATCATTTCCTGCTCGAAACGGTTCTGGTCGGGGGCCGAACCGTTGAAGTCAGATTTGTAGGTGGAAAAATCCCTGTGCATTTTCTCCCTGATGTCGTTCATCCTTTGTTGTTCAAAGGGCTCAACTTCAAAAAGATATTGCATTATCAGCTGTATGCGTTTACTGATGTCGCCGTAAAGGATGGATCCTTCGCCTGTGCGGAATTCATCCACCAGGGAAAGGGCATGTTCAATTCCTGCCCTCACCAGCAGCCAGTCGTTCTCGTTGAATTCGTCCTTGGCCGACTGGATCACATCGGGCATTTTGATGATCAGGGGCAGCAAACCTTCCGGACAGTCTTCCTTGAGTTCGAGCTGAAGTGATTTGAGATCGGCATAATACAGTTTTGCCAGCTCATGGTTGATCGAAATGCCGGCAGTTTCTCCCGCGAGTTCGGTGCCTATGATCAGGTCAACCTTTCCGCGTTCAAGTTTCTGGGAGATGAGGTTCCTCACTTCAGCTTCCTTTTCGCGGAACATGGCCGGGAGCCGGAGCGCCAGGTCAAGCTGTTTGCTGTTCAGGCTTTTGACTTCTATGCTCAGCCTGCGGTCGCCGTATTCGGCTATTGCCTTGCCGTAGCCTGTCATTGATTTGATCATGGTGAATGGAGTTATAGGATGTAAAGATAGGTGAAATTTTGGGATAGCTGGATGACTGGATAACTGGATAATTGGATAACAGATATCTTGTATCTTTGTAAGATGCAGTACCGGCTCATCGACGATACGTTTCAACTTTATAACCTCATGCTGAATGATATTGCTGAGGCGAAGGAGTACATATTGCTGGAGACTTACAAATTCGCCAATGACCATATGGGCGAACGGTTCAGGGATGCCTTGACGAAAAAGGCAAAAGAAGGCATTAAGATCCGCATACTTATCGATTCCTGGGGGAAAGGGCCTGTAACCGAGGATTTCTTTACCGAAATGATCCGTTATAGCGGGGAGGTGAAATTTTTTGAGAAGATCAAGATCAATTCCGACCTGTTCACCAGGGGGCATCGCCGCGACCATCGTAAAATTCTTGTGATCGACGATAAAATTTCATACCTCGGTTCGGCAAATATCACCGGTTACAATCTTAACTGGAGGGAGCTTGCCATGAGGACTGAAGGGGACCTGGCCCTGGCGATGAAGAAGGTTTTCAATGAAACCTACGAGGCTTTTAATCCTTATATCATTTCGAACAAGCTTACTTTCACCCGCACCATTCATCATGAAAATTTCGAGATCATGCGGGATGTGCCTTCCCTTCCCCTGCAGAGGATCCGCAAGAAATATTCGCGCATGATCAAACTGGCGAAGAAATCCATTGTCATCGAAACGCCGTATTTCCTCCCGGGCTATAACCTCAGGAAAGCCCTGATGGATGCAAGCAAAAGAAAAGTGGAGGTGAAGATCATCATGCCAAAGAACTCCGATGTAAGGATGATCGATATTTTGCGCAACAAATACCTCGGGCTGCTCGACAGGAACGGTGTAAAGATCTTCTTTTACGGACCGTATAACCTGCATGCCAAGATGTTGATGGTCGACGATGAGGTTTTTTCAATTTCTTCCGCCAATTTCGATTACCGCAGTTTTCGTTTCCAATACGAAATCGCGCTGATAGGGTATGAGCAAACCATTATCGACCAGTTAAAATCGCATGTCGAAGAGACGTTAAAATCTTCGGAGTCATTCATTTATGAAGTCTGGAAAAGACGGTCATGGGTGGAAAAATTCTTTGAGTGGTTACTTACACCCTTCCGTCATCTCCTTTAAGCCATCCTTGTAATTTCCCGCTTTTACGAAACTCAATCCGGGGCCGGCTTTGATTCCGTTGATTGTTCGTTTTTTGACCCGGTATTTACAAGGGCCACCCCGCTGAAGATCAGGGAGGCTGCAAGAATCTTGGTCCAGGTGATAGACCCTGTTCCTACGGTAACCGAGGCAGCCGCGGCAATGAACGGCTGGAGGTAGGTGTAATAGCTGACCACGCTTGGCATGACCCTTTCGAGGGCGTAATTTACCAGGAAGTAGGCTATGAACGTATTCATGACGATGACGTAAAGAACCCAGAGCCAGGTATTTAAAGAGATCGCCGAGAAGTGGATCTGCAAGGCCGGTTTGATCGAAAACGGGATGATGAAAATAAAGCCGAACAGGGAAACCCATTTTAATATGGTGGCGGTTTTATATTTCCCGGTCAGTGGTTTTATGAGGACGAGATATAGTGCGTAGCAAAGCATGTTCAGGATGATCATCAGGTTACCGAGGGCGTGGTTCCCGCTGAAGCTCACACCGCTGCTGTAGAAAATGAGCAGCAGGGCGCCTGAGCTTCCGAGCAGGATACCCCCTGTTTTTCTAAAAGTGACTTTTTCGCCTATAAGAAGGCTGGAAAAAATAAGGACCAGAATGGGATTTATCACATGCAGGATGGATGCATCCACAGGTGACGTAAATGCGAGCCCCGCGTAAAACAAGGTTTGGTTCAGTCCGAACCCTATGATCCCCAGGAAAGCCAGCATGATCAGGTCTTTGCGGGCGACTTTCTCGTGCACAAACAGTTTCTGGAAAATATAGAAGCAGATCATCCCGCCCAGCAAGCGAAGGAAGATCAGTTGAAGGGGGGTAAAGATCCCCGTGAGAAGGTATTTTGAAATTGTATAATTAAGCCCCCAGATAAATGCCGTTGCCAGTAAGGCAAGGTGGGCACGCTGGTTTTGGCTGGGGGTTTTCATAGCGGCAAAAATACAACTATAAGCCGAAATGAATGTAGCTGGCCTGGTTGAAAATTATGGGTAATTTAGCCGGTAAGATCAGGTGATATATCATAACCGATGCCAATGAGACAATATTGTCGTGTTTTATTGTCAACCAATGGCGGTATGAATTGGAACACTTCGTATTCCAATGGATTGCCCAATATGCCGGTTAATAGTCTTAAGTATATGCAAAAGGGAGGCCGATTATTTGCCGGAACCGATGCCGGAGTCTTTTACCGTGATAAATCAATGAGCAAATGGGAACTCTTTAATGCAGGATTACCGGTTTGTATTGTGAGTGACCTTGAAATCGACGAAAACGCTAACAAAATATGGGCTTCAACTTTTGGCAGGGGAATGTATTCAACGGATCTTGATTGTATTTATAAGTCGGATCCCCTGGTTATTCATAGAAATTGGACATGGAATCATGATACAGTAGTTGAGAATAGCATCTTTATTGATTCCTCTTTTACCTTAACAATACGATGTAAAGTAGAACTTCCCCCTCAGTCAAAAATTTATGTAAAACAGGGAGCAAAGCTTATCCTGGACAGGGGGATCCTTACAAGCCATTGCAAGAATATGTGGCAGGGAATTGAAGTTTGGGGCCGCAGTAATATTCCTCAAAATTTTCCTTATCAGGGATTGGTCTGGATAAAAAACAACTCTCTGGTCGAAAATGCAAGAATCGGAATAAGCACGAATAATAAAACAGAGGGAGGCATATATTGCAATTCATCAACAGGGGGAATAATTACGGTAACGAATTCGACATTCCGCAATAATTTCAAGGCAGTGGAATTTCTAAATTACCGGCATCCCAACAGCAGTAGTTTTAAGCAAACAACCTTCGAGACCACAGGGCCATTTATTGACGGAGAAAGCTACCCCTCAGACTTTGTGAGCC
>CAILVF010000056.1 GCA_903837605.1 uncultured Bacteroidales bacterium | reverse complement strand
TTTAATTTCAACTGCATCAAAACCTGAAACATTGTAGATCAACATTTTTGGCCATAACCATCTTATTATTCCCCATCCATAATGCCAATGGTTCTTTACGATATTAGCGGACATTATATCATTAAGCGAAAACTTTTTTTGATAAATGCCAAAGCTGAATTTGATTCGTAAATATTTTCCATCAATAATTACTTGAAGTGACACAAGAGAAGCAAGAATAAACAGAATTAGTGCCATGATAGAAGTAATGGCAAAATTGGGACCGGAGTCGATCGAGTCAGGCTCGGCAGAGCTCATGATGTAAATCCATACGAAAAGCACGAGCACGGCCAGCGTAACAACTAGCATCAGATAACTAAATTGAGTGTGTTTGTAGTTCATAAAAATATGAATGTTATAATATATTTATATGTTCACATACGGAATTCTAAATTTCACTTCACGGTCCCAGTTTTGCAGGTGTACCAGCGCAAATGCCATTACACATAACGCCCGATCGCTAAACGCAGCAAAGGCAAAGCCTTTGATAAGCAACATTGCGTTAGCATTGTTGCGGTTAGCGATATGTTAGGCGGTTGTATTTTTTATTTTTCTCATAAGTCCTTTTGGAATCAATAAATAACAACTACTTAAGTACTTCAATCTCCGAAATTATTAAGGAATTATAATATTCTTTTCCTGTCCAAATATTCCAGCCTTGACCTAAAAATTTCAACCAAGTGTTATTAGTTTGAATTGTCTTTGAGCTTGAAAGCATGGGCCCATAATTAGTAACATATTTCCCTAATGGATTAATGTATGTTTGATAGTAATACTGTTTTCCTGAATCGATCCATTCCATAGCAATAAAATATCCATCAGCGGGTGCTTTTAAATTATACTTCGAAAGATCGACAGTGAGCCAACCTCCATTTCGGTTTCCATGAATTATAATGTTTTCATGAATTAAATCATCTCCAGGATTCCCTGATTTCGGATCAACATTATAAACTCTTACCCTAAATGGTGTCTCAGGTTTTCCAATCTTTCTGGATATAAAGAAGCTTGCATTAACAATCTTTGCATTCCTGTACTTCTTGCAATCCATGAAAACCGAAATCTGTGCTTTTTGATCCGTCATCCATCCTCCATACCCTTTCTTTGTATCTTCATAATTGCCAAGGCGATATCTACCTGCTGGAATCCCAATTATTTCAACTTCCTTCAATGAATATACAGCGGGGTTAAGAAGTATTGAAACATTTGAAAAATTACTTTTCAAGGATTTAACTACGATATGCGCTGTTTCATATCCAAGTGAACAGATTATTAATGTGTCATTTAAACAATCATTGGGAAGTTGAATTTGAAATTTACCCTGATAATTAGCTGCAACTCCAAGTTTCTTTTTCATTAATTCCACCGTTGAAAATGGAATAATTTCTTTTGTCTTAGAATCTATAATAATACCTGATACGTCAATTTGTTGTGCTGAAACTAATTGTTGTAAAAATAAAAATATGAGTATAAGATATTTCGTCATGTCCTAAGCATAAAAAATATACCGCCTAACGCCCGGCCGGCAACGGCAGCAAAGGAATCACCTTTGAAGAGCAACATTGCGCAAGCATTGTTGCTGTTGACGGCATGTTAGGTGTAGGTACAATTTGATTTACAAAGTTCATAGTGATTGAGGTTTTCACAAGCAATTTGTGGAATAGTCAAAAACCTTTCTAATTGAGTTCATGCATAGTTGAAAGGAGTGCGTTTCTCATCCACTGGTAAAGTGTTTGAGAATCGAAACTTAAATAACTAAAACTTCCCACAAATTGCCGTTTGCCTGAAAGACCCTGGAGGCGTGCAAAAAATCAAAATAACCTCTAAACACCTTTCAGCGTGTATCCAAAGTTACATGAATAAAAGAACATAGAAAAATTATATATTTTGTACTTACACCTAACGCCCGGCCTGCAAACGCAGCAAAGGCAGAGCCTTTGAAAAGCAACAATACGTTAGTTTTGTTGCGGTTGCAGGCATGTTAGAACCCGTTTTAATATTTTATTTGATATTTTGAAGGTGTTATAGTGTTGAATAACAAAACTAATTGATTTATATCTTTTTGAAAGGTATTGTTTACAATAATTGTTTTTGCTTTCTTGTTTTTTATAATAACAATAGTTAATCTATTACCATCCTCAACAAGTTCATTATCATATTTATACTTCAAATCGAACAAATCTATTTCAATTAATTTTTTCATCGTTTGGTCGTTTGACAAAACTTTATTGTAAACGATTGAATCTCTTTTTCCCTTTAAACCATTTAGCATTGTTATTGTATAATTGAGATTGGAAATTTCATATTTTAAAGAATAAGACATCGAATAATTTGAAGCTATCAATTTAATAATGAACTGATTATTATCAAATTCAACGATTTTCAAATCTTTTGGATTATTAGTGCAAAAGCATAAGAAAATCGTGATTATGCAAATGAATCGTGTCATATTAAAATGGGTTCTAACGTATGCGTTAACGATTGCGTTTATTTTTCAATATATAGGTATAATTTATTGCGTTTACTGACCCCCAGAAGGATGTAATACGATTGCGTTTATTGGATTTCATTGTTGTGCAATATGTTCCAATGGGGGTCGGTAAATACAATTGCTGTTACTTATTCTGTATCAAATATAAGATCTTATTCCCCATTTCTGCAGCTTTTATATGTCAAATTTTTAAGCAACTCTTGAGATCTTAGTGCTATTCGAGGATCCCCTAGGCGTTCAAAGTGTCATTGAATCCAACGGACTCTTTATGCCAATGATTCCCTTTCTTGTTATATGGGAGTAGATCAATGTCGTTTTGATGTTTCCATGTCCTAGCAACTCCTGGATATACCGAATATCCGTGCCTTGTTCAAGCAAATGTGTTGCAAATGAATGCCTTAAAGTGTGAACCGTCACAAGTTTCTTGATTCCGGCCTTTCTGACTGCCTTGTGAAAAATTTCCTGTACACTTCGATCTGAGTACTTTCCACCCTCTTTGCCTTGAAATAACCAATCAGATGGAGTGTATTCCTGTAGGTACTGTCGGAGTAAATCCAAAGCCTTGTCGGATAATAATGTATATCTGTCCTTCTTCCCTTTCCCTTGTCGGATCTTTATCATCATGCGTCCAGGATCAATATCCGTCACCTTTAAATTAGTGACTTCACCCAGACGTAACCCTCCCGAGTATATCAGGTATAAGATGCAACGGTGTTTGATGTTGTCTACTGATCGTAAAATGGAAGAAACTTCCTCCATACTCATTACTTCGGGCAATTTCTTACTGGTCCGAGGACGTTGTAAATAATACTCCTTTGTTGGCCGTCTTAACACTTTCTCATAATAAAACTTAATGGAGTTGATGGCCTGGTTCAGATACGAATCCGACACTTTCCTCTTGGTGTTCAGATAAAGCAGGTAATCGCGAATTTCTTCATCCCTTATTTCATTCAGTTGCCTTCGTTTGAAATACTTCATGAACTGAAGGAATAAACTTGTGTAGACCCTAACGGTCTTACTACTGTATTAATGCACCGGAATCTTAAAAGTGATATACCCCTCATTTAAGATTTTATATGATAACGAACGGGAAAAGGATGGAGGCGGCCCCCTATGCCTTATTATGCAGGAAAGAAGACGAATGAAAAATCGGTGATTTTGAGATAAAAGTAATAAAATGACTGCAAGTGGTTGCAACATTATACTATAAATCATGAACAGTGCGGATCTGCGGAGGGGGGGGAAAGACTTTTTCCAATAAAAATCCATTCAGGTAAAAATTTAAGCAGATTCTATGTCCATGTAAACGGCCCCTGGTGCCTTGTGCTGAGTTCTGCACTGAAAGTGGCATAGTGCCTCAAACCCTCCTCCGTTATCGTCTACAGACGTCCCTGCTAGTCCGTATATCGAATCCTCCGAAGTGCCTTCAGATACTGGTTTGCAAGTTCCCAGTCTCTCCGCCAATCAGGCAAAAAGCCGCATTTCGCGGCTTTTTGCCTGAAAAAAAAGCTGCCTTTAGGGCAGCTTCGCATAGTGAGGGGGAGATATATAGTGCTTATTCAAAGTCGGCTTCTGAAGGGGTAATCGGGGCCAGTGAATTCAGGTTCAATGTTATTTCATTTGAATCATTAAAATCTGCAACAACCGGGGTTAAAGGTGTAAGGTCAAGGCCGGCGACCATTTCAAAAGACAGATCCTCAAAGCCGGCCTCATCCGGGGTTACCGGCATCAGCTGATAAACGTCGAACATCATCTCATCTTCAAATGTTGCTTCTTCCGGAGTGGTTGGGGCAAGAGTGACATAAGCAATAGTTGTGCTTTCGTTTGTATAGGAAGCATTAGTTGATTTGTTACCTGCTAAAAGAACATTCACCTGGAGAGTAAGAGCTGCTGCGATTATTAATGTTGTTGCTTTCATTTTGGGTTATTGTTTGATGTTGATGAAGCAAAATTAATACGGATTGCAGGGGTGCAACAGCCTTAATCGTTTGACCGTGGTTTAAACCCGACGAAGCGGGGATTGGAATCGGTGAAATTCGTAAAGGAAATTAAAAAAAAGTGAAAAACAGCTCAGGAGATCTTCCTCATCAGCAACGCAAGCAACCTGTTGACAATTCCTGTCCTGTAATAGTAAAAGTTATCCGATACAAACTGTTCCAGTGAAACCGGATCCCGGCCGGTGAGTGTTCTTACGGTATCTGTTACCAGGTCGGCTTTGCCGTTCTTCCAGGCGCGCAGGTGGCAAAGGATCTCCAGTTCGAGTCTTTCGGCGGTTATTGTCTTATCGTTTTTCCGGATCATCCTTGAAAAGGTATCTTCGCTGAGGTCAATGTAATCTATCCTTTTATTCAATACGTTGCTGAAAACAAAGGCCACATCAAACAAATTAAGGGATTCAGCGCCGGTCAGCTCATAGTTTTTTGCATGGTGGCCCCCGGATGTGAGCACTACTGCCGATACCTCTGCAACGTCTTTTAATGCCACCAGGCCTACGCGGGATTCACCCGATATGCCATAGATGGCATTCATGTATTTAATTGATGGCTGAAAGCCGTAAAGGGAAGTCTCCATCACTGAATTCGGCGACACCAGGGCCCACTCCAGGCCCGAATCGTACAAATAATCCATCACTGCATGATGGGTTTCACTAAGGGCATCCTCATGCTTAACAGCCCCGTAGATCTTAACAATGCGTTTAACTCCCGCCGCCTTTGCGGCTTTAATAACGGCGATTTCCCGTTCGGCAATCCTGGAGTCAATGGGCGACGAAAGAAATACCGAATCAATGCCTTCCATTACCGGGATCAGCGATTCGGGTTTATCCATGTCAGCCCTGACAATTTCAGCATTCTCACCAGAGATGGTGCATTTTGTAATATCCCGCACCATAAGCCTTACAGGATATCCTTTCTCAACAAGTGCGGCAGCAACAGCCTTGCCGAACATTCCATTGGCAGTTGTGACCAAAATCTCACCCATAGTATCGAACGTTAGAGTTTAACTGCGAACACCGCGTTCAGCGACATCATCAGGTCATTGGTCTTACCAAAATACATTAGCCTTGCTTCTCCGCCGACCAGGAACAGTTTACTCAAAGGATAAAAGTAAGAAGCTGCAGCTTCAAAGTTCGAAAAGCTGAACTGGTAGCTGCTGATATCAGGACCTATCCCGGTGATCCTGGTATATTGAATGGCCAGCCCGGGCGCAAGGGAAAGGTAAAAATTATCGACTATCCTCATCCTGATCACCAGGAACAAAGGAACCACGTTCATCCTCGATTTCATCTGATATTCAGAAGTCAATGTTGAATCGACCCTGAAGATCCTGTAAAAACCTGTTTCCAGTCCAAGGCTGAGCCGGTATTCGGGCTCCCACATAAAGCGGAATGAAGCGCCGATAAAGTCTTTCTGTACATTGCGGGCCGGAACGAGATCCATATTGGCAAAGTAGTGTGACCAGCCGGCACCGATGGCCAGGGTGAAATGGGAAAGCCGGGAGCCGGGAACCGGGAGCCGGGAGCCAGGGACAGTATCATTAACCTGCGACAAAAGTGTAACTGAAGTCATCAGGCAAAGCAGAGCTGTTATAATTATCTTTCTCATTTCTCAGTTCTCCCTCATATAATGATAATAGCCCACGATGAACGGGTAATTGGTAAGTATGCCGTCAAACTGGCCGTCGCTGATAAATTGCCTGATCCAGTCCACATCGTCGAGGGTCCAGGTCCAGGCTACCCGTCCCTGGTTGTGCATCTGGGCCACAAGCTCGTTCTGTGTTCCCTCGGTCCAGCGGGGCGACCAAACAATGGAATTTACCCGAGCAACATCATCCGTTGACAGTTCGCATAGCGAAGGGATATCCATAAAACCCGGTTGGTTCATAAAATCGTCGATGGCATCCTGTGAAGCCAGGCCGATGTAAATATTCAGCTGTCGTCCCTTGTCCTTTGCCCTCTGCAGCATCTCCTGCTGAATCGGGATCACCGCCGACATGGTAGGCACCTTCTCCTTCATATCGAGGTAAACATCGGTGAGGAGTGTGCTGTCGACAACGAACATAAGCGCATCTTTCAACCTGGGGATACGTTCTCCGTGGATCAGCCTGACAAGGAAAAAAAGCTGGGTATAGGTAAAATCCTTGATCGGTCCTGACAGCGGGCCTTTCTGCGTAAGCCTGATGTTGAGATCGGCATCGTGATAAAGCACCGGAACCCCGTCACTCGTGAGCTGCACATCGATCTCGATGCCTGTGGACCCGAGTCCTTCGGTGAAATTTATCATGTCAATGCTGTTTTCCGATACCGGCAGATGATCGGAAGTGCGACCCCCTGAACGGTGTGCGAGAATGGAATAATGTTTATCCAGGACAGCAGGGGAAATCGGCCTCAGGTAAACGAATTCCAGGGCATTATTAATTTCATTGCCCGATGATCCGTAACCTCCCCTGATAATGATCTCCTGCGGATGCGGATTGGCTTTCATGATGTCCCTTCCGCCTTCCTCCCTTGAAATATAGGCGCTTACCGCACCGGTCCTGTCATTATAGCAATACCTCCAGTATCCCTGCATCATTATGACCGAATCGAGCTGGCCTGCATCAAGAACGAAATAATGCCCGTCGGAACACATAATGGTCATTTTAAGCCTGGACCATTTGATGACTACCTGGTCTCCGAACAGATCATTCCCTGAAGTTACCTTATATATACCGTCCATCGTATTACGTGAAACCATTGATAAGGGGGAGGTTTCTTTCAGGATGGAATTGGGGCCGGCAGAAGGAACAGCAACCTCCTTCGGCTTGTTGCAGCCTGCCATCAGCAAGGCAAGGCAAAGCAAATTCAACAGATATCTGTTCATAAAACCCATAATAGATGAAGTTCAGGAATATGATAGTAGCGGTCGAAGGTTGGGAAAATCATCCAGGCCGGCCAGTAATACTTTAAATAATTGTCTTTGATCCCTATTACAAGGATCTTCTTTTTGAAGATGCGCTGTTCCATATAAATTCCAGCGGTGACCCCGTCGAAAATATTGCTGGGCCTTACCATAAGGTTTTCGCCGGTTTTCATCTGCTCCCAACCGATGATCACGGCCTCAGCCTTGAACGTAAAAGCCAGGGTTTTTGTTTTGAAACCGACCGAGAAGTTCGGGTAATGGATCAGCATCATCGCGGTATTACTGAAACCCCCGATATTCATCATACCGATCATATACCCCAGGTCATATCCCAGGTTAAACGAGAAATTATTGCGGATGAAATTCCATCGCGGCCCCAGGGTCACCTGGTTGGAAACAACGATTGTGTTCAGGGTTCCTTCGAGGGAAAACCCTGCCGGGAGCCCGAAGGTAAGATGCAGGTCCACCAGGGGCGCCTGCAGGGCATTCTCCACCCAGTCGAAAGGCAGCCTGGTAAAATAAAAACCAAGCCCGTACTGCATTTTGTATTTCCCGTAATGATGCGGGAAGTAGATGCTCTCCTTCCCGATATCAAGAGGAGGGGATTTTTCCTGTGCGAACAACAATACCTGGCATCCAAGGAGGCAGGCAAACAGGATACAACGGAGTGAAAATTTCATAAACTGCCTATAAAATTAAAACAAAGCCTGGAGAGATCACTAGTCTCTCCAGTTTGAGATTTCATCAAGACGAATGGATCCATTGGCAAGTATGGCCCTGTAAAAGGAACCGGCATCAGCGTCGGGGGTCCTAAGGATGAACATGATCCTGTCGGTGCCATTGATAAACGCCGTGGCATCAAGGCGGTAAAACTCCCTTCCCAGCCTTTTTTTCAGATCGGCCAGTGCATCGGCATCCGTCAGAAGCTGTTTAATATCAGAGAGGCCTGAAGCATATTTCATATACACATTATGATCCCAGATTTCCCTGTATGGCTTCTGGTCCCTGCCGTTTATATATTTGATCATTTCAACATTCTCAGGTGAAACAGCATCGGCCTGAATGGCATTCAATGCCGTTATCAGGGTTTCATCAAGGTAAATAAGGTCCTGGGATTTCTCATAATATTTTGAAGCTTTGCCGCTGCCCTGGAGGTCCTGTAATACCTGGCCGGTAGGGATGAACCGGACCTGACCTGGGCCTGAAGGTTTAACAGTATTCTGGCTGTGAAGCTGAATTGCTATCAGCCAGCAAAAAAAGAAAATAAAAAGCTTATACATACGTCAGGTTTTATTGCATTATAAAATCTTTGGAAAGGCGCCTGAGATCCCTGTCAGGATAAACTGTATTCCCAGTGCCAGCGTTATAAGTCCGAATATCTTGGTGAGCACGTCGAGGCCTGTTGAGCCAAGATAACTGACGATTTTGGGCGCATAATAAAAAGTAATGTAAATGATCACCGTCATGATCCCGATGGCTCCCATGAGTGAGAATTGCAGGTATGGCTGGTGGCGGGCGCTCTCTGAAAACAGGATGATGGTCGACATGGTACCGGCCCCGGTTGTCATAGGAATTGCTATTGGAATTATTGCCGTGGAGATTATTTTCGAGAAAGTCTGTTCTGCCATTTCCATCGCTTTCTGAACGGAATTCATCATGTTGAAGCCTGTGCTGAGAAGCAACAAACCGCCTGCAATGCGGAATGCCGGTATGCTTATTTCGAAAAAGTTCAGAACGGCAAGGCCTGCGAATAATGATGTGATCATGGTGATGAAGGAAGCCAATGTCGCAGTCCGGCAGATCTTATGCTGCTCCTTTTCGGTGCGCCCCTGGATAAGGCTGATATAAAGCGGTATTGCAGCGACATTATTGGCCACTGCAAACAGGCCCAGGAGGTAGTGCTGAAATGACATTTCATTCATACACGGAATTTTAATGATGTAAATATAATAAAATTTCATTTTGCCCCGGTTTCCCTGAGCATCAGCTTCGCCGGGCCTTTCAGTTCCACATCGGGTACCAGGCGGTCAGCATCCTGAGTGCTGATCCATCCCTTGCTAAGCATTTTCGCCGAGACCAGGCGGTAATAGTCGGCCATACTGGCCCTGAGATGGCCGGTCTCGTCAAAGTTATATTTGAACCACTTTGGCCGGGGAATGACGGAGGCCATGAAAATAGCCTCCGCAAGGTTGAGCTTTGAAGCGTCTTTATTGAAATAGAAACGCGATGCCTCATTGGCCCCGTAAATAAGCGGGCCCCATTCTATAATATTCAGGTATACTTCATACATCCTGTCTTTGCTGTATAGTTGCTGGTTCTCGACAAGCCAGACGATCAGCGCTTCTTCCATTTTCCTGGCAACTGTTTTATTACGGCTCAGGAAAACGTTTTTTACAAGCTGCATGCTGATAGTGCTTCCCCCGCGTACAAACCGGCCCTCTTTGATATCTGCAATAATTGCATCGCGGAAAGCCTCAGGCAGGAAGCCCCTGTGAAGATAAAACCCCCCGTCTTCGGAAGTCATTACTGCATACTGAAGAAAAGGAGAGATCTGTGAGATCTTCCTGAAATTGGGGTTTTCGGGGCCGACCTGGAAAGTGCGCACGGGTTGGTCATCTTCAAATGCCGTATACAGAAAGGAACTGTCAAGCTTCAGCAGGTCACCCCGGCCGTATGAAAGGACCCTGAACTGCTGACGTTTCAGCTCCATGTCAAATCTCAGGGAATCAGGCATCGACAGATCAACAAAGAAATCGAGGTAATATGAAAGCTCTCCCGATGTTTCGAGTCCCTTCAGGGTGGTAAACAAGCCTTCGGGTAAAGAAGAAAACAAATCCCTGGCGGGAAACCATGGTTTGTTGATCCTCAGGCTTAACTGACCCGGCGGTCCCGGGCGGTATTTAAAATACGGATGAAAATCAAGGTCATTGAAAGTAACAGTTGTTGCCGAATCCAGTTCAATGGCCCCGGTTTCAAAATTGAGTTGGTAATCAAGCCCGAGTTTCTGTAGATTAACAGTGTCAGCTGCAATCTTTTCATGAAAGACCCTCAGACCTTTAAATGCAATGCTGCCCTTGATCCCGGCTTCGTCATTCCTGAAATTTCCTGCCGCCAGGCTGAACATCAGCGAATCAAAACAAAAGCTTGCATTCCATTTAAACCCGATATACGGCAATGATATCTTCTTGTTGACTGCGGATGACAGAACGGCTTCCATAAAGCGGTTCCGGCTGTCAAGCCGTCCCGATGCCTTCCATAGAGCCTCTGATGTATCTTCCCTGATCCTGATGCTGGTTGAGAAAGCATGGTCCTCAACAAAAAACCGGTCAAGGTGGACAAGCACCTGGTGGGAACCGGTAGTACTCCTGATGTTGAGGTTGCTGATATCGGTTTCGCCCGGGATCTTGTCAAAAACCCAGCGGAAGATTCGGTTTGCCGTTTCGGAATAGTTTGCTTTACTGTAACCTCCTGCCGAATCCCCGCTTTGTGATGATGATCCGGAACTGTCGTTCGAACGGGGCTGTTTTGACCGCAACAGGAATCGGTAGTTGGTGAGGCTGTCATGACGGTTCACCATCAGGTAAAGGTTACGGATTTTCACAGAAGATATATTCAACCTTCCTGCAAGAAGCTTCCAGGGATTCACAGAAACATCAAGAGTATCTATCCTGAGAAGAGAATCCCCTTCTGAAGGTTTCAGGGTCAGGCCTGTAAGAAATATTGAGGAGACTCCCTCGAATTTGGCTTTGCTGATCTTCAGATCGGCATTATTTCCTGCATTGAAGCGGGTTATTCCTGATCCCACAACCGCCCTGAGGAAAGGGTTGCGCAGAACCAGGCATAACAATAAAAAAAGGAGCAGAATGGCTGTAAACCACAGAGTGATGTTCCGCAGATTCAATGAATGATTCGCCATGAAAAATAATTGCAGGGGCTTTTCACAATAACCCCTGCAATTTAGTGATTGATATTGCTTGATGCAAGCAACCCGGTGTTTTAGTCAGTTTTGAAGTTCTACTTTGCTTTCTTAAAGATCCCTTTGTCGGTTTCTATAATGTTCCCTGCCAGGAAATCAGTCTCTGAAAAATCGATGGTATTTTTGTCTTTAAATACGATATCTATGGCTTCCTTAAAGGCCTTCCCATCCCTCATGCTGTTGTGCTCCATATAGAGATGGTCGGGTGACTTCCAGGTACAATCATGGTCATGACAAACACCCATGTTAACGACAGCATAGAAATGGATCTTTTTCTCGTATGGGTCGTAGCCCAATAAATAGGATGCACGCAATTTCCCTAATTTTGGGTCATCGGCAGATTCGGTACCGTAAACACCTGTGCCATCAGCCACGGATGAATAATTCATCTGGGTTGTGAAAGTCAGGGATTGCTTTTTATCATCGGTCATTACAACCTTTGCAGTCCATTTGCCTACAAATTTCTGAAGCCATGCCTGGTCATTGGGAACAGCTGCTTTCTTTTCCTGTGCCATGGCTGCCATGCCTGCTGTAAAAACAAGCAAGGCAAAGAGGATTAACTGAATTTTTACTGATTTCATACGATGTGTTTTTAGGTTTTTGATTAATGATAACAAATGTAGCTTTTAATTAGACTGTTTCCAAATATTATGATAATTTTTTTAACACGGCATCATACTAAAAAGTTCATCGATTGATTTATCGGGGTGAAAATTAAGGCAAAACTTCCCTGGGCTATGAACCGGTTCGGCCTGGAAAAGGCTCAGAACATGTGTCCTATACCGACATACAGCCCGCTGCTGCCGTCCTGGGTATTAAACGGGAATCCATAGTCTACCGTGAGAATGAAATTCTCGTTATCGGCAATCCTCAGTCCAAACCCTCCGGCGAAATGCATCCTGTCGGCTGAAGAGTTGAAATAGGTCGACTGCAGGTTTGCAGGGACCAGGTTTGAATAGACTTTCCGGTTTTGTACCACCATTCCCCCGTCAAGGAAACCGACCAGGCCGAAACATATGTTTTGCTTAAGAAAGTGCGTCCTCCAGAATTTCCAGCGGACCTCCAGGTTTGCCAGGGCCACACCGTCACCTACAACCCGGTCGCGAAGGATCCCCCTGATGGTCCTTGCACCCCCCAGCCCATCGGTCTTGGTTGAAAGCGACCATGAGGAGAACATATACGGATCTATATAATAAGGGGAGGTCCCTCCAATGGTTCCCTGGTAATTCAGCCGGTAAGCAAGGACAAGATATTTTTTGATGAGTGAAAAGAATTGCCTGTGGGTTACCGACAGTTTTACGAAGGCGTACGGACTGTTTCCCAGGAATGAAGGGGCTGCCATCACGACGACTTCCGACCATATCCCTCTGTTAGGAGCCGGCTCGTTATCGCGGGTATCATACACCAGTCCCATTTTCAGGAAAGTAAGCGACCCTCCGTTTGCTTCCGCGGGGTTCAGCAGTCCGTACTTAACATAATTATCCCATAATAAAGCGGTGTCGGGAAGCTGGTTGCTTTCTTTTTTGCCTGCATTGATCTTGCTGATATCTACGGTCGACATCCTGATATCGAAAAAATTGACCCCGGCCAGCCATCGTAATTTCTGACCCAGGATAGGGCCCTGGAAATCGGCCAGCACACGGAACAGCTTTCTCTGGCAGCGGTAATATACCCTTGAGATATAGTCGGGGCTCCCCTGTACTTCGAAAGAATGATCATAGTTTGCTTCATACCCGTTGAAACCGTAAAAGTCGAGGGCCCTTTCGGGCAGGTAGGTTATATCTCCAGTAAAGCGGATATTCCCCGGAATGAGGTATTTGGAATCATAAAAAAGTTCGAACACCGCGCTGCCCCTTGTAAAAAAGGAGACCTCGGCATATATTGTATGCCTGTAATTGGGATATATCGAACCGTCTCCGTAATCATAAAGCTGGCAAAGGGCTCCAAGCTGCAAGCCCTGGTCGGCATCATAGCCTATCACCGGCAAGGGGGAAGGAACCCATCCTTTCTTTCGTTTTTCCTTTGGATGCAGGGTCGTGTCAGACTGGGCAAAACTCATCCGCGAAGCGAAAAATGAAAGGATTAAAATTGCCAGGAGCAAATGTCTTTTCATGAAGCCCTTTTTTTGGAGAATAAATTAACAACGAACAATGTCAGGGCTGAAACGAATACAGATAAAATAGCCAGGTCGGCATTATCTTTAAAGAATTCTTTGGGATTACCCTGGAAAAGCGCGATACCGATGAGAATAAAAATATATGTAATGCCGCTGGCAAAACTGGCGAGGGCGGCCGTGCTGCTGATCTTCCAGTGAAAGGATGCCACCGAGGCAGGGATGATGGTAAAGCCTATTCCTGTGATAAAAACAATGACCGCCACCAGGTCCCTCAGGAAAAAAGCCCCAAGGCAGCTCAGGCTTGTAAACCCTACGATCCCGAGCCTTGTGATGAGCATGCGCCGTTTATCATCCGATTTTCGTCCCGAGAGTTTGTCATACCAGTCTACTGCTACGGAGGAAGCCAGCACGAAGATCTGTGTATCTGCGGCACTCATGATTGCGGCAAAGATCATGATTAGGGAAGCGCCGAGGAGTTTACGCGGCAGCAGCAGGGTGAGGCCTTTGGCAAAAGCATCCTTGGCTTCAATACCTGGAAGATGGCTGTGTGCGGCAAGCCCGACCATGGTGATAGCGATCCCTGTTATCACGGTGAATATAGCAGAGAGGATAAATCCGTTCCTGACGATGCGGTCGGAGCGCGCCCCGTAAACCCTCTGCCAGTATTCTGCACTCTGGAAAATAATGAAGATCCCGAAAGCCGAAAAGGCGACGGTCATTCCCAGGTTCATCCGCGAAAAATCAACCAGTTCAACCGCAAAGTCACGCTTATCCTGGAAAATCACCGAAGCAATGAGGATGATGATGACCAGCAGCACCATGTACTGGAAGATGTCGGTCCTGATCACACTCCTGAACCCCCCGGCCAGAAGGTATGTGATGATCAGTGCAGCGCTCAGTATCAGTCCGGTTTCATATGACCATCCGCTGATGCTGGCCAGCAGGCTGCTTCCCGCGATAAACTGGTTCAGAAGCATTCCCGAATAAACGATCAGGAGGATGATCGCCGAAACCAGCCCGGTCTTCTTGTTGAATTTGAAATAAAACCAGTCGGAAAGTGTAAAGAACTGCTTCTCCCCGCTGAATTTCCTTAGTTTAAGCCCATAAGGGATGAACACCAGGAAGCCGATTGCAGTGCCCATGAAGACGGCAAAGGCCGATATCCCGAAACGGTATACATAGGCTGAATAGGCTACGAGCGCAGCCCCTCCTATGTAGCTGGCCACAACGGAGGTCACAAAACCTATGATGCCTATGCTGCGCCCGGCAATCATGAAATCGGAATCGGATTTGCGCTTTGAGGCATACAAGCCGATACCCAGGCTTATGGAGGCATACAGAACAAGCAGAAGAATATCGAAAGGGCTGAGGTTGCTTCCCGGAAGCTGTTCGAAAAACCTGTTCATTAAACAAAGATAATCGGATATTTAAATAAGTCAATTGATTGCCTCTTAAAATTTAGTACCATGGCCCTGAATGTTTGTCGACCTTTTCATGCTGTTCGACGAAATAATTTTTTTCCGCCGGGCCGGCATGCTTCCTTTGTATCATAATTCAAACACCATGAAAACAAAACTGATAATTCTGATCGCCCTTATCGCAATTACGATGAGCAGCTGCCTCGTAAAAGCCCTTCATCCTTTCTATACCGAAAAGGATGTTATTTATAAACCTGAACTGCTTGGGAACTGGCAGGGTAAGGATTCCTCGACCTGGGAAATAAGCCAGCACAAAGGATTTGCCGGAATATTCAAGCCTGAAAAGAACGGCAATGCCTATGATATTAAATTCACCGATAAAAATGGAACTTCAAAGTTCCTTGCACATCTCTTCACCGTTAACAACCAGCTTTATCTCGATTTTTACCTCCCTGATATGCAAGGCCAGGACCTGGCGGTAATGCACATGATCCCTGCCCATACCCTGGCAAAGGTGGAGCTGGCAAACAAGCAGATCACCATCAGGTGGTATAACGAGGAATGGCTTATAAAACTCTTCAATGAGAACAGGATCAGGATCGCGCATGAAAGAATACCATATGATCTTGATGAAAAAAATCCGGATAATTTCCAGGTGATCCTGACCGCGCCGACGGCTGATCTGCAGAAATTCATTGACAAATACGGTAATGATCCCGCCGCATTCAAAGATAACAAGAATGATTATACCTTTGTTTTGAAAAGGAACCCGTGATGATCGTGATGATCGTGATAATCGTGATTGCGATATGAACAGGATGAAAAACATGAGAAAATTCGCAGGAAGCAGGTGGTTACAACACCTGCTTTTCTGGCTTCTTGCGTATTATATCCTGCTGAGGATATTCGCCACTTCTGCGGATTTCCAGAAGATTGACCTGGTATATACCATGATATTCATAGCAAGCCTTCTCCCCGGCGTTTACCTTAACCTCCTCGTACTGATCCCCCGTTTTCTGAGCAGGAAGATGTACTTTCCTTATTTCTTCCTGCTGCTTGCCTGTATAGTAGCAACAGCCTTGCTGAACATCCTCACATTTTCAAAACTAACCGATATTATCCTGCCCGGCTATTATTTTATTTCATATTACGAGTTCGGCGACCTTCTTAAATTCAGCCTGGTATTCACCGCGATTACCACATTGCTCAAGCTTTCCAGGGGCTGGTTCATGCTTATGGAGGCCAGGAACGAGCTGGTGAAACTTGAGAAAGAAAACGCCGAAACCCGTCTCGACGCCCTGAAAAACCAGGTCAATCCCCATTTTCTCTTCAACAGCCTGGCGGGCATCTACTCCCTTGTGCTGCAAAACTCAGGCAAAGCTCCCGAGTTTGTGCTAAGGCTGTCAGATTTTCTCAGGTATGTGCTGTATGAGACTTCCGCCGGGCGGGTTGATCTTTCAAGGGAACTCCCTGCAATGAACGATTATGTGGAACTTCAGAAGCTCAGGGCAGGTAAGTCGGCGGCCATTGAAATTGAATTGCCTGCTGAAACTGCCGGCTGGCAGGTAGCGCCCCTGCTCCTTCTCCCTCTCATCGAAAATTGTTTTAAACATGGCATCAAAGGAGCTGCAGGGCCTGTATTCGCCAAAATACTGATCAGTATTTCGGGAAACAGGCTGCAGGCTTATATTGAAAACAATATGGGCGTTTCTGCGGATGAGGGAGCCACAAAATCCCGGGGGATAGGTCTTGTGAACCTTCGCAACCGCCTTGAGCTGCTTTACCCCGGGGATCATGAGCTTAAAATAAGCCATGATGCTGTGCGTTTTACTGTAATTTTAAATATTCCGATGGATGAAAAAGCTCCGCTGCCTGGTCATTGAAGACGAGCCTCTTTCACAGGAAGTCCTCACAAGATACATTGCCGATGTTCCCGCCCTGGACCTGGCCGGGATTTTCGGCGATGCGCTCTCGGCCTCAGGACTTATAAGGAACTCCCATGTGGACCTGATCTTTCTTGACATCAACCTGCCCGTTATTTCAGGGATACGTTTCCTTCATTCACTCAGTCATCCGCCCATGGTGATCTTTACAACAGCATATCCCGAATTCGCCGTGGAAGGATTCGAAGCTGATGCGGTGGATTATCTCCTGAAGCCATTTTCTTTTGAACGATTCCTTAAAGCCGTCAACAAGGCATTTGACCGGGCGAACTACCTGATGCAAGTAAACAGCTTGCATACGGGTGAGGAGAAAGAGAACCAGGGCTTCCTCATCCTCCGTGCCGATAAAAAAGTGCATAAGGTGAATTTTTCGGATATCCTGTTTCTTGAAGCTACAGGCGATTATGTTAAGGTACATACTGCCGCAAAAACCCTTCTTGTGCATGAAACTTTCAAAAACATCGAGGAACAGCTGCCTCCCCTGCTGTTTATCAGGGTGCATAAATCATTTATAGTCCCGCTTGGCGGTATCAGTTTTATTGAAGGGAACCGTTTGCATATTTCAGGGACCAATATACCCATAGGCCTTGTGTACCGCGATGAATTGATGAAAGCTCTGAAGAAATCCTGATCCCGTTATCCCTTTTTATTGAGGTATCAGGGATACCGCCTTATCATAATTTATCCGGTAGAGCACTGCAGGTTCGTTGTCATCTGTTCCCACCTGGATGATCTTTGTCATTATATCGGGGTATTTGAACCTTATGAGAGCCATGAAACGCTCAACCGTACTGGCGGTAATCCCGTTATTCTCGGCAGCATCGGCCCTCAGGTTAGCAGTGATCACATGGGTCACTCCTGCCCTCTTCAGATAATTCAGCAGCGAATCGGGATATACGAAGGAGATAATGGAATTGTGGTCAGGCAGCCAGGATTTCAGGGTGTCAACATCCCCAGTACCCTGGATCCTGTACTTTTTAAGTTCTTCGATAGCCCTGGTTTTTATACCTTCCGGAAGCTTCATAACATAGAACGGGTTGCTGAGCATGTTGGATTCATTGATCATTCCGTATGCTGCCAGGCTGCTCTTTAATACGATGGATAAGGTGTTCGAAACCGAATGGTTGTTGATCGAGGATGTCAAAATGTAATAATACTTCAGCTTTTCCTGGGCGGAGGCCTGCATCAGTGAATCCCCGGGCCTTGTATTGATGCGGGTTATTCCAAAGAAGCGCCTCCCTTTTCCATAAATAAAAGAAACAGATGGTTTGCGGCATGCGACAAACGCATTCCGGGGCAGGTTGTCGGAAGCCCATTCACTGATCCTGCAATAATTTTCCCAATCAGGTGTGAGCCCGTAATATTTGCCTTCTATCTGCCTTGCTTTACTGACTTCCCCGGCCGTGGTTTTAAATTCAAAAGAGAACAACAACACGACAAGAACCGGGAAAAGAAATTGAAACTTCCTGAGCCGTCCATAACTCAGGAGCGAGAAGAAAAGGGAAAGGACCATGAGCAGGATCAAAGGGAAATAGGGTATGATAAGCCGGCTCTGCCTCCAGATTGTCTGGGTAAGCAGAAAAGTGACGAAAATGAATATAATTGCATACAGGCTGGTGAAGAACAGGTATTTATTTTTCCTGAAAGAGAAAATGGCCGAAATAATGAGGAGCAGCCAGGTCAGCAACGCGAGGATGGGATAAGTTTCATTTGTTTCTTTGGCTTCGCGGATACCTGTGATGCTATAGACGGAATCGGAGAAATAAAAATTTGAATTTTCAATCACACGATTGACAAACCCCCTGAGATCTTCTTTTCCGCCCCCGGTATCATAATAATTTTTAGCTAGAAAATTTTCAAACTGCCCTGTAAAATGAATTTCGGAATTCCCCCATAAAATGAATTTGCCTGCCTGGAAAGAAGCGAAAACAACAGAGAAAGAAATGATGAAAAAGAGGAGGTTTTTCCATTGTCCCCTGAGAAGAAAATAGGCAGATATCACGATGACTACCGATAATCCGACGGTACGGGTTATGCTGAGTGCAAGAACGCATAACGCAAGGATCATATGCTGCTTTACCAGCTGCCTGAAGGATTTTTCCTGCTCCTGAGCAATGAACAGGGTGAAAAACACATACAATGTGAGAGCCTGGATAAGCATAAAGAAAGCTTCACTGTAGGTTTGGCTGGCATAATAAAGGATAAATGAATTTATGGAAACAAGGATGAGCAGCGCGGTAAGAAGCAGGGATGATATCCTGCCTTTAAAGGCTTTCCAGGTAAAGAAGATGAACCCCAGAATGAATACCAGTGACAGGCTCTTCAGCGGGATTGCCTGGATTCCGAAGATGGCCACAAAAGGGCTTAGAACCAGTGGATACAAAGGCCCTGAAAATCCGGGGTAGGTGAAATGTGCCAAAAAATCGGCCGCTCTGACCAGGTATGCAGAATCATCCCCGGCCAGGGAAAACCTTATGTCGAAAAGGAGAAGTCCAAAAACCAGGGTAATCAGAAGTGTTCCCCACAATACGATGTTCATATGTTTGTCAAGGTATGCATCGGTCCTTTCGAACAATGAGGATGCCGCTTTCGGGGACTTTGTCCTGGTACTTGCTCTTCCTTCCGAACCTTTAGCGGGCTGTGGTTTCTGAGAGATTTTCGGCTTGCTTTTTTGTGGGGTATGTCGTTTGCTTCCCTCCATAGTGCTTGCTTGTTATGATAATTTACAACGGTTTTCGCCTGTAGACCATAAACAGGCAGGAAAGTGTCATCATTATGCTGAGCAGTATGAAAATAAAGTTGGTCGTGCTGCCAAAGTCCTGGTATTTCTGGCTCACAATTCCCAGGTTAGCCAGGTAGGAGATGATAATGGCTCCGCTGTTGTTTACGAAATGTGCGAAGACCGGCAGCCAGATGGAGCCGCTCCAGTAAAAAAGGTAGCCGAAGATCACGCCGAGGATCATCCTTGGCAGGATTCCGTAAAACTGCATATGCATCAGGCCGAAGAGGAAACCCGTAATGAAAATTGCAAAATGAATATTTTTAAGCCAGCCTTTAAGCAGTTTCTGCAATAATCCCCTGAACATGAATTCCTCTCCGACTGCCGGGAGTATACCCATCATGAAGATATTGAACAGGAAATTGGTGAAAGATTTCCCGGCAAGGAAAGTGTCGGTAAGTTTACCTGCCTGTTCCTCGGCGGCTTTCATCCAGTCTTCCACCCCTTTAAGGAATGCGGGGAGTTTCATCAATTTGTTGACATCTACAAGCCAGTTGATGAAGGGAAGCGACAGGAACATCAGCAGGAAGACAATAACATAGAGCGTTCCGGCGGCTGTGGTATTTGCGCGAAGGTAAGCCCAGGAATTCCCCTCAAAAAGAAACCCTGTCAGTATGGGGGGAACAATAAACAGTGCGAAAGACTGGGTGACCTGGAAATATTTCAGCAGGGCAAGAGCTTTGGGGTTCTCTGGTTGTTTCAGGATATCAAGGGTTCCCGCCAGGTTCATATGGAACAGGGGCATTGCGATCAGGAGGGATAAGATAAAGAGAAGTATGAAACACGAGAATGTAAGAGCGATGGCAAAGACCAGCCGGCTGAAGGGAGTAAGGTTGGCAAAAAGTGCTTGCTTCATCAGATGTTAATGAATTAGCTATTTTTGCGCTAAAATAATACATTTTGGTCAGGATAGGTCAGATTGCCGTTGGTGAATTTCCTGTAATCCTTGCTCCCATGGAGGATGTGACCGATTCACCATTCCGTTCCATATGCAGGGATTACGGGGCGGATGTGCTGATCACCGAATTCGTGGCATCCGAGGGGCTTATCCGCGATGCATGGAAAAGCAGGATGAAGATGCAGTTTGAGCCAAAAGAGAGGCCTCTCGGCATTCAGATCTTTGGCTCCAACATCGAATCCATGATGAAAGCCGCAGAGGCTGCCGGGGATGCGGGTCCCGATTTCATCGACCTGAATTTCGGCTGCCCCGTGCGGAAAATTGTGATGAAGGGTGGAGGAGCTGCCCTGCTCCAGGATATCCCGAAGATGCTCGCTATGGCCGGGGCTGTTGTGAAATCCACGAAACTGCCGGTCACTGCGAAGACAAGGCTCGGATGGGATGACAGGCATCTTGAAATTGTTGATATCGCAGAGCGTTTGCAGGATGCAGGCATCTGTGCCATAAGCATTCACGGCCGTACCAGGACGCAGCTTTACGGAGGTAAAGCCGACTGGACCCTGATAGGCGGGGTGAAAAACAATCCCCGCATGATCATCCCTGTTTTCGGCAACGGCGATATCGATTCGGGAGCCAAGGCAAAGGAGATGAAAGACCGTTATGGTGTTGACGGCATACTAATAGGCCGGGCGGCTATAGGCAATCCCTGGATATTCTCGGAAGTAAAAGCATTCCTGGAGGATGGCCGCGTGCTACCTCCGCCATCCGTAAGCGAAAGAATAAGGATCCTGCGGCTGCATCTTCGGAAATCCCTTGTCTATAAGGGCGAACGGGCTACGGTATTTGAGATGCGAAAGATGTACAGCGGGTATTTCAAAGGGATTGCCGGGTTCAGGCCTTACAGGGTGAAACTCGTGACGGCGGGATCATCAGAGGAAATTGAATCAATTATTAAAGAGATTGAGGAATCCGATAAAACCTGAAACAAATAAAAACCACCAGTATGAGCGAATCACAAACCGGTAAACAATCGCAAAGGGTTGTTTCCATTGATGCCTTAAGAGGCTTTGATATGTTCTGGATATCAAGCGGGGATGCATTCTTCGTAGCCCTGCTCACATTTATAAACACCCCTTTCTGCCTCAGGCTTGCGACCCAGCTTGATCATCCGGCCTGGGCAGGGTTTCGCTTTTATGATATGATTTTCCCCTTATTCCTGTTCATCATGGGTGTTGCAATGCCCTTATCAATAACCCGCCGCCTCGAAAGGGGCGATTCACGCGACAAGTTATACTACCATATAATCAGGAGGACTTTGCTCCTGATATTGCTTGGCCTGGTCTATAACGGGTTGTTCAATTTTGACTTTGCCGGGCAGCGTTATTCAGGGGTGTTGCAACGGTTCGGGTTACCTATTTTTTTGCCTCCCTCATCGTAATGAACTTTAAAAATAAGGGGCAGCTGGTGTGGGCCGCCTCCATCCTTATTATTTACTGGCTTATCCTGCTGCTGGTCCCGGCCCCCGGATTCCATGCCTATGACCTCAGCCCCCAGGGTAACCTCTGCGGCTATATCGACCGCCGGTTCTTACCGGGATCTTTCTGTTGTTATACCTATGGCGACAATGAAGGCATCCTTACGATGTTCCCTGCAATCACCAACGTATTGTTCGGGGTTATGGCCGGCCGCTGGCTGTTAGGCGGCGAACATGAAATGAAAAAGATAAGGAACCTCGTCATAGCCGGTGTTTCGTTTATTGCAACCGCATTGTTGTGGAGCCTGGTTTTCCCTATCAATAAATATTTATGGACCGGCTCATACGTAATGCTTACAGCAGGTATTTCATTTTTGCTTTTATGCGCCTTTTATTGGATCATCGATGTCAAAGGCTATAAAAAGTGGGCATTCCCCTTTATTGTCATCGGATTAAACCCGATAACCATTTATGTGGTCCAGGGGATATTCGATTTCGGCATCATTGCCAATATCTTCATTCACGGGTTTGCCGATGCCTTCGGCAGTTTTAAACCGGTTTTTTACCAGCTCTGCATCATCCTGGTCAAGTGGTTTTTCCTGTATTTCCTTTACAGGAAGAAGATTTTCCTGAAGGTATAAGAACTTTGAAGGTTTGCAGTCTTCAGAAGGAGGCGGTATTCGATTTCTCGTAGATCTTCCGGTGGAAACTGAAATACTGTGCAGGCTTATGCGATACATCTACCTGTTTCTCGTTGATGGGGATGATGTAGGGCATGTTCGCCACTTTTTTACGGAAGTTGCGTTTATCAAGCTTTACTCCCAAAATAACTTCATACAATTGCTGCAGTTGCCCCAGGGTAAATTTTTGCGGTAACAGCTCAAAAGCGATGGGCTTGGATTTCAGATCAGCTCTCAACACAAGGAGTGCCTGTTGCAAAATGGAGATATGGTCAAAGGCCAGATCTTTTACTTCCGAAACTTTGTACCAGCGCGAATTAGGCTGGAGAACAAAATTGCCGGCTTTGTCCTGGTCGATGTTTATAAGTGAATAATATGCAATGGTGACCACTATTTCCTCGGGGTGGCCTATGCTGCGAAGCCATTCCATGTCGCGTACCAGTCGTTTTAAGCGTTTAGGTGACCCTATTGCAGCGAATTGCTTCAGATAAATGTTGTCGAGACCTGTGAGTTCCCTAAGCACCCTCGATGCAGCCGTATCAAGGTCCTCATCTTTGAGCACAAGATCCCCGGGCAGTTTGAGGTCATTGAACTTCTTCCCTTTATAATTCATGTTACGCTCAATCAATAAGACGTTGAGCCTGCCGAACTCAAAACCGAATACCACGCAATCAACTGAAACATGGGGATTGAGGTTCCCGATTGTATTTGAACCCAGCATATGATTAGTATGTGATGAAGTCCGCTATGAACAAATGAAGAGGAAGCAAAAATAGGATAAAAGGCAGGATATCGTTCATGCACCTAAAATATTTCATGTTCGTAATTTTTCCAAATATGAAAATATTTAATTCAACGTATTGATAATCAGACACTAAAATTTTCTGTTAGGCCTGATGAAAAAATAATCTGCTTTTTTAAAAAAAATTATTTGGAAATTTATTAACAATATTTATAACTTAGTGTCCTGATAACACTATGTATTTTCCTGATAAAAATTGTTAATAAACGGTAGTATTGTTTGTTTCACCCGCCTATCTGTATTATATTTGCCTTAATAATCTGATTATTAATTTTAAATCCAAACAAAAATGAAAAACGTTCCCAAGTATTCCTGGACGATGTTGATCGTAATGGTCCTTGTCCTTCTTGCTTCCTGCAAGAAAAAAGAAACAACACCGGACGTCATCGCCAGCTTTACATCTTCGGTTGATGCGTCAAATTTTCTAAAAATCAATTTTAAGAATGCATCAGCAAATTTCTCTTCACTTTCCTGGAATTTCGGTGATAATTCTGCTTTATCAACAGAGACCAACCCGTCTCATATTTATGTAGCTCTCGGAACTTACACTGTAGTTCTCACTGCTACTTCAACCGACGGCTCTACCAAAAACTCGTTTTCGGCCACTATTACGCTTACCGACCCGAATGCCGAGCTGACAAAACTCGCCGGAACAATATCCAAAACATGGAAGCTCCTGCGCCAGACAACCACAGGACGTTATCCTCTGGAATGCGGCCCCGAAGACCATTCAACAATCTGGTGGGCTGTTGGCAAAGACAATGATGAACTTGCAAAACGTCCCTGCCAGCTTAACGACGAATGGACATTCTACCGTAATGGCGGAACAATGGTCTTTAATGCAAAAGGAGATTTCTGGCGTGAAGGTGGGATTTTTGCAGATCCGACCGGAGTTTGCGGAGATACTTCTTCAATGTTAGGCCCCCTCGGCGAAGACCTCAGTGCATGGGGCGGTGGAACACACAGCTATGCAATGAGAGTATTGCCAGGAGGATCAACCCTGACCTCGCTTGGTCTTGGTGCCTATGTTGGTTTCTTCAAATTAGGAAACGGTTCGGAGACAAAAGTTCCTCTGGATTCAATACAATATAAAATCATCAAGCTGACCGAAGGGCCAATCGACACCCTGATCATCGAAGGCGTTTACAGATGGGATCCCACCCAAACCGGTGGTTACTGGAGATTTGTTCTGATGCATTATGACAACCCGGCCGACGAACCCCCAATCCCCGGTCCGAAACCCACAACCGGTTTCACAATGGCTGTCAGCGGTCTCACAATAACACTCACCAATACTTCTACCGATGCAGTTTCTTATGCATGGGATTTTGGTGACGGACAGACTTCAACTGCTACAAACCCTGTTCATACTTTTGCAACAGATGGGATTTACACTGTTACACTGACCTCTACGAACCCCAATGGAAGCACCTCTTCGTCGATGGTTGCTTTCGTTTCGTCAACACCTCTTACAGATGCACTTCTCAGGGGAGCAGCGTGGAAAGTCCGTATAGATGATTATGCGGTCTTCGTTGGTTCAGGCCTCGGCAAAAACGACTGGTGGCATGTAACAAAGGCTATGTTGGAAAGCGGTACCGGTACTGACAACTGGACCTGTATGCCATTAAATACCTTTACATTCGGCGCAGGCGGAACATTCACATACGCCACTAACGGCAGTGCAAGGAACGACGGCTACTTCGGAACTCCGAACGGCTGTTGGGCCGATGCTGACATCGCTGCAAGCCCAGGAGCCGCTTTTGGAAGCTGCGCAACACATACTTATGTATTTACCCCGGGCGCAGGCAGATCCCTGCCTACTATCACCCTGACTAACGGTGCTGGTTTTGCTGCTTTCCTCGGTTTCTACAAAGGATATAACGGAGTTGCAAGCGGTGTTCAGGGTGGTGAAAACTCTGACAACACAAAAGCTCCTAATTTCGGCTCAGCAACAAATACCTATTCGGTTATGGGTTATGCCAACACCGGAACAAAAGAGTATTTGTTTGTTTCTGTCGACATCTCCGCAGCACATGACGGTTCATCCGCATGGTCTACGGTTCTCGAGCGTTAATATTAAGACGACCTGATTGTCCGATTAAAATCAAGAGTGAGCAGGTAACTGTCTCACTCTTGATTTTATAAGGACATCCCGAAATTTAAAATCTTTAAAACCTCCACTCATGATTAAACATTTTACTCTTTTATTCTTTGCCGTTTTGTCTTTATCTGTGTTTGCCCAGAACCGCAACATTACAGGTAAAGTCACCGACGCCGATGGTATAGGGTTACCCGGCGTTACGATCCAGTTGGTGGGAACGACCAAAGGTACTGCCACCGATGGAAACGGAAATTACCAGATCAATGCCGAAAAAGGGGTATTGAAATTCAGTTATATTGGTTATATCTCACAGGATATCAAGGTTGAGAATCAAACCAGCATTAATGTTGTTATGCATGAGAACGTCAGTGTCCTCAATGAAGTTGTCGTTATTGGTTACGGCACCCAGGTAAAAAAAGACCTTACCACTGCCGTTTCCGTAATAGATCAAAAGGATATTGAAGACAGGCCTATCACTTCGGCCGCGCAAGCCCTTCAGGGGAAAGCTGCAGGTGTTGACGTAGTTCAACCTTCAGGAAAACCCGGAGGTGAAATTGTTGTTCATGTGCGCGGTACAACCTCGGTCCTTGCAGGCAACGACCCATTGTATGTTGTGGACGGGGTGCCCACCACCGATATCAGGGGCCTTAACCCCAGCGATATCGCTTCCATGAGTGTTCTTAAAGACGCTTCTTCAGCAGCCATTTATGGAGCCAGGGCTGCAAACGGTGTTGTGACCATCACCACTTTCAGGGGAAAAGAAAATACACCTGTTATCAAATTCCAGACATATGTAGGCGCCTCCTGGCTCAGGAAACCTATCCAGACCCTGAACACCAAACAATACCGTGACCTTATCGACCAGATCTCACCGGGTTCCCTTGATCCTACCTGGACAGGATATACCGACTGGAGCAACCTCGTCTTCGGAACAGGGTTCAACCAGTCATACCAGCTCTCCGCATCAGGCGGAAACGAAAAGAACCGCTATTATTCCTCCCTGGGATATCTTAGTGAAGCAGGTATTGTAAAACCGGCACAATTCAGCAGGATTAACTTCAGGATCAATCTTGATAATGAATTAAGGTCCTGGCTGAAGACTTCGACCAACGTGAACATGATCTATTCCAAGACCCAGGACACCCCCGACAATGCCAGTTCAGGCCGCGGAGGTGTTATCATGAGCACACTGAACACTCCCCCATTCCTGAATGTGTACAAGAGCGACGGAAGCGGCCAGTTTGACCCTAACCCATTCCAGCCTTCATGGGAAAACCCCATTGCTTATATGGAAGGACCTGACCAGAAAGCTATTGATTTTCGCGTTTTCGGCAACCTCAACATCACTGCAACCATTATCAAAGGCCTTACATTCACAACGAATTTCGGTATCGATTACACCAGCCACCAGTGGGATTATTACCTTGATCCCTTCCGTACCAATTATGGACGGCAGGAAAACGGCGTAGGCCAGGCCGATAAAAGCCATGCCCTTACATGGCTGTGGGAAAACACCCTGAATTACAACAAACAATGGGGCAAACATAAACTTTCAGCCTTGCTGGGAGCCAGTCAGCAGAAATACAATTACAATGATTCTTACATCTGGGGGAATGATTTTCCTTCCAACGTTTCGGTAACAACGCTTAATGCGGCAAATACAGTATCGGCATCAACCGATATCCAGCAATGGGCTCTCGCTTCGTTTTTCGGCAGGGCCACTTACGATTATGCAAGCAAATACTACCTTACCGTCAGCGTACGCCGTGACGGCTCCTCAAAACTCGCAAATCCCTGGGGAACCATGCCTGCATTCTCGGCAGGATGGAGGATCTCCGGCGAAAACTTCTGGAAAGGCATTAAATTTATAAACGACCTGAAGATCAGGGGAGGCTGGGGAAAGAACGGGAACCAGGAAGGCATCCCGAATTATGCTCGCTACGGACTCATCAGCTATTACCGCCGTACTGCAACCAATCCCTTATCGGGTCCTTCAGCCGTGCAGGTAACCTACGGGAACCCCGACCTGAAATGGGAAACCACGAGCCAGACAAACCTCGGGATCGATCTTTCAATGTTCAACTCCAGGGTCGTCCTGAATGTTGACGCTTATTATAAGCTGACCAATGATGTATTGCTTAATGTTCAGCTGCCCGCTTCATTGCCGATCACGACCATGCAGACCAATGCCGGAACCATCGAGAACAAGGGGCTGGAGTTTAACCTGCATACAGTCAATTTCGCAAGCAAGTTCGGCTGGAACACCGATTTCAACATTTCACTCAACCGTAATATGGTAAAGAGCCTGAAATACACCGATGTCTATTATTTTGGCAGGATCTACAGCAATAACCAGGATGTGGCAATCGTAAAGGCAGGAATGCCGCTTGGTACATTTTATGGTTACGTATCAGAAGGCGTTGATCCCAAAACCGGTATGATAAAATACGCCGATGTCAACGGGAATGGGATCCTCGACCCGGGCGACCGCACCGTGATCGGGCATGCTCAGCCCAAATACATTTTCGGGATCACCAATACCTTCAGCTATTGGAGGTTTGATCTTTCAGTGTTTGTGCAGGGCAGTTACGGGAACCAGATTTATAATGCCACCCGTATCGACCTGGAAGGCATGTTCGATTCAAAGAACCAGTCCTCTATCGTAATGGACCGCTGGACACCCACCAACACCATCACTAACATTCCTAAAGTCGTCGGAAACGGGAACATGGATAATGTGAAAAATTCCTCCAGGTTCATTGAAGACGGATCGTATGTGAGGTTGAAATCAGTCACCCTCTCATACAAGGTTATTGAAAATGTGAAAAAGAAAAAAGGTGTTCCCAAGCTTTCGGTCTATGTAACCGGGCAGAACCTGCTTACCCTCACCAAGTACTCGGGTTTCGATCCTGAAGTGAATGCTTACGGTAACAGTGCCACTGAAATGGGAATCGATTACGGCACCTACCCTCAGGCAATATCACTGATTGCCGGAATAAATGTTGAATTTTAATTCTTAGTATATGAAAAAGATATTCATAATTTCCATTTTGATACTGGCAGCAGTCTCCTTTCAATCCTGCAAAAAATTTCTTGATCTGCAGCCGGTCTCCCAGGGGATCGCAGTGGAAAACAACAGCAGCGATTCGGTATTGTATAAAACTTCAGGGGAAGTTGAAGCAGCCCTGGCCGGCGCATACGGCGATTTCAAGAACGAGTACTACCAGCTTGATTATTTCGTGAATGGCGATGCCCAGTCGGATGATGCTTACGCAGGCGGAGACAACCCGGCCAATTTCCAGATCGATGATCTTAAACTCGATGCTCTCAACACGAATGTGAGCCGTGACTGGGGGTACCTCTACTCTACCATTGGTAAAACAAACTCTGTCATCAACAATACAAATTCTTGTCCGGATTCTTCACTAACCCAGGCCCGGAGAAGACAGATCATAGGCGAAGCCTCGTTTATAAGGGCTTTCATGTACTTCCAACTGGTCCAGCTATGGGGCGATGTGCCGCTTCAGCTGAAAGAAGTTACCAGCATCAGCGCCAGCAATCTTGAAGAGATCTATCCGCTCCTTTTCCCGCCAAGGACTTCGAAGGACAAGATCTTTGCCCAGATCATAACAGATCTTGAGACTGCCCTGGCAAGAGTGCCTGCAACCGCAGTTAACAAAGGGTATGTGACTATAGGTGCAGTAAATACCCTGCTTGCTTATGTATATGCAACCCAGGATCCTCACGACTGGAGCAAGGTCTCACAGTATTGTGATGCCGTTATTTCAGGAGGCTACAGCCTGATGCCCAAATATAATGATCTCTGGGATAACCAGCACAGGAACTGCGCTGAATCTATCTTTGAAATCAACTATTCGGGAGGTTCAAGCGACGGTAACTGGGGTGTAACCATTTTCAGGGGAATGGACTGGAAAAAGTTCAATCTTCCGGCCAATGACCTTGTATTTGCTTTCGATAACGAAGGTGATACCCTGCGTAAAAATGCTTCCATGATCTTTCTTGATGTGACAGGCAAATGGTCTGATCCCAACTATCCCCAGAACCATTACCCGTTCATCAACAAATGGAGGAATTTCTCAGTCGGTAGTAACCAGAATTATATTTTCTACCGCCTTGCGGATGTGCTTCTCCTGAAGGCCGAAGCCCTGAACGAAAATGGCGATGTAGCCGGAGCTGCCACTTTAGTAAACCAGATCAGGACCAGGGCAAAGCTGGCGAATACAACGGCCAGCACACAGGATGCCATGCGCACTGCCATCGCCAAAGAACGCAGGCTGGAGCTTGCCTACGAAGCTCACCGCTGGTTCGATCTCAAACGCACAGGGAAGGCCATTGATGTGATGAACAACGCAGTGGGACCGACCGGACTGCCGATAGGATATAATCTTACACAAAACAGGCTGGTATGGCCTGTTCCACAATCGGAAATGGACAAGAACTCAAAACTTGTTCAGAATCCCGGGTATTAATATTTGTTTGACCATGCGGAAGAACTTTGCACATTTTTTGCCCTTACTGTTCCTGGGATTCCTGTTTTTACTCCTGAATTGCAAAAGTAAAAGCCAGAGTGAGCCCATTCCGCCAACTCCGGTTGACTCGGTAGCAGCAAAAGTGTGGCTTACCAAAGGCGACAAATCCAAACTCTTTAACAGGGAAGCGGATCTGCCGATCAGGTCGCAGGGTTCAACCAACTGGCCTGTAATTATCGTTGATACGGCAACGCTGCTCCAGACCATCGAAGGTTTCGGGGCAGCGCTGACCGGATCATCGGCTTACCTTTTTCATAAAAAGCTGAGCGACGGCGCAAGGCAGACCGTGTTTACAAAATTATTCGATACGGTTAACGGGGCAGGCATTTCCTTCTTGCGCCTGTCTATCGGCGCTTCTGATTTCTCCGTTTCTACTTATTCCTATGATGACCTGCAAACTTCGGCCCAAACCGATTACACCCTGCAGCATTTTACTATGTCGAGGGATACCGAGGATGTGATCCCCATGCTGAAAGAAATCCTGCATATGAATCCCTCTGTCACCCTCCTTGGTTCCCCGTGGAGCCCGCCTGCCTGGATGAAAACCAACGGCAGCATGATAGGCGGAAGCCTGAAGACAAGCTGCTATGATGTGTACGCCGATTACTTTGTGAAGTATATCCAGGCTATGAAAAGCCAGGGCATTACCATCTCGGCCATCACACCCCAGAACGAACCCCTGTATTCCGCAGCCTCCTACCCTTGCATGAGCATGCTATCCAATGAAGAAGCTGCGTTTATTAAAAATCACCTCGGACCGAAATTCCAGTCGGCAGGCATTTCCACCAGAATCATCATCTACGACCATAACTGGGACAATATCACCTATTCAATATCTATCCTGAATGACGCGGGCGCAAGCCAGTATATTTCAGGTTCGGCATTTCATGGCTATGGAGGAGATGTTTCGGCAATGAGTTCGGTACACACTGCCTTCCCCGGCAAAGGATTGTATTTTACAGAAATTTCGGGAGGAACCTGGGCGCCAAACTTCTCCGACAACCTGATGTGGAACATGAAGAACATTTTTATAGGTACAACCCGTAACTGGTCGAAATGCGCATTGATGTGGAACCTTGCCCTGGATCAGAACGGGGCGCCTCATGAAAACAACACTTCAACCTGCCGGGGTGTGGTTACTGTCAATACATCCAGCGGGCTGGTTACTTATAATGAGGATTACTATTCGATTATTCATTTCTCACGATTTGTGAGGCCCGGTGCTTCAAGGATATCAATCGACGTTCCTACCAGCCTCAACAATATCGGGGCCGTCGCGTTTAAAAATCCCGATGGCTCCAAAGCCCTGGTCGTGACAAATTACAGTTCCTCCATTACGACGTTCTCTGTCAGCCAGGGTGTGAAGAACTTTGCATATTCCATCCCGGGATACTCTGTTGTTTCCATTACCTGGTAAGCGGGGATCCCGGTCAGGAATCTGATAACCATTTTAAGCAAGATGAAAAAGCCTGAACTATTACTTGTAACACTGCTATTGCTTATTGTCACCCTTCCGTCATCCGCACAATTCCTTAAAACAAGCGGAAAGAAAATCGTGGACAACAACGGCCATGAGGTCATATTAAGAGGCATGGGGCTCGGGGGATGGATGCTCCAGGAACCTTATATGATGGAAATGGGAGGTTTCGCCAGCGCGCAATGGGAGATAAAATCGAAAATCAGCGATCTCATCGGGGCCGCTAATACCGACGCATTTTATGATGCCTGGCATGCCAACCATTGTACAAAAAGGGATATTGATTCACTGTTTGCCTGGGGGTTTAATTCTGTAAGGCTCCCGATGCATTATAACCTGTTTACCCTGCCTGTAGACCAGGAGCCAGTTGTGGGGCAGCAAACCTGGCTCGACAAAGGTTTTGCCCTGACCGACAGCCTGGTAAAATGGTGTTCGGCCAGGCATATGTATGTTATCCTCGACCTGCATGCCGCGCCCGGCGGACAGGGGCATGATTATGCCATCTGCGACGGCAACCCGGCTAATTTATCGCTCTGGGAAAGCGAAGCTAACAGGCAAAAGACCATCGCACTGTGGAAAAAACTTGCAACGCGCTATGCAAATGAACCCTGGGTTGGAGGATATGATCTCCTAAATGAGCCAAACTGGAATTTCACAGGCTCCAACCTGAACGGATGTTCTGAAACGACCAATATTCCATTGCGCCAGCTGCTTATCAGCATTACCGATACAATCAGGAAAGTTGATGCACACCACCTCATCATTATTGAAGGGAATTGCTGGGGCGGAAATTACAACGGGATATTCCCTGCCTGGGACAATAACATGGCCGTTAGCTTTCATAAATACTGGAATTCCAATGATCAGAACTCCATACAGGGCATGCTGAATATCAGGGATCAGTATAATATTCCTCTCTGGATGGGTGAATCGGGCGAGAATTCAAATACCTGGTTTACCGAAGCCATACAGTTAGCCGAGAGAAACAGTATCGGCTGGGCCTGGTGGCCCCTGAAAAAGATCAACTCGGTGGTGGGCCCAATGACCATTATTAAAACTCCCGAATATCAAACCCTTCTCGATTATTGGAATAACGGCGGTACAAAACCATCGCAGGGGTTTGCATTTTACACCCTGATGCAGATGGCATCAAACGCAAAAGCCGAATACTGTACATATCATAAAGACGTAATTGACGCCATGTTCAGGCAGGTAAACGACTCAAGCACAAAACCTTTTACCGATCAGCATGCCCCCGGTATTGTCCATGCTTCCGATTATGACCTGGGACGTTTCAGGATAGCATACTTTGATACCGATGTTTCAAATCCGAATGTAAGCACAGGCAACGGCACCGAATGGAATAAAGGATATAGTTACAGGAACGATGGTGTTGATATAGAGGAATCATCCGATCAGGATGCTTCTTCGAACGGGTACGACGTAGGCTGGAATGAAGACAGCGAGTGGCTTCAATATACCATAGCGGTTGATTCCACCGCTGCATATAATATAAGGTTGCGTTATGCAGGATTATCAGGTTCCGAGATAAAACTTACAGTCAACCAGGGCGACATCAGCGGGATACAGTCAATGCCATCCACCGGGGGATCCCAAACCTGGAATAATCTTGCCATTAATGATGTCATTCTTTATAAAGGCGTTCAAAAACTCAGGATGTTTTTTGAAAAGGGAGGGATAAACTTCGGGTTCCTGGGATTCACCCTCAGTAAAAAACTTTCAGACGTCCCTTTGAAGGCAATCTCGGCAGAAACATTCATGGAAACCGGGCCGATCAATTTAAATCTCAATAAAATGCTTGCCGGGTCTTCTGTTTCTGCCGACGGTTTCAGCTGCACTGTCAACGGAACGGCTGCCGGCATTACAAGCCTCGGGCTGAGTACCAACAGTCCATCAATGCTCCTTATCGGCCTGGGTGAAAAGATATATGACGGTGATACTATATTGCTTTCTTTTTCGGGGGGACATATCATTGCCACAGACAGTTCCGTGCTTGAAAACTTCAGCAGCCTCCCGGTGAAAAACAATTTACCTGTCCACCTGGCCATTCCCGGCAAAATCGAAGCCGAGGCATTCAGCTTTAACCAGGGTTTGCAGCTTGAAACAACGACTGATGTCGGCGGCGGGCAGGATGTTGGATATACCAATACGGGAGACTATCTCGACTATATTATCAGGGTTAAAAAAACGGCTAAATACACCCTGGAAGCTCGCATTGCCTGTTACAGCAATGCAGGTATAATACAGGTCCAGCAGCTGAATGAAAGCGGGACCGTGCTGAATTCATGCACGCTTAATGTCCCGGTCACAGGGGGATGGCAAACATGGAGAACCATAACTTCAGAAATCACTCTCAACGAAGGTGTTGGGAAGTTAAAGGTGAAGATACTTCAGCCCGAGTTCAATATGAACTGGTTCAGGTTCACCGAAAAAAGCGAAGGCATTGCCGGTTTGAAAGAGCAGGGGATAACTGTTTTCCCAAATCCGGCCAGCGATGAACTTACCATTGAAATCCCCGCGGCATCCCGGCTGGAAAAGACATTGTTGTTTCGCACGATGAACGGGATTATTGTAAGGAAGCTTGAGTTATCAGGATCTGAAGGAACACAAAAAGTATATGTGGGGGATTTGCCCAAAGGATTTTATGTATTAGAGGTTGGGATATCGGGTATGATATACCGCATAAAACTTATCATCCAGTAACATTTAAACCGTTTATATGAAAAAATTGTTTCTTTTGCCAGTGATCTCTTTATTGCTGGTTTGCAGTGTTTATGCCCAGGACCATTCGCCTAAAACCCATGCATCGCGTGCTGTGAAGGTTCTGGTTTATACTACGGCAGATGATACCAAATACAGGCTCAGCATAACCGACACCCTGCATATGGCTTCTTTTGGCCAGCCCCTTGAAACCCAGCCTTGTATTTTCGTGGATCCTTCAAAGACATTTCAGACGGTTATAGGTATAGGTGGTGCTTTAACCGATGCTTCAGCCGAAACTTTTGCAAAAATGCCTCCGGAAAAGCAGAAGGAGATCCTGCAAAATTATTTTGATCCGGTTAACGGCATAGGCTATACCCTGGCACGAACCAGCATCCACAGCTGTGACTTTTCGAGCAGCAGTTATACTTATGTGAATGCGGATGATATCGCCCTGAAATCATTCAGTATCAAACACGACAAGGAATTCCGCATACCTTTCATCAAAAAGGCCATAGCTGCCGCAGGCGGAAAGCTTACGTTGTTTGCGAGCCCATGGAGTCCCCCCGCCTGGATGAAAGACAATAACGATATGCTGCACGGAGGCAAGCTTAAACCAAAATGTTACCAGAGCTGGGCCGATTATTTCGTGAAATTTATCAGGGCTTATGAGGCAGAAGGTATCCCTGTATGGGGGATCACGGTCCAGAATGAACCCATGGCCAAACAGATATGGGAATCATGCATCTTTACTGCAGAAGAGGAACGGGATTTTATCAAGAATTTTCTCGGTCCCGCTTTACAAAAGGGCGGCCTGGCTGATAAAAAACTAATCGCCTGGGACCATAACCGCGACCTCATTTACCAGAGGGCCGCCACCATACTGGGCGACCCCGGGGCTGCAAAATACGTTTGGGGAATAGGGTTTCACTGGTACGAGGACTGGACCGGCGGAGGGAGGATCTATGATAATGTCAGACGTGTCGCCGAGGCCTTTCCAAATACAAACCTGATCTTCACCGAAGGCTGCGCCGAGAGTTTCACCTTCAGTAAAATGAATGAATGGAAATGGGGAGAGGTATACGGACGCTCGATGATCAATGATTTCAACAACGGGACTGTCGGCTGGACCGACTGGAACATCCTGCTGGATGAAACCGGAGGCCCCAATCATGTGCAGAACCTGTGTTTTGCCCCGGTCCATGCCAATACCAAAACCGGCGAATTATATTACCTGAGTTCATTCTGGTATATAGGCCATTTCTCGAAGTTTATCCGCCCCGGTGCAAAACGGATCATCAGCGCCTCAAGCCGCGGACAATTATTAACGACAGCTTTCCTTAACGCCGACGGGAAAATTGCAGTGATCGTAATGAACCAGGGCAATGAAAAAATCCAATACCGTTTATGGATCCTTGGGCAGGCAGCAGAAACGGCAAGCCTGCCGCATTCCATACAGACATTGATCGTAGAATAAAAGAAGCATTTTCGGGAGGTAAACATGTTTATGAAAAAGAATTTCTTTCTGTATGCGCTTATAGTGTTCATGCAGGTTGCACAATCAGGTTATTCACAGGTATACAAAGACCCAAAGGCCGGTGTTGAAGTCAGGGTTAAAGACCTGCTGGGCAAAATGACTATTGAGGAAAAGATCGACCAGCTTTCGGGAACGGGCGATATTGGTTTTGATACCAGGGAGAATTCGAGGCTGGGGATCCCTGCATTTAAAATGACCGACGGCCCGCTGGGTGTGCGCTGGGGAAAATCAACATCCTTTCCGTGCGGGGCTGCAATTGCTGCAAGCTGGGATACGAACCTCGTTTCACGATTTGCTGTCGCCCTTGCCGAAGAAACAAAGGCCCATGGCCGGAATTACCTCCTGGGACCCTGTGTCAACATACACCGCTTTCCTGCAGGGGGAAGGAATTTCGAGAGTTACGGTGAAGACCCCTGGCTTACAGCCAGGCTGGCTGTGAATTATATCAAAGCGCTGCAGTCAAATAATGTAATTGCCAGTGTTAAACATTTCGCGCTCAACAACCAGGAATGGCAGCGCACCGAAATTAACGTGCTGGCCGATGAACGCGCCATGCGGGAGATCTACCTCCCTTCGTTTGAAGCGGCAGTTAAAGAAGCCGGCGTATATACGGTCATGAGCGCATATAACAAAGTTAACGGGTGGTGGTGCAGCGAAAACAAAACCCTGCTTACCGATATCCTGAAAAACGACTGGGGTTTTAAAGGGCTGGTCGTGTCGGACTGGGTTTCCACCCATTCAACAGTGAATGCGGCCAACAACGGCCTGGACCTGGAGATGCCGGAAGGATTTGTATTTTCGATGGAAAACCTGAAAAAAGCAATAGCTGAAGGCAAGGTCTCTGAAGAAACCATTAATGATAAGGTGAGCCGTATCCTGAGGGTGAAGTTCAGGGCCGGTTTATTCGACAAGCGATTCACAGCCGATACTACGGTCCTGACATCAGGTAAACATAAAAATCTGGCTCTGGAGATGGCCGAGGAAAGCACCGTGCTCCTGAAAAACCAGGGAAACATGCTCCCTTTAAGCCTGAAAAAACTGAAAACCATTGCCGTGATCGGTCCGAATGCTTCGGTGGCCCGGGTTGGAGGAGGCGGAAGTTCACGTGTGAATCCGTACTACAGCATCTCACCCCTGGAAGGCATACGCAAAATGGTTGGGAACCAGGCAAAGGTCGTCTTTGCCCAGGGAGATGAATTAAAATCATGGAGTTTCATGCCTGTAAAGGCAGGTTTCCTGAGGCCCGAAGGATTCGAAGGCAGAGGGTTGAAAGCCGAATTTTATACCAACGTTAAGCTCGAAGGCAAGGCTGTTTTTACAAGACTTGATTCCTGCCTGTATTTTAACTGGGAGGATGACCCTCCTGCCCCCGGGATCGGGAAGGATAATTATTCTGTCAGGTGGACCGGAACCATCACTCCTCCCGAAACACGCAACTATACTTTTTATACCGCCAGTGATGACGGCGTGAGATTGTTCATCGACGGCAGGCAGGTCATCAGCAACTGGACCGATCACGGCACCAGCATAGACTCCGGGAAGATCGAGCTCATGGCGGGTAAGCCATACAGTATCAAAGTGGAATACTATGAGAACGGAGGCAATGCAGTTATGATGATGGGCTGGGACCTGCCGGTTGAAAAAGCAAAGAATACCATGCTGGCTGAGGCAGTGGAAGCAGCACATGCGGCCGATGTAGCCATCGTTTTTGCAGGGACTTCCGATAGTTTTGAAAGCGAGGGGTTTGACAGGACCGGGGGGCTTAAACTGCCCGGAAACCAGGATGAACTTATCAAAGCGGTAGCCGAAGCTAACCCGAAAACCATTGTTGTATTAAATACAGGGACGCCGGTTATAACTGAACCATGGCTGGGCAAAGTTCCGGCCCTGCTTGAAGCGTTTTTCCCCGGCCAGGAAGGCGGAAACGCAATTGCAGAAATACTGTTCGGGAAATATAATCCTTCGGCCAAACTGCCATTTTCATTCATAAGCGGGTATGACCAGACCCCTGCGTATAAACATTATATGGATAAGGACCTGGATGCCCCTTACAGTGAAGGCATATTCGTCGGGTACCGTTATCTCGAGAAAAACAAACTTATCCCAACTTTCCCATTCGGGTTCGGATTGTCCTATACTACGTTTGCCTATTCAGGATTAAAAGCTGAAAAGGCCGGGAACAATACGTACAAGGTTTCACTGACGGTGAAGAATACCGGGAAACTTAAAGGGAGCGAGGTTGTTCAGCTTTATATTGGGGACCAGCACAGCCAGGTTCCCCGCCCTTTGAAAGAGCTGAAGGGATTCGCCAGGGTCAGCCTGGAACCCGGACAGGAGAAAAAAGTGGACTTTATCCTCAACAGCCGTTCTTTCAGCTACTATGACACGGCAGGGAAAAAGTGGAAATACGAGCCGGGCAGCTTTGAAATTTTGGCAGGCAGCTCATCCGCAGATATCAGGCTTAAAACAAGCCTCAGGGTAAAATAGGATTTTCAGTAATTTTCATTATCTTTGATGTAACGGGAAGTAAACTTGAACCTCAAAACCCAATTTATCATGAAAGATTTCAAGAAGTATTATCATATCCCCGCACCACCCCACGATGTGTATGCAGCCCTTACCAACCCGATCACCCTTCAGCTTTGGACCGGTGAACCTGCAGTTATGTCGACAGAGCCGGGCTCGGAATTTTCACTCTGGGATGGGAGCATAGTGGGGAAAAACCTCGAGTTCGAGGAAGGCCGTAAGATAGTCCAGCAATGGTATTTCGACGGCCAGCCTGAAGAATCCCTTGTCACTATCATACTGCATGCCGAGGGAGAAGGTACATCCGCAGAACTGAGGCATACAAACATTCCCGATAAGGAATACAAGGATTTTGTGAATGGCTGGGATGAATATTATTTCGGCAATTTAAATACGTTCTATAAAGAATAATCAGTAACGAAAAGTATCAAACTGTAGCTTATGAAAAAATTATCATTAATTGCGGGCATTCCCGGTATCATGGCCCTGGTGCTCCTTATTTCGTGCAGCTCTCCCATTTCGATGACCAGCTGGAAAAACCCCGAGGATCACAACCAGATCTCAAAAGTTGTCGTTATTCCTCAATTTGCAAAACTTGAATATGTAAAACCATTCGAGCAGTCGATGTGCGGTTATTTCTCACAGATGGGGCTTAAAAGCATTGGTTCTCTTGATTTCCTCAACCCCACCAAATCCTATACTATTGAGCAGGTGAAGGCTAAAATCGACAGCCTTGGCGCCGATGCCGTGCTTATTTTCAAATACACCGGTACCGATAAGGAAAGCAATTATGTTCCTGCAACTTATTATGGCGGATACGGAAGTTACTGGGGCTGGGGCGGCGGATTTTACGGAGGCGGAGTATATTCAGGAGGTTACTGGAGCACAACATCCACCGTAAATATCAAATCAATCCTGTACAGTGTCAGGAGCACCCAAAGCGCCGTTTGGACTGCCGATATCAGTGTGACGGATCCCCAGTATGTGGATCAATCGGCTTTACAGCTTGCTCAGAAGATTTATGCAGACTGGGTGAACAATGGCCTGATAGTGCCTTCGGCAAAGAAATAAAGCTGGTTTCAGCAAGCTTCCCGTTGCGGGGTGAGTTTGGGCTGGTGGAAGGATCAATATCTTTTTTCCACCAGTTCTTTAATTTTTTTGAAGGCATTTAACGAGGAGTTCCAGTTGTTCCTGCGCCTTAGAAGGTCGAGGTATTCCTGTGCCTGGGGTAATGTTATAAAACCGCTGAGAGTTTCAATGCTCTCATTGTATTCACGAAGGTTACCGTCGAAAAGCTCGTTAATAAACATGAATTTATCGTTAATCCCGATTGAAGCTTTAAGGCTTTCATTTCGGGGGATTTTGGGGCCAAGGCTTTTCTCGCGGGCTTCCTTAAGTTTGATATTGAATACAGGTTCTTCCGTTGCAAAAAGTTCAAGTTCAGCAGTTCGGGCAGGGCGTTTTGACGGGGTTTCCTTTTTCACCACCGGTCTCATCCGGATGTTTGCCGGCAATGGCTGATCGGTGGTTTGCCGAGGCTGTTCCCCTCCTGCCTTCATGGTTTCGTGAAGAAGATCGGGAGGCGCTTCCTTCAAAGGCTCCTGAACGGCTTCTTCACGGGCTTCGGAAAGATGTTCCGGGGCAGTTTCCATGATGGTTTGGGACAAAGGTTCGTCAGGCGAGTTTTCCAGGGCTTCTGCCAGAGGGTGCATAACCTCTTTCACCCGGCCAGCGGTCAATGGTTCGTGAAGCGAATCTTCCCGGGCAGAGGTCAGTGGTCTGTGAAGCGAATCTTCCCGGGCCAGGGTCAATGGCACGTTTGCCTGAGTGACGGATGTTCTGAAGTCCCCGGGGCCAGAGATCTTTTTTTCGACAAACAGCAGGGGATCATTAAGGCGTTGGAGGCGATGGAAGGTTTCATAAAGCTTACGAACATTTTCCATGATCATGTCGAATTCGATCTGGGGAATAAAATCCTCGTATTCCCTTATGATCTCAAACTGTTCGTTGATTGCTTCAAGCAGAATCTGCAATTCCCGGGTGATGATACTTTTATCCATAAGAGGTTTAAAGGTACTGAAATTAACAGGGTCAGGGAAACAATTGTGGATAATTTCTGAGAAAATTTTTAGTAAGTTTGCAGCCTGATTCAAAAATACTCTCCTATGAAAAAGACCGTATTGTTTATTTTAGCAAGTGTACTCGTTTTTTGTTTTTCATCTATGTCTCAAACCAAAACCTCACAGAAAGTGATAAAATTCGTAATTCATACCGATTATGGTGACATGAAGGGTTTTCTGTATAATGAAACGCCCCAGCACCGCGATAATTTCGTTAAACTCGCAAAACAGGGCTTTTATAACGGAACCTTGTTTCACAGGGTGATCCCGCAGTTTATGATACAGGGAGGCGACCCCGATTCAAAAACTGCAAAACCAGGCCAGCAGCTTGGCGGAGGGGACCTGGGTTACACGGTTCCTGCCGAATTCAATGCTACACTGATCCATAAGAAAGGCGCTCTTGCAGCAGCCCGTACAGGTGATGAAGGCAACCCCAAGAAAGCATCTTCGGCAAGCCAGTTTTATATTGTAGAAGGCAAGACATACGCTGCCGGTTCACTTCCTGCCAAATATACCGATGCGCAGAAGAAAGTATACGAAACCCTTGGCGGAGTGCCATTCCTTGATGGCAATTATACTGTTTACGGGGAAATCACAGAAGGCCTCGACGTCATCGACAAGATCGCCAATGTTGAACGCGACCGGGCTGACAGGCCTAAGAAGGATATCAAGATGACAGTAAAACTGGTAGAATAATAAAGAAATTTACGAATTACGAATTACGATTTATTTCTTATATCATTCGTAAATCGTCAATTGTAATTCGTAATTCGCAAATCGTCAAGCTGTGCTCGAACGTATTAAACATCTCACCGAGGAGATTGGCAATCTAAAAGCAGACTTGCCCGAAGAGGTGGAACAGTTTCGGCTGAAATATCTCAGTAAGAAGGGGCTTGTCTCTGTTTTGTTCGAGGATTTCAGGGATGTCCCTGCCCCACAGAAAAAGGAGACCGGTCAGCTGTTAAATCAGCTGAAGGCAGCCGCACAGCAGAAGATTGAGGAGCTGAAAGCTTCGTTTGAAGTCAGGGAAGAAGAAGCCGATCCCGGCATGGACCTTAGCCGCCCTGTAACCAATATGGTTCCGGGGACACGTCATCCGCTTTCAATTGTGAGGAATGAGATCATCAGGATTTTTGCCCAGATCGGCTATACTGTTGCAGAAGGGCCTGAGATCGAGGATGACTGGCATAATTTCAGCGCCCTGAATTTCCCTCCCGAACATCCTGCCAGGGATATGCAGGACACTTTTTTCATTGCAAAAGATCCCGAGATCCTTTTACGTACACATACCTCTTCGGTGCAGATACGGACGATGGAAACGGAAAAGCCGCCGATCAGGAAGATCTTCCCCGGCAGGGTATTCAGGAATGAAGCCATTTCGGCGCGTGCGCACTGCATCTTTCACCAGGTTGAAGGCTTGTATGTAGATAAGAACGTTTCTTTCATGGATCTGAAGCAGACCTTGTTATATTTCGCCCGTGAAATGTTTGGCGAAAGTACCGAGATCCGACTAAGGCCGTCTTTTTTCCCCTTTACTGAACCTTCGGGTGAACTTGATGTTTCATGCAATATCTGCGGCGGTAAGGGATGCAATATCTGTAAATACACCGGCTGGGTCGAGATCCTGGGCTGCGGCATGGTTGACCCTGCCGTGCTTGAGAACTGCGGGATCGACAGCAAGATCTATACGGGGTTTGCTTTTGGTATGGGTATAGAGCGGATCACCCTGCTGAAATACCAGGTCAAAGACCTTCGTTTATTCTTCGAAAATGACCTGAGGTTCCTGAGGCAGTTTACGGGAACGATTTAACGGCAGCCGGGAACCGGGAGCCGGATCACAGTTCAGAATTTATTCCTCCTCAGCAATTTTATAAGCAGCCAGAAGCCAATGATCCCGGCCAGGCTGAACACGGCCCCTCCAACCCAGCGCACCTGTTCCCACGTTGACAGGATGGAAGCCCCGATTATCAATGCTGCAAGTACGATAGCAATCGCCAGCCTGTTTGCAAGGAGATCCATATGTTCGATAAGAGGTTCGAACCCTTTCAGCTCAATTTGTGTTTTAAACCGGCCTTCTTTCATCTTGCTGATGATCTCGCTAAGGTCGGCCGGCATTTCAGTAACAAGGCGGTAATATTCTTTAAGCGAGTCGAATATTTCCCGGGCGATCACCCTTGGATCAAATTGCCTGGATATAAGCTCGGTTGCATAGGGCTTCATTTCACTGGAAAAATCAATGTCGGGGTTCAGTACCACGGCAACCCGTTCAATGGCCATAAGCGCTTTGGCCAGGAGGTATATCCCTGCAGGCATTCTCAAGCCATAATGAACGAGGATATTCACCGATTCATTCATGATCTTGCCAAAATCCATCTCATCAATGGACAGGTATTTGTAGTGTGCCAGCAGGTCGTTTATCTCGTGTTCAAGCTCCCGCGACCTGGCATAATGTCTTTTGCCCGAGACCAGCAGCAGAGCTTCGGTCATACCATGCGCATCCCTTTCAAGATAGCCCAGGGTGTATTTTCCAAGAAAATTCAGGTGTTCTTCCCTCAGGGAACCCATCATCCCGAAGTCGATGAAAGAAATCACATTACCCGGAAGCACAAAAATATTACCCGGGTGGGGATCGGCATGAAAAAAGCCATGTTTAAAAAGCTGGTCGAACATAAGCCTGACCGCTGTTTTTGAAAGCTGCACGGCATCCAGTCCCGAAGAACTCAGGGACTCCATATCAGAGACCTTGATGCCGCTTACATATTCTTCAACCAGGATTCGCTGGCCGGTAAACTGGGTGTAAATTTTCGGAATGAAAATATCAGGGTCATGTTCAAAATTATGTTTGAACCTGATCACACTTGCCGCTTCGTGCCTGAAATCCAGTTCCTTTTTGATCGTAGCCCCGAACTCCTTTACAATTCCAACAACATTGAGGGCTTCCATCTCAGGATTGTTCTTCTGCATCCGTGCCGCGAAATAATTCATCAAATGAAGGTCAAGCCCGATCTTCTTTTCGATACCGGGCCTCTGGATCTTTACGCAAACATCTTCCCCGTTAAGAAGGGTGGCGCGGTAAGTCTGCGCCATGGAAGCAGAAGCCAGCCTGTTTGAATCGAATTTGCTGAAAATATCAGTTATCCTGCAGTTCAGGTTTTTCTCTATTGCGGCGATAGCAATCTCATCGGGCATAGGGTCGGCTGCATCCTGAAGTTTCTTCAGTTCCTCCCTTAGTTCCTCATCGAGGAGGTCGGGCCTGTCGGCAAGGATCTGGCCGAACTTGATAAACGTGGGGCCAAGTTCTTCCACGGCCATCCTGATCCTTTCCCATTGATTATAATGTTCTATCCGGGCAAGGCGTTTTTTGGTCACCAGGTATTTCCCCAGGCCGTTTTTACTGACCCAGTCCTGAAACCCGTATTTGATTAAAACTCCAAGTATTTCCCTGGCTCTCCCGAGTTCGTTCATAGCCAGGCCGATTTGGGACAAACGCATATGTCGGTGGTTCTGGGTTACTGGATTACTGGGTTACTGGGTAACTGGATTACTGGGTAACTGGGTTAATGGATATCATTTCATCCAGCTACCCAGTTACCTAGTTACCTAGTTACCCTGTTAACTCAGGCTTTCTTAACAATCTTTGGTTTAGCCTTTGCAGCAGGTTTCTTCTTTGTTCCTTCCAGTTTCTTGATCCTGTCTTCCAGCTTTTTGATCTCCTCCTTGGTTGGGACATTCATCTTATGCAAGGTTGTCTGAACCAGTTCCTGGAAGTTGACTTCGAGATTTTTTTTGGTTTCTTCGGATTTCTTGACGAGGAGATCAAGCAATTTTTTTGCTTCTTCCTTTGTCAGGTTGTTTTCCTTTGCCATTTCTTTGGCTGCTTTAGTAAGCTTATCGGTGGTCATAAAGGCATAATCAAGGCCTTTTTCGATCGATTTCTTAAGTTCTTCAAACATAGATACCTCCTTATTTTTTAACAAGTCCGGAATTGGATTTGCTTTCTTTTTTAATGTTCATGAAGTGAATTTCAAGATCGGCAAGAAAGCCCGGAAAGTTCTTCAGGCTCTCTGGTTTGATCTCAAAGGCCGTGAGTACATTTGGGATTGCTTTGATGGAACTCAGCAAGCGGTTGAACTGGATCTTTTTGAATGGCCCTTCAACCAGGAGTATAAAATCGGTTTGTTTAAGCTCGGGGAACAGGATCTTCTCCTCGTTGCGGTTGGATATAAGGTAGTAGGGATTCCTGCATTCCTCATCCACGAAAAAATACAGGCTGTAATTCCCGGGAAGATCGTCCATTTTCCTGAAACCGGCATGCAACTTCTGGTTCAGCATGAACGAGAGCCGGTAATCTTTAAGATGGCATGAGACTCCTGCAATCGTAAAAAAGGAAGCTTCAGAGCGTGATTCAAGCATGATTTTTTTTGCCATGACCACATTGATTAATCATAACAAATATAATCAAATATCAGGCTTTTTCCAAGGAATCCCCGTTTATTTTCTGCCAGGCTTTTTCAGAAGCATTCTGCTCGGCACCTTTAATTGAATAGTCCTGTCCCCTTGCAAGAGGCTGTCCTTCCACTACAAGCTCAACGAGATATTGCTTTTTATAGCCGGTTCCTATTTCTTCAAGGACATTAAAGGCTGATTGTTTTTTTTCTTTTTGCGCCCATTCAATGACCTTGCTTTTAAAATTCACTTCCTGGGTGACAAGTTCATCCATATCGATATAATGGCCGATAATTTTTTTCAGGATAATCTTTTGTGTGAAAGTGAATCCCTTATCGAGATAAATTGCTCCTATCAGGGCTTCGAAGGCATCACCCTTAAAGGACCTGAATACGCCTGAATTTGAATTTTCCAGCAGGATAAGGTTATCTATCCCCATTCTCTGGGAGAGTTTATTCAACTGTGCGCGGCTAACCAGTTTGGACCTCATTTCGGTAAGGAAACCTTCGTCCCTGGCCGGGAAAGTCCTGAACAGGAAGTCGGCGGCAACGGCATCAAGTATTGCATCGCCCAGAAATTCAAGGCGCTCGTTGTTAACGCGGAGGTTTTTAATGGTATCCTGGCTGGCCGACTTATGTGTAAATGCAAGCCGGTATAAATAAATATTTCCGGGACGAAACCCGAAAATATTTTTTATGGCACGCCTGAGGTTTTTATCGGTATGGGTAGCGAAGCGGACCGCTTTTAATGTCCTGAACTTCAAGGCAGGTTGCTTAGTATTTCTTAACGATCAGTGTGGCATTATGCCCGCCGAACCCAAAGGTATTGCTGAGTGCTGCGTTTACGACCCTTTCCTGGGCTTTATTGAATGTGAAATTAAGCCTGGGGTCAAGCTCAGGATCATCGGTGAAATGGTTAATCGTAGGAGGAACGATATTGTTCCTTACAGCCATCACTGATGCAATTACTTCGATAGCCCCGGCAGCGCCCAGGAGGTGGCCGGTCATCGACTTGGTTGAATTAATATTGATCTTGTAAGCCAATTCTCCAAAAAGTCCGAGGATGGCTTTAGGTTCGGCTATATCACCAACCGGTGTTGAAGTTCCATGGGTGTTGATATGATCTATATCCTGAAGCTGCATTCCGGCATCCTTTATTGCATTCCTCATCGAAAGAATGGCGCCTAAGCCGTCGGGATGAGGGGCGGTCATATGGTAAGCGTCGGCAGAAACGCCCCCGCCTGCCACCTCGGCGTAAATTTTTGCTCCCCTGGCTTTGGCGTGCTCAAGTTCTTCGAAGATCAGGGCTCCTGCACCTTCTCCCATTACAAAACCGTCCCTGTCTTTGTCAAAAGGCCTTGAAGCGGTAGTGGGATCATCGTTGCGTGTCGACAAGGCATGCATGGCATTAAAGCCGCCTATCCCTGCGGGGTTTATGGCTGCTTCGGAACCGCCGGCGACAAATACATCGGCAAGGCCGTTCCTGATATACAGCATGGCATCAACAAGCGCATTGGCCGATGAAGCACAAGCCGAAACAATTGCAAAATTCGGACCACGGAAGCCATATTTTATCGAAATATGTCCCGCAGCGATATCAGCAATCATCTTCGGAATGAAAAAAGGATTAAAACGGGGTGTCCCGTCACCCTTTGCAAAACCTGTGACTTCCTGGTAAAAAGTATCCAGGCCCCCTATGCCGGAAGACCATATGACCCCAATCCTGTCCTTATCGACCTTTTCAAGGTCCATGCCCGAATCGGTAACGGCCTTATCGGCACATACCAACCCGAAATGGGCATAAGGATCGTATTTGCGAACCTCCTTGCGGTCAAAATAATCCTCAGGATTGAAGTTCTTGACCTCGCAGGCAAAGCGGGTCTTGAATTTAGTGGCATCAAAGCGCGTGATCGGCCCTGCTCCACTTACTCCTTTAACCAGGTTGCTCCAATACTCTTCGACTGTATTTCCAAGGGGCGTAATTACACCAAGGCCAGTTATTACAACTCGTCTCAAAGCCTAATAATTAATGGTTAAACTTACATTTGTTAAAGGAGAACCCCCTTTGACGGGGGCAATAGTCTTCATAAAGAAAGGAGTAAAGATCCTTACTTGGTATTATTCTCAATGTAAGCAATCGCTTCCCCTACTGTACTGATCTTTTCAGCCTGATCGTCGGGGATGGCAATATCGAATTCCTTTTCAAATTCCATGATCAGCTCAACAGTGTCCAGGGAGTCAGCACCCAGGTCATTTGTGAAACTTGCTTCAGGTGTAACTTCACTTTCATCAACACCAAGCTTATCAACAATGATAGCTTTTACTTTTGCTGCAATGTCAGACATGTTTTTTATAATTTTTTGGTTAAAAGGAGTGCAAAGGAAATAATTTTCGGATACCCACCCAAGAATTTTAAGATTTTTTAACATTTATAAAAATCAACTGATTGATTATCAGGCCTATTTGGATATTGTTAGGTTTTGTTAAAATTTTGGATTCAACGACTTATACAATAATGGTTAGGTCTGTTAATCAAACACCCGGTTTTGTATTTTTGTATTAGATTTCTGCAATCATGACAAATATAGCAATTCTGGCTTCAGGCAGCGGAACTAACGCCCAGCGTATTTCAGAATATTTCGCAGGTCATCCTTTCATAAAGGTTAAGTTGATACTTAGCAACAAGCCCGATGCTTATGTACTTACCAGGGCAGAAAAGCTTGGCATCCCCCGCCAGGTATTTAACCGCAGGTCATTTTACGAAACCGTCGACATTGCGGAATTACTTATAAAAAATGATATTTCATTTATCGTGCTCGCAGGTTTTTTATGGCTCGTCCCGCCCTATCTTCTCAAGACCTATCCGAACAGGATAGTTAATATTCATCCTGCACTCCTGCCGAAATACGGAGGCAAAGGGATGTACGGGGAACATGTTCATGAAGCGGTGATCAGGGCCGGTGAACGGGAATCGGGCATCAGCATACATTATGTAAACGCATCGTATGATGAAGGGGATATTATTTTCCAGGCAAGATGCCCTGTGCTGCCCGGCGATACGCCTGCAACCCTTGCCGCAAGGATCCATGAGCTGGAATATGATCATTATCCGAGAGTGATAGAAGACGTTTTAAAGTCTGATGCAGGATAGCGGGATGACTGGATGACTGGATAGCTGGATGACTGGATAACTGGATAACTGGATGACTGGATGACTGGATGACTGGATAACTGGATAGCTGGATAACTGGATAGCTGGATGACTGGATAACTGGATGACTGGATGACTGGATAGCTGGATAGCTGGATAGCTGGATAACTGGATAGCTGGATAGCTGGATAAAAAAAATCCCGGAGCCGGTCCGGGATTTAATCAATAAACAAAACGTTGTCTCACTTAACTTGCACACATTACTGCCGCATCAAAGTAATCATGTTTCTTATCAGGCAGGCAATTATGGTACAAAGATACATTGGACTGAAACGCGAAAATGTTAAGGATTATTAATATACGTTAAAAAGTGTTAAAACTTTAAATCAGCTTTTTACGTTACTTTTGTAAGATGAACAGGAGGTTTATAATCCTTACAATCGTTGTAATGACCATTGCCCTCGGCGGGTTGATGGGAATACAGATCTATTGGATCAGGAATGCCTCATCGGTCAAGGAAGCCAATTTTCGAAGGAGTGTTAACGAAGCCATAACCAAAGTGGTTTCGAAGATCGAGTTGCTTGAAAAACGCCGTTCAATAGAGAAATCCAAACCCGAAGGCCTGCTCAACATCAACCCCCATCTGCCTTATGATGAATTCCTTAACAGGAGCATCCTCGACTCCCTGATTTCCAGGGAACTTAACATAAGGGGTATTGACACAAGGTTTGAATTTGGCATATACAAACCCGAGAACCAGGCATACCTTGTCGAAAAATCGCCAAATTACCGCAAGGAACTGTTTGAAAAGGGATATGCCTTTCCCCTCTTCCAGAGCGACATCTTCACTCCTCCCGAATACCTGCTTATTGCTTTCCCGAACGAACAAAGGTTCCTGCTTACCGAATTATGGGGCATGCTGCTGATCTCGCTGGTTCTTATCATAGTGATCGTTTACTCGTTTATGTATACCATCTCGACTATCTTCAGGCAGAAGAGGCTTTCGGAAATGAAAAACGATTTCATCAATAACATGACCCATGAATTCAAAACCCCTATAGCTACGATATCGCTTGCCTGCGAGGCGATGAGCGACAGGGAGATCAGGAAATCGCCCGATTTTATGACTTCCTACATCACCATGATAGATGAAGAAAACAAAAGGCTGGCTGGGATGGCCGAGAAGATCCTTCAAACTGCGGTTATTGATTCCGGCCAGTTGAAAATGAAAAGGGAGCTGATCAACATCCATGACATCATCCACGATGTGGTTAAGAACATCCGCATACAGGTTGAAATCAAAGACGGTGTGATCATAAAAAGTTTTTACGCTTCCAACCCGAGGATCATAGGCGACAAGGTTCATGTCACCAACCTGGTATATAACCTGCTGGATAATGCCAATAAATATTCTCCGCGAAAGCCGATGATAAAGATCAGTACTGAAAATTCAGGTAATGGCGTGCAGATCACCATTGAGGACAATGGTATTGGCATCAGCAAGTCGGAACAGAAAAAGATTTTTGATAAACTTTACCGTGTCCCCACGGGAAATATTCACGATGTAAGGGGCTTTGGGCTTGGCTTAAGCTATGTAAAGGCCATAGTCGGGGAACATCATGGAAAGATCAGTATTGAAAGTGAAGTTAACAAGGGAAGCAAGTTTAAAGTATTTCTTCCGTTTATCTATAAAGAATAAAAATATCAAGGTATGGAGAAAGGAGCTGTTAATGTTTTACTTGCTGAGGATGACCGCAACCTGGGGAATATCCTGAAGAATTACCTGGATGCAAAAGGGTATAACACCACTTTATGCGTGAACGGGCAGGAAGCTGTTGAGGTTTTCGGAAAAAAAGAAATTGATTTTGTCATTCTTGACATCATGATGCCTGTTAAGGATGGTTTTGCGGCTGCGAAGGAGATACGCGGGATGAGCAAGAAGGTTCCGGTTCTGTTCCTTACTGCCAAAGCCCTGCAGGAGGACAAGCTGAAAGGTTTTGAGGCCGGGGCCGACGATTATATTACCAAACCTTTCAGCATGGAAGAGTTGTTAATGAGGATGCAGGCCATTCTCAGGCGCACCGACGAAGGCGGGAAATCTTCAACGAGCGAGAATGTTTTTATAATTGGGAACTACAACTTTGATTTTAACCGCCAGGTTTTAAGCATCCAGGGCAGGGAGAACAAGCTTACTTCGAAGGAAGCCGGACTGTTACGGTTGTTGTGCATGAATATGAACGAGGTACTGGACCGTTCGGTTGCTTTGACGCAGATTTGGAATGACGACAGTTATTTTAATGCGCGCAGCATGGATGTATATGTTGTTAAACTGCGGAAGTACCTGAAAGAAGACCCCAGCGTGGAGTTGATCAATGTTCACGGGGTTGGGTTCAAATTGGTAGTGAAATCATGATATCTCTCGCATCTTTACACCGCCGCTACGGTGTCTGCGTCACACAGGCAATTTTCGTGACGCCACCCTTCAGCAGGCTCCTTGCACCTGATGCAGCTTGTGTAAAATGCTCGCTTATTCTAATTTCACCCCGGGCACATTGATATGGAAGGAAAATTATACATAGTCCCCACCCCCATCGGCAACCTGGAAGATATGACTTTCAGGGCGGTTAGAATATTGAAGGAGGCAGACCTGGTACTGGCCGAGGATACACGAACCTCTCTGGTGCTTCTACGGCATTACGGGATTGAAAAGCCGTTGCAGTCGCACCATCAGTTCAATGAACACCGCTCGGTGGAGAGAGTAATCGAACGCCTTCAGGGAGGTGCAGTCATTGCATTGGTAAGCGACGCCGGCACTCCGGGGATCAGTGATCCGGGTTACCTTCTTATAAGGGAATGCGTGCGGGCAGGCATTCCCGTGGAATGCCTGCCCGGACCAACGGCCTTTGTCCCTGCGCTTGTAAACAGCGGCATCCCATCCGACCATTTTATCTTCGAAGGCTTCCTCCCCCATAAAAAAGGCCGTCAAACGCGCTTTCAGCAACTTGCAGCTGAAGAAAAAACCATGGTCTTTTATGAAAGCCCTTTCCGCCTGGTTAAAACCCTCACCCAACTTGCCGAATTTTTAGGGGGAAGCCGTTATGCCTGTGTTTCCCGTGAACTGTCAAAGATCCACGAAGAGAATGCCAGGGGCAGCCTTGAAGAACTCATACTTCATTTCAGCAGTAAAACCGTAAAAGGGGAAATCGTTATCGTAGTGGAGGGACTGAAGAAGTGAAGGTGACTGGTGATCAGTGAATGGTGAATGGTGACTGGTGATCAGTGACTGGTGACTCGTGGCTTGGAACTAGTGATAAGTGTTTAGTAACTGTTCACTATTCACTGTTCACTATTCACTTTCTGCACGCTGTTTTGATCTTACAATATCGAACGACTTAAATCCTTTCATCTCTCCTGCGCTGACCTCCACATTCTCAACTTTTGACCCGAGTGGCCCTTTATAACACCATCCGACAAAATGGGTCATTGCGTTCTCCTCCCCCTCAACTTCAATATACACTGACTCATCCTTCATATTCTGAATGAAGCCCAGAACGCCGAAGCGGTAAGCCATCTGCATGGCCGCAAACCTGAATCCGACCCTTTGCACCTTTCCACTTATCCTGATATTATTATGTTTCATTCTCAGAGTTCCCTTGCACTCCCGATATCGAGACAGGCTTAGGGCGGGAATGGTGCCTGTGGCGTTTGCTAATCCCCTTCGTTTCGTGCTCGCGGTGCCTGAAATATCTCTTGAGCTTCGGATACATAAACGACAGGGTAAGCACGATCAACCCAACCGTGAACAACATCAGCGAGCGTGTTGTCCCGGATAATGCCCTCACATCTATATACAGCATTTTTACAAGAGTGCCCAGCAGGAATACCAGTCCGGCAGCACGCAGAAGCCGGTTGCGGCTTATCATACCGGCACCCAGTATAACAGCAGAATATCCAAAAAGGATCAGGGTGTATGGAATAACCCTGTTCCCAAGGGCGATCTCCTCTATAGTAATACCTCGTCTCAACCCTGTCCAGATTGAAAAATGATCATATTCCGACAACAAAACAAAAAGGCCCATTAACAGTATGTACATTGTAAAAATCCTGATAACAATTGAACTTTTTTCAAAGGCTCTCCTTAGAAAGACCTCCAGAAAAATAAGCTCGGTTATGAAAAGCAATACAACAGGATAGTGGAACCAGAAAGCCAGCCTCGAAAGCTGCTCATGCTGAAGTAATTCATTTCTATGGTTCAGGGTGGTATAGTGGATCAGGGTGGGATATGCAAGTGAAAAAAACAAGGCAAACCCGACAGCTGCCGGGAGGTACTGTGATTTTTGAGACCAGAGAGCAGGGAGGACAATAATGAAGAATAGGCAATTGTATCCGAACCAGCTCATATAATTCAAATCGGGGTTCTTTGACACAACAAGCACAAAATAGTTCACGATCCAAAACCCTGAAAGGTACAGCACGATAAGATTAATTCCTTTAAAGAATTTCTGGTAGCTCCTGCGGCTGAACCATTCTTTGGAGAAATCAACATGCAACTTCCTCACAAGGCTGCTGTTGATTATCATCACCGGAAAGATCACCAGCCCGGCAACAAGTCCTTTTATCATCATTGCCTGGTTATCCAGCACATTACCCAGAAAAGCAGCCGGAAGGTAAAGGAACACCCAGTCTTTGAAATAAACCAGCAGCATAACGACAATGGCAAGCAAAGCCGTGAGCACTGCCACCCTGTCGCCGCTGTATTTTGAATAGAAAAGTAGGAGGCTTGACAAAACAGCGAGGAAGAGGATAACTGCGCTTGCCTGGAAAATAAAGGGAAAGATCAGGCTGAGGATCACCATGGCGGGAAACACGTATGGACCCGGCTCAAGCTTTTTGCC
>CAILVF010000055.1 GCA_903837605.1 uncultured Bacteroidales bacterium | reverse complement strand
GACAGCAGTTTCCACTTCACTTTTGCCAATGAGATAGGATTGACCTATTTCGATATAGAAATCCTAAGGGAAACATACAGGCCTGATTATATTTTCGATCCCATAAATAAAAAATCTTTCCTGAAAATTTTGCAGAGGGACTTTTCCATACTGTTTTTCAGTGAATCAACAGGTAAACAGCCATTAAGGAAGTATATACAGAATGGTTCAGGGGAAGCGGTATACCTTTACCTGGGAATTAAACTGTATGCCTGGATTGATACGAAACAGAATTCGCTGACAGGCCTGGTTGGCTGGAGCAATTACTTCGATGCCGTGATCGTCAGTTTCAGGGAATACGAAAACGGGTTCCCGAACGAGATCAGGATTGTGAATCCGAAAATCAACATGACCCTGACATTTAATTTCTTAGGTCATTAGAACCGTTCCAGGACCCCGGGCTCAATGTTCCTGCCGGCCGGCAATCAGGTATTTTTTAACTTAATTTCGTATTTTTACGCTATCAGAAACCGGAATTTCCAGAAATGTTAAAGGGTAAGTTATATCAGGTCAATACTATAGAGTTGGTTCGTCAGGATCAGCAACTCCCGGGTGTACAAAAATATCTTGTTTCGCTCAGTCTTGACGGCAGCCATGATATCTTTAAGGGCCATTTTCCCGGCAACCCGGTTTTACCCGGTGTTTGCCAGGTTGAAATGGTGAGGGAAGCCGCAGAGGAGATAAGCGGTAAAAAACTCATGCTGATACAGGCCAGCCAGGTCAAATATCTCGCCCTGATCAATCCATCGGCAAATAAGCAGCTTTCGATGAGCTTAAAGTTCACTGAAGCCGGGCAGGACGAAATTGATGTCACAGCTGAAATTTCTTCAGGTGAAACTGTTTTTATGAAGATGAAAGGCCGGTTAAAAGAGTTATAAATTCGATTTGATGTTTCAAAGCAGGATAATTGCAAGGGGATATGAGCTTGATTCATACGGTCATGTTAACAACGCTGTATTTTTCAATTACTTTGAGCAGGCCCGCTGGGAGTTGTTTCAAAAGCTTGGATTGCTTGATGAGCTCACCGGGAAGGGATTGTTCCTTGTTGTAGTGGAGGTTAATTTGCGCTACCAGCATGAAATAAGGCTTGGCGACGAAGTTGAGATCACTACAATAGTTAAGAAAGATGAGCCGTTTATTATTTTTGAACAGAGGATGAAGATTGTGCCGGGAGGACAGGCCGTTGCAAGGGCAAGGGTAAAGACAGTTTTTGTGGATTCCCAGAGGATTTCCCATGATATCCCCTGGAGTATAGATTCTGTATTCACCTCTTAATTTCTAAGGACAAAATGGAAACAATAGATAAAATAAGCTGGGAGATCAGGAGTGACATCGGCATAATAACACTTGACAATCCGCCTGAGAATTATCTCGTTCAGCCTGAATTTGTGCCGCTTGAGGTCCTGAAGAAATGGACATCATATGATTATCTGAAAGGCATCATCATATGTGGTGCCGGAAAACATTTTTCGGGCGGAGGCAAGCTTGAGAACCTCTTCAGAATGATCCGTAACAAAGAGAACATCACTGAGAGCATGGAAAAAGGGAAAGCTGTGCTTGACCATCTCGAGGAATTGGAGATACCGGTGGTTGCTGCTATCCAGGGCATTTGCTTCGGTGGTGGACTGGAAGTTGCACTGGCCAGCCATATCAGGGTTTGCGCGGAAAATGCCTTATTTGCTTTCCCCGAGATCAACCAGGGAGTCATCCCCGGGCTTGGCGGTACTGTAAGGTGTTTCGGTAAAACAGGTTTCCCCAGGGCTATGAAACTCATCATGAGCGGGGATATGATCAATGCGGAGGATGCACAGGAAATGAACCTTGTGGATTTCATTGTCGGTAAGCAGAAAGTCTTCGATTTTTCCTTCAGTCTCCTTCAGAAGCTTACGAGGGACAGGCCCTTAACGGTTATCAATGCCGTTATGAAAGCCTTGAAAAACGCGAGGTCCATGAGTATAGAGGATGCTATGAAAGAAGAAACCAGGATGTTTTGCGAGCTGGCCCTTGCGGAAGCAAGCCGCAGAAACGGCTCACGGGAGACTAAAAAATGAACATACCCGTTTATTCAACCATACACCTGGTCTTTGATGAAGGGATAGGCCTGCTGGAGCTGAACACACCTCCTTCAAATACCATGACGATGGAATTCTTCGCGGAATTTGCATCGGTGCTTGAATTTATAAGGGCTCATACTGAGTTTCGCGCCCTTATTATCAGCGGACGTGGAAGGCATTTTTCTTCAGGTGCCGATGTGCCGGTTCTTTTAAGGGAAATTCTTGAAAAAGCCGAGACTGATAAAAATGGGAAACTGACGAAAGTGCCTGATTTTCTTTCCAGTAATTATAAATCCCTTTTAATTCTTGAAAGCTTCAATATTCCCGTGATCTCCTCAATACGCGGTGTATGCCTGGGCTCAGCCCTGGAACTTGCCTTGTTCAGCCATTTCAGGCTCTGCGGGGAAGATGCGGTATTCAGTCTTCCCGAGGCATCTTTCAACCTTGTTCCAGGCCTGGGAGGAATATATAAACTCTGCTGTATTTCAGGACAGGCATTAGCGCTTGACCGTGTTCTGAGGGGAAGCACATTTACAGCCGAAGATGCCTTTAAATACAGGATCGTAGATAAGCTGGTCCCAAAAAAAGTGCTCCTCGCGACGGCAACAGGTTTTGCCCGGGAGGTGATGCAGGATTTCAGGATTGAAAAGAGGGCGTTGTATGTAAAGAAATATCTGGCGTGAAAGAAAATATCCCCACTTTTTCGGCACCCGGGGCGGTCCTGCTTGCAGGCAGCGGTTCTTTCCTGCCAGGTAAGCCGGTTCCCCTTTCAGAAGTTGATCATTATCTTGGCGAACTTCCTGAAGCTCCCATGAAAACCCGGAAATGGCTCGAGCGGGTAAGGGGATTGATGGCTGAACTTCTCGAGATAGAATATTACCACTTTGCCCTGGACCCGGTAAGCAGGAAATTTACCGAAGATAATATAAGCATGTCGGTCAAAGCCGCAAATCATGCGCTGCAGTCCGCTGGCGCAAAGGCATCTGATGTGCAACTCATAGTATACGGCAGCGCACACCAGGACCAGATGCCCACGGCATCGGTAAGGATACAGGAGGGTCTCGGGATCGACCGTTGCGGAGAACTGTCGATTCATGCCAATTGCACTTCCGCCTACAAGTCCCTGCTACTGGCTTTCGACATGATTCGAAACGGACGTTATGACAATGCCCTGGTAATATCGTCCAGCATGTCATCATCGGAACTTGTCGCTGAATATTACAACCAGGCCCTGGTTACAAAAGAAGAATTGTTCCTGAGATATTTCCTTTCCGACGGGGCCTCTGCCCTTTTCCTGAAGAAAGCTTCCGGGCAGGAAAGCGGCTTGTACATCGACCATGTATACATGGAATCGGCGGGCGGGAACAAACCATCGGCTATGGGTAACAAACGTCCTGCCTACTGGATGAACCCAAAGGAAGAATATGAGAAAGGCTACCACCATCTTGCCCAGATGTTCCAGGAGGAATTGCGGGCGAATTTCCATGAAGCCGATGGTTCTGTATTCCTGAATGGTTTAAAACGTATGCTGAAGCAATACCCCATCGATATGGAAACACTCAGGTTCTTCCAGGTAAATTTTCCTTCAAAGCATATTTCGGAACTTGTTATGGAGGAATGTTTGCAACTGGGAATTCCGGCACAAACATTATATTCAAAGATGTCGACCATGGGATACCTTGGCCCCCCTATGGCGTTTTTATGCCTCGACAGGATATTAAGGGAAGAGAAACTGGCCGATAAGGATACCGTACTTAGTTTTGTCACAGAAGTCAGCAAATTCATGCAGGCAGGCTATGTCATGAGCTGGAGGCAGTTCTGATTTACCTATCAAACACCATGTTCGAAAAGAAAGCGAGATATCATCTATTCTTATTAAGCCCGAGGCAGAAGTACATCAACTATCCCGCCCATTCCGAAATGGCAAAGATGTTCGGTAAAAAGCGCCTGATGGTTCCCCTGGCCCTGCCGACCATTGCATCTCTTACTCCCGCTAATTACCATATATCAATTTATGATGAAGAGATCGGGAAAATCCCACAAGGTGTAAGGCCCGACATCGTTGGCATTACAACCCTTGCAGCCACTGCCGTGAGGGCTTTTGAGCTCGGCGACTATTACCGTTCCCTTGGAGCAAAGGTTATCTACGGTGGGCCTTATGCATCGTTTATGGTCGATGAGGCCCTGAAGCACGGTGATGTCGTAGTGGTTGGAGAGGCAGAAGGGAAGTGGGAAGAATGCCTTGCCGACTTTGAGAGAGGAGATCTCAAACAGGTTTACGAATCTTCAACATTGACCGAATACCGCCGTCAGAAGCCGCCGCGCTGGGACCTTGTGGATATGAAGAATATCTTCCAGGTGGCAGTCCAAGTATCCCGGGGTTGCCCTTTTAACTGCGATTTCTGCCTTGTTTCAAAGATCTTCGGCCGTAAAATGCGTTACCGGGAGATCGATAACGTCGTTGAAGAGATCAAAGCGGCCCCTTCAAAATATTTCTTTTTTGTTGATGACAATCTTACTATCAACAAGCGTTATGCAAAAGAACTGATGAAAGCCATCAAACCCCTGAACATTTCATGGGGTTGCATGTGCAGCCTGGACGTTGCCACCGATGATGAACTTCTCCGGCTTATGGCAGATGCAGGCTGCTTCAATATCCTTGTCGGGTTTGAATCACTTAATCCCGGCAGCCTGGATGAAACACAAAAACACCACAACCGCGGGGGATCCATATACAGGGAAGCGATTCAAAAGATACATGCTGCAGGAATCCACATCAATGCGAGCTTTGTGGTAGGTTTTGATCATGATACTGCGGATGAGTTCGAGCGGATATTCAACTTTACCCTGGAACATAATCTTCCGAATGTAAACCTTCACCTCCTTAACGCCCCTCCCGGCACCGAAACCTATAATAAACTGAAAGCCGAAGGAAGGCTTATGAACTGCGATCCGGAAATGGGCGTAGGGCACTTCCCTACCATTCAGTACATGAATATGTCGCAGATAGAGATCTTCGACAAATACATGGAAACGATTACCAGGCTGTATTCCTTCCCTGTTATCAGGCAGAAAGCAGAAGCCTTGTTCAGCAACGGAGCGTTTACCCGGCCCGGCGGAGATATCCCGGTATGGCTGAAAGCCCGTCTCTCATGGATAACCTTTAAGGAGTTTATCCTTACTTCCGACAAGGACCGCAGGGCTTTATTCGGTTTTATTTTCAACCTTATCAGGTCGAAACAGATCGCAATTGACAAGGGACTGGGGTTCCTTCTTTCCATGCTGGGTTACAACAGGCATGTTCGCCGGCACTACCTCAGGATGGATGAATACCGCAAGCTCGTGATGTCACAGGATACGGGTAAATGGGAACAGCAGGGTAAGGAAGCAGAAACGATAGGAATTATCGGGGAAGGAAAAATGGGGACAAACCTGGCCCATTATTTAATCGAATGCGGCATTGATATCCGCTGGCTGGTAAGTCCAGAGGCCGATATGACGAAAATCAACAGGAATATCGAAAAGAAGATCAGGAGACTCAGTGAAAACGGGATGATACCTGAAGAAACGTCTGACCGGCTTAAAAACTCAAGGGTCTCAAAGGATGTGATTGTCCTGGCAGATTGTTCGCTTGTGATTGAAGCGGTGCCGGAAGAAACAGAACTCAAGAAACGGGTTCTGATCGGGGCCGACTCAATTTTGCAAGCCAATGCAGTACTTGTTTCCAACTCTTCCTCTATCGATCCTTCAGTTCTTTGCCCTTCGGCAGCCAGGGAGCAGAACTTTGCCGGGCTTCATTTCTTCTACCCGGTGAATCTTGTCAATATTGTTGAAATTGTGAAAGGGCCCGGCACTTCCGCGGATACGGTGGGCAGGCTTACTGCTTTTCTTGATACTATCAAACGCAGGTCGGTCATCCTTGAAGAAGAGGAAGGATTTATACTTAACCGTATTTTCCTCGATGTTCAGAATGAAGCCTACCGCATTGTCGGCATGGGGAAAGCCACTTATGCCGATATCGACCAGGCTGTGAAAGAAAAGCTCTTCCCTGCAGGCATCTTCGAATTTTTTGATCATGTAGGCCTTGACACCATGCTTGTGAGCATAATGAATTACACAGCCCGCTACCCCAACACCGACTACTATTCCCAGCTCATCGGCAAACTTAAGGAACTGACTTCCCATGGGCATCTCGGAAGAAAATCGGGACGGGGCTTTTATGATTATACAGGGGAAGAAAGCAGTATCAAACCTGCAGCCGCCAGTGCTGAAGACCTCGAAGAAATAAGGAACCACCTGGAGTTTACTTATAAAAATGCAGCGAGGAGATTTATAACCCGTTCAGGCCTTACAATTGAAGAGCTTAACGAGGCATTAAAAGAATATTTCGGGACAGAACAAGGCCCTTTTGAATAATTCTCTGTATTTTTGTTTACAGGACTAACATGAAAATTATGAAAAGAACAATTGGATTTTTAGGAATATCATTAGCCGTAGTCTTTTTTCTTGCATTGGCATTCAGACCGATGACCGCTTCAGGTTCGGGCAAATACCTTGAAGGGAATCCCGAGCTTCCCGATTCCGTTGCCAAAGTCATCCAGAAAGCATGCCTTGATTGTCATGGTGAGGATGGAAACGGCATGGCCAAGTCACATGTTAACTTTGGCAAATGGAATACATATGATGCTAAAAAGCAGGCAGGCAAGGCTGTGGATATAAGCAAAGAATTATCAAAAGCTGCAATGCCCCCGGGAAAATGGCGTAAGAACAACCCCGATAATATCCCCACGCAGGCCGAAGTCGACCTGATCAAAAACTGGGCGAAGGCACTAAACAAATAAATACTGGGAATGGCTGGAAAAGTTGTTATCACAGGGATGGGCATTGTTTCATCTCTTGGCTACGATTTAGAAACCTTCTGGAGGAATCTTGAAGCAGGCAAAAGCGGGGTGAAAAAGATCTCGCTTTTTGATGCATCTACATGTGCCACACGCATAGCAGCCGAGGTTCCGCAGGATTTTGAGGAATTTTCGAGAACCCTGGTAAAGAAGCGTGCCGCCGGCCAAATGACCAGGGTTACAAGGATGTGCGTTGTTGCTGCAAAACAGGCTGTGGCGCTTTCAGGACTGGACTTTGAAAAAGAAGATAAATCACGTTGTGCTGTAATCATGGGTGTGGTGAATACCGGGAATTCCAGCGTGGAAAAAGACACCTCTCCGCAAAATACGGTCTTTAAAAGCATGACTAATTCCATGCCTGCCTGGATATCGCTTGAATACCAGCTGCTCGGCCCCAATTTTGCCATCAATACTGCTTGTGCTTCATCAGCCTATGCCATTGCCACGGGGATGCAGATGATTAAAAACAACATGGTGGATATCGTAATCGCAGGGGGAGCCGATTCCATCATCAACCCCGAGGAAATAAACGGTTTTAATGCATTATACGCCTTGTCGGTGGCAAATGATCCCCCTGAAGCCGCAAGCCGGCCGTTTACAGCCTCAAGGGACGGGTTTGTGATCGGTGAGGGTGCAGGTGTGCTCATTCTCGAATCTGAAGAACATGCCATGAAACGGAATGCCCTTGTTCATTGCGAACTGGCCGGCTACGCGCTTACCAGCGAAGGATATAACATCATGGCCCCGATGAAAGACGGCACCGGAATGGCGGCCACTATTGAAAAAGCAATAGAAAACGCCGGCATAGCTAAAAGCGAAGTGGGATACATCAACGCCCATGGCACATCCACTGAACTTAATGACCGTTATGAAACCATGGCCATTAAAAGGGTCTTCGGCGAACAGGCATACCTGATCCCGGTTTCATCATCCAAATCGATGATCGGGCACACCATTGGAGCTGCCGGGGCAATTGAAGGGATCATCACCATCCTCAGTCTGAAAAATAATACCCTGACCCCTACCATAAACTATTCCGACCCTGACCCGGAACTTGACCTGGACTATGTCCCAAACGTAAGCAGAAACAAAACTATAGAGGTTGCACTTTCAAATTCATTCGGCTTCGGGGGACATAATGCCACCCTGGTGTTTAGGAAATATCCCGGAAATTAATATTTTTGCAAAAAAAAATACTCAGGATGGCAAAAATCACAGAGAACACACGTACTGAAGTCAGGGAGATTGTTTTAGCGTTCTTTGCTGAAGAATGTGAAGCCGATAAATCACAGATCAAGGATAACACAAGCATTATCAAGGATCTTGACGGAGACTCACTGATGTTCCTCGAACTTATAGAGATCTTTAAAAAGAAATACAATCTTGACATAGAGCTGAAAACCATTGGCAAATATGCCGTTAAACATCCGGTTGAGACTATTGGACAGCTTATTGAAATGCAGATGCTGATCATTGAACTCGAAAACCGTCTGCTGGAACTGGAAAAATAATTCCGTATTTGGCTGAAAATACAATTTCATTCGTTTTTCCTGCATTTATAAGTGATTACAGGGATGATCCCTCACGTGAAGTCCCCGTTTTTCATGAGGTCTTTCAGGAATATCTTTCAAAGGCGGCCGGTCTCGCCGGCAGTGAACTGCTTGCATTTCACCCTGAATCGAATCCCCTGCTGCAGAATGAACTCCTGAACCAGTATATTTCATATATCTATGGTTGTAGCTGTGCTGGAATCCTTTTAAATTCAGGTATTAAACCTGTAATGACAGCCGGTTACAGCATGGGGATCTATGCTTCTCTTTATTCAACCGGCTCCATTTCATTCGAAACCGGACTTCTCTTTATACAAAAGGCATATGAAGCCATCAGGTCCACCGTGCCGGGCGACCATTACGGAATGTGCGGCGTTATCGGCCTCAGCGAAAAAGACATCAGGGAAATTGCTGTGCATTATAATCTCAACCTGGCAATTGTAAACTGCAACAGCGACCATTCATTCATAATTGCAGGCGATAGTTTTCACATCAACGTATTTCTGCTTAAAGCCAGGGAGGAAGGAGCCTTGCACGCTCGCTCACTTGGTGTCAGCATCCCCTATCATACCAACCTTTTAACAGAAGCTTCAAAGCTTTTAGCTGAAACTGTATCCACTGCGGATGTTCATGCCCCGGGAATTCCGGTCATTTCAGTCCTGAGCCAGGAGATGATAACTGATGCAGAACAGGTCAGGCGGGAAGTGGTGAAGAATATCTGCCACCCGTTCAACTGGCTTGCAACCCAGCTGAAAATGTTCAATTCGGGTGTAAGGATCTTTACTGAATGCGGCCCATCTCAAGCATTACGCAAGAATTCGAAGTTCATTCCGGGTGGGGGGAAATTTGTAAACTGGAATACGCTTGTAAATACGCTTTAGTATAATTCAGGTTCTTTCAAACAGCATATTAAAGTTTCCCTGCCGCCTTCCACTCCCTTCTCAGCCTTAACAGCGTGCGGAACATGGGTTCATCAAGGCTTTGCTTTTGCCGTAATACAGAAGCTTCAGCCAGCATACCGGGAGGGGGCGTCGTTTCGTAGCCCGGAAGGCAGTTCATCCGTTCAATGCACGCAAGTGTGATCCATTCTTTCAGCTCTTCCCGGGGGGATCCCTTTGAAAAATAAAAGACAGAAGGTTGTAAGAGGTTGACGGAGGATGAAATATATCCTTCCTTCAGTGCGATATCAAATAAAGGAGTTCCCGGGTATATCCTGAGACCGCCCGACATATACACCAGGTCGTCGGGATTAATGTAATTATCAATAAAATCAAGAGTCTCATTAAAAGTGCCCCGGTTCTCACCAGGTCCGCCATACAGGAAAAACCACATGGATGGAAGGTCGAACTCCCTGATAAGGCCGGCTGTGCGTTTGATGTCATCCATAGTAAACCCCTTTCTCAAATTCTTTATCATGGAAGGGGAGGCTGAATCGGGAGTCACATCGATCTGGGTAAAACCTGCTTCTTTCATCAGGTGGAACAATTCCCTGCTGGTATTCCGCGGGTTTATGCCCATTGTTCGCATCCTGGCTTTCATTTTCCTGCGGATGAGTTCCCTGCAGATCTCTTCGGCATGTCCCTTCGGCTCGTTGAAGGTGGAATCGACAAATTCGAATGTCACGCCACTGCCAAGCCTTGCAGATGCCTGTTCAATCTCATCAGCTATGGACGAAGGAGTCCTCAAACGGTATTTCCTGCCTTCAATTACAGGATAGGAGCAATAGATGCATTGCAGGGCGCAGCCCTTTTTCGTTTGGATACTGTATACTCCCCTTTCGGTATAGGGAGTGAAATCAAGGTTTTTGTCAATAGTGGAATACGGCCTCAGGCTGTAATCATTTAAAACACCGGGGACCCCGGGCCCATGGCCCCGGCGGGTAAAAACATTGCAGAGGCTCCCGGCATCTTCTCCCCTTTCAATTGCCCCGAGAAGTGAAAGGAGCGCTTCTTCCCCCTCTCCTGCTATGCCGTAATCGGCACCTGTATATTCCAGGATCTCTTTCGGGAAAATCGTGTACCCGCTTCCCCCGAGGATAAATGGGACATTGGTATATTTTCGGGCAGGCCCAATGAAATTCCTGTAAACTCCCTCGATGAAGAACCTGGCTTTCTCAGGTACCACCTCATCCACATTACGGATACTGAAACCTATAAAATCAGGATTAAAACTGCGGATGACCGATTCCAGGCTGAGGCCTTCATCAAACATGCCATTATAGATACTAACATCATAACGGCCTTTCAAAAACGATGCGATCAAACAGATTCCCAGGGGAGGTATGGGGTATGGGAATTTTTCAGTGTTTGTATTTACCAGGAGCAGTTTCTTCATATCACATCTTTCCCCTTTTTGATAAGCCAGAGGCTTCCTACCCTTTCATGAAATTTTTCGTACGGGAGGGTGGTTTTCATTACTGAATTAAAGAAATTGTACTTCAGGTAATCATGATCGGTGATCTGCTTTTTCACCTGGCTGTAAAACACCGTTCCCGGCATGGGCGTGAGGATGGTATAGCCTGCATAAACCACCGGGTTGCTTGCCGAATAGTCTTCAAGGGCATTGAAATCATCACCGGAATAGTCATTGGGGATTACATAATTCCCCCTGATCATGATATCATTGTCATGAAATACTTTAATCGCTTTGGCTATGTCACTGGCCGGGGAATCCTTGCGGTATTTCTTAAGATCTTCATCCCTGTATGATTCAAATCCGCAGATCACCACCTTAAGCCCGCCTTTTGCCATCTTGCTGATGATCCCCGGGTGCATGGCGGCCACATCGGCCCTGATATCCATTATGAACGTCTTATGGATCCCTTCGTCCAGGATCCGGTCGAACAGAGATTCCATAAAACCCAGGTCAACAACAGTATTCGCGTCGGCAAACCGAACCACCGGGTAATCGGGAATCGAGTGAAGTTCGGTGATCAGGCTATCGATGGTCCTCTGGTAATACTTCCCCTTGAACTGCGGCCAGATCGAACAGAAAGTGCATTTATAAGGACAGCCAAGGGAGGTATACACATAAGTGCTTGGGTCAGGACTGCCGCCGACTTTATAAGTACTGATCCATTTTTTAAGGGGTGCCCGCTCAGGCATCAGGTAGTCGGCATCAGCCGAATCCCATATCCTGGGTTTGCCCGCCGTGCGTTTCAAGCCTGATCCATGGTTCAATAATATTCCGGGTACTGATTCCAGCGAGTCCCTTCGTTCCAGGGCATCAACCACATCCCTGAAAACATGAGGGCTCTGCCCCGGGCAGACCACGTCAACCGAAGGATGAAAACAATCGTACGGAAGAAGGGTGGGATGTAATCCGCCTAATACGGAGATGATCCGGGAATCAGCTTTTTTTGCTTCAGCGAATATTTCAAATGCATAGTACAGTTCGGAAGTAATTGCAGTGCTTCCGACAATATCCGGCCTGAATTCAAGAACTAACTTATTAACAAGGGCCGCAAGAGATGGATGTTCAGGCGACAGGTCAAACTCCCCTTTGGTGTCAAATAAAAGCACATCATGGTCTTTTACAGCAGCGGCTATAGTCATCAGGCCCAGGGGCGGACCGATCAGTCTCTTGTGAATAAAAGGCTTCGCCGCTTCAGGTGCAAACTCAAGTATCCTGTTCTCCGGGGAGCGTGGTGTGTTAATGAGCAGGATTTTCATCGGTCAAATTTACGGTTTTTTGTTATTTTTGTTCAAACTGCCAGAAACGATATCACAGTACATGCAAACCAACCCTGAAGTCCGCCTCAAGATCGATGAACTGCAATGCTGTGTATTGATCCCCACTTATAACAACGGGGGCACTCTTGAAAGGCTGATCCGTGAGGTTCAATCCCTTACCGGGAATATTATTGTTGTGAACGACGGTTCGACAGATAATACTCCATCAATACTGTCGGGGATCCCCGGGATACTGTCTTTTACTTTTCCTGTGAACCGCGGCAAAGGACGGGCGCTTCAGAAGGGTTTTGCAATAGCCGTTGAGAAGGGTTATAAATATATTCTCACCATTGACAGCGACGGGCAGCATAAAGTCAGTGATATCCCGAAATTCATCGAGCTTATCGAAAAAGAACCCGGCAGCCTGATCGTGGGAGCCAGGAACATGGAAGACCCTGCTGTTCCGGGATCCAGCCGCTTCGGGCATAAGTTTTCGATTTTCTGGTTCCAGATCGAGACAGGACAGAAAATCGCCGATGTTCAAACAGGGTTCCGCCTCTACCCTATTGAGAAAGTGGGCGGGATTAAGCATTTTTATACCGGGAAGTACGAATTCGAGGTGGAAATACTGGTACGGCTTGCCTGGAGGGGAGTAAAACTGCTTTCAGTGCCTGTTGATGTTTATTATGCCCCGAAGGAAACCAGGGTTTCGCATTTCAGAAAAGGCCCGGATTTCACCCGTACCAGCCTCCTTAATGCATTGCTTGTGTTTATGGCCTTGCTTTGGGTGAGGCCTTTCATGTTTGCCAAAGGACTGAAACGAAAGTCGGTAAAGGGGTTTATCAAGGAATATATCGTCGACAGCGCAGATTCAAACGCCAAAATAACCTTTTCGGTTATGCTGGGCATATTTGTTGGTGTCGTACCCGTTTGGGGATGGCAGATGGTGGTTGCATTCGGCCTGGCTCATTTTTTTAAACTGAATAAATTCGTTACTGTTGCTGCCTCTAATATCAGTATCCCCCCTGTGCTTCCGCTTATATTGTATTTAAGTTATAAAACAGGGGGCCTGGTCCTGGGCTCGAATAATTCGCAGAACCATTATGCTTCGGGAATTGATTTCCATTGGATCAAAGCAAACATTGTTCAGTATATTGCGGGAAGCCTTATTTTTGGCGCACTTCTGGCCCTGGTCTTTGGCAGCCTGACTTATTTGCTGCTCAAGGCCTTCAGAAAACCCAAAACAGCCTGATCCCGGGCTGAAATTGTATAATAGAATGATTACTGTAACCTGATGTCAAACCTGTTTATCTCAATATATCTCCTGTTTGCACAAAAGAGATGGCTCTTCTGGCTCTTTTCTGGAATGGCCGTGCTTTTTATCCTTTTCGGCATATCAAGGATCCGTTTTGTTGAGGACATCTCGGGCAGTTCTTCAAATGCTGGAAATCAGACCCGCTTTGATTTTGTGGTCAGCCATTTCAGGTTTGCGGAAAAACTGGTGATAAATCTTGAAATTACAGACACAACAGGGGCTCTCAGGGAAGATGACCTTTGTTTGACAGCCGACAGCCTGGCGGTTGCAATCAACTCGGCATGCAAAGAATACATCAGCAAACTTTACTACAAACCTGATGATTCCATCTTCCCCGAACTGGTATCATGTACCCGCGAGTACCTTCCTTTATTTCTTGAGGCAGGGGATTATTTCCGGATCGATACAATGATATCCCCGGGCAATATTGAAAAGGCCATCCGTAAGGACTACCGCCAGATTGTAACCCCTGCTTCGATTATCAGCATGGGCCAGATCCTCAACGATCCTCTTGGGATACAGGTTCTTGCCCTGGGGAAATTAAAGGCCCTGCAGGGAAGTGAGCAGTATGAGTCCTACAACGGGTATGTTATCAGCAAGGACCACCGCCACCTGCTTATTTTTATCAGTCCAGCGAATCCACCCGGGGAAACCGGCCGTAACAGTGAGTTCCTGAAAAAGCTTGACCATGTGATCGATAAACAGATCAATTCGGGCCGGGGGTTCAGGGCCGGATATTTCGGGGCGGCGGCTGTGGCAGTAGGCAATGCGGAACGCGTTAAGAAGGATGTCATCCTTACCCTTCTGATCGCCTTCCTGGCAATTTTCATGCTGCTTGGATTCTATTTCAGATCACTGCTGGTTCCTGTTTTTGGCCTTTTACCTGCTGTTTTCGGCGGAGGGCTTGCTATTGCCATTATTGCCTTTGTCAAAGGTTCTGTTTCGGCGATTGCCCTTGGAATTGGTTCCGTGATCCTGGGGCTGATCATTGATTATTCATTATACCTTATCAACCAGTACAGGAAATGCGGGGATGTCAGGCAGACCCTTCGCGAAATGTCGCAAAGCATAGTCGTATGTGCCCTTACATCCGCCGGGGCGTTTCTTTGCCTGGTATTTCTCGAGTCAAGCGTCCTGCATGACCTTGGGTGGTTTGCCTCAATTAGCGTTGCAGGGGCCGCCCTGTTTGCACTGGTCTTCCTTCCCCAGATGTTCTCTGACCGTTTCCATGAGAAATCTCCCTCGGCGTTTTCATCATTCATCGACAGGATAGGCAATATCAGGTTTGAAAAACAATATGGACTCATTGCCGTCTTGGGCCTGCTTTGTATTGCCAGCCTGTTTTTCTTCAGGAAAGCCGGGTTTGAAACAGACATGAATACCATGAACTACATGGAGCCCCGCCTGAGGCTGGCAGGGGATAAACTTGACAGCTTATCAAACGGAAAACTTAAAAATATATACATCGTTGCTACAGGCCCTTCCCGTGAAAGTGCCCTCAGGCTGAATGAAAGGGTGCAATCACGTTTTGACATACTTATCCGGAACAGGACTGTTGACGGTGTTTCAGGGATAAGAACGTTGCTGCTGTCGGATTCCCTTTCATCTCTCCGTCTAAATAAATGGGTAACGGAATTCCCTCCTGACAAATCGCAACAGCTCATTGCAGGCGTTGAACTGTCTGCTGCGAGAACCGGGTTCACACCGGGTGCCTTCAGGGGATTCCGCGAAATGATGGATAAATCGTACCAGCCTCTGAAACACGGCTTAAAGTCTAGGTTTGAAGATGCATTGTTCTCCGAATGGCTTAATGAATGCCAGGGAGTATACATGGTCTCATGTATTGCAAGGGTGAAGCCTGCTGTAGCCGGAAAAATTTACAGTGAATTCAACAACATGCCGGGAGTGGTGATCTTTGACCGCCAAAAACTCACCGACCGTTTCGTTGAAGGTGTTAAGAGAGATTTCGACCGTCTGGTGCTGCTTTCCATGCTTTTTGTAAGCCTGCTTCTGTGGTTCTCTTTCGGCCGGATCGAACTGGCTTTCTTCACTGCCATTCCTATGTACCTGTCATGGCTCATAACACTGGGCTTTATGGGCGCGACAGGGATAAGGTTCAATATTTTCAATATCATCGTTTCATCATTTATTTTCGGATTAGGTGTTGATTACAGCATCCTGATGATGAGGGGCCTGCTGCAGGACTATACTTACAGAACGCAGAACATTTCATCATACAGGGTATCCATACTTCTGTCCTCGGCAACAACCTTGTTTGGCGTGGCGGCCTTGTTTACGGCAAGGCATCCTGCCCTTTATTCTATTGCCCTTGTTTCCGTTGTAGGGATCGTTATACTTGTCCTGATCACCTTATGCATTCAGCCATTGGTTTCGGGCTGGTTCATAGCAGGCAGGCTCAGGAAGAGCACATTCCCCATAACGGCCAGGATCTTCGTCAAGACCTTTATCACCTGGGGAAATATTGTCTTCATCGCCCTGATACTTGCCGTTACCGGGTCGCTCATGTACTTTTTGCTGCCTCTTAAGCGAAGATGGAAGGAAAACATTTTTCATTCCATGTTCTGCAGCCTTTCAAGGCTGTATATTTTCCTTACTTTTCCAAACCGCAGGCTGTATAACCCGCATGGTGAAGATTTCAGAAAACCGGCTGTTATCATCAGCAACCACCAGTCACTAATTGAAACACCCGCTATGCTCAGGCTGTATCCGAAAATAATCATACTAACCAATACCTGGGTATACTATTCACCTGTGTTCGGACCTATTGCAAGGCTTGCGAGTTTCTATAATGTTGACAAGGGACTAGATTACATAATGGAAAAACTTAGAAAGAAAGTCGAAGAAGGGTATTCCATTCTTATTTTCCCCGAAGCTCACCGTTCGATTGACCACCAGATCCAAAGATTCCACAGGGGGGCTTTTTATATTGCAGAACAGCTCCAGCTGGATATCCTGCCCCTGATGATGTTTGGCACGGGTGATTTCCTGGCCCGCGGTGCATTCTGGGGAAGGCCCAACATGTTCAGGCAAAGGATATATCCAAGGATAACTCCCGCCGACACCTCGTATGGAAAAAGCTACCAGGAAAGAGCCAGGATGATAAGGAAATGGTATGTGAAGGAATATGAGCGTTTCACGGCCGAAGAAGGCAACACTTCATATTACCGCCGCAAACTGGTCCTGAATTATATCTACAAGGGCCCGTTACTGGAATGGTACCTCAGGATCAAACTTCGGCTTGAAGAGAACTATTCCATAATAAATAAAATTGTGCCCCGGCAGGGCGAAATCCTCGACCTGGGTTGCGGATACGGCTTCATAAGCCATATGCTTGCCCTTACATCCGCAGAAAGAAATATCACAGGTATGGATTATGATGAGGGAAAAATCAGGATTGCTGAAAGCGGATTTCTCAAATCGGACCGGCTGACATTCCTGGCAGGGGATATCAGGTCGTATGAATTCCCCGCAAAGGATTGCATCATCCTCAGCGACGTTTTGCATTATATACCTGAAGCTGACCAGGAACGCCTGTTGATGAAATGTATGGCAAACCTTAAGGATGGAGGTTGTATCATAATCAGGGATGCAGATGAGAACAGCGAAAAGCTGCATTCGCGTTCAAAGTTCACCGAACTGATGTCAACCGGGATGAAATTCAACAAAACCTATGATGAAACCCTGAGCCTTCATTTCATTTCCACCGCAAGGATAAGGCAAATCGCGTCACAGGCAGGCTTCAGACTTGAGGTGATTGCCTCGAAATCCTACAGTTCCAACACTTACTATTCGCTGAAAAAGAACCACGAAACAACCGGGGAAATATGAACCGCTATGACGTCATCATCATCGGATCAGGATTAGGCAGTTTGCTTTGCGGTTACATCCTCAGCAAGGAAGGATTCAGCGTCTGCATACTTGAAAAGCATTCGGTTCCCGGGGGATGCATGCAGAGTTTTAAGAGAGGAGAGAATTCATTTGACACGGGGATACATTATATCGGGAGCATGCTGCCCGGCCAGACCCTTCACTCCTACTGGAAATATTTCGGTCTTTCGCAGTCACTTGGGCTTGAGCGGATGAATACTGACTGCTTTGATTTAATTTCCCTGGATGGCATGGATTTCAGGCTTGCACAGGGCTTTGATCATTTCACCGAGAACCTTGCCGGGCAGTTCCCTGCATCCCGGGAATTCCTGGGGCAATATGTTGCTGCCCTGAAAGAAACTGTTTCGGCATTCCCGCTGTATAACTTCCAGCTCACCGACAAGCATACAAAGACTGCCTGGATGGGAACCAATGCATGGGATTTCCTTAATAAGATGGCAGGTACCGATCCCGGGAACCGCCTGCTCCTGGAGGTGCTCTCGGGTAATAATTTTTTGTACGCAGGAAGAAAAGTCTCCACTCCCTGGCATCAATATGCGCTTATCAACCATTCCTTCATTAATAGCGCATGGAGGCTGAGCCATGGCAGCACTCAAATAACAGACCATCTTATAGCATATATAACTGCTGCGGGCGGCAGGGTATTGACAAAAATGGAAGTTAAGAAGATATCCTCCCTGAAAAATAAATTCCAGGTTGAAACCGCCGGCCATGAAATGTTAGTCGGAAGCCGGATCATTGCCGGGATTCATCCGCAGTCGGCCCTCGGGATACTTGAACCATCATTATTGAAACGATCGTTTCAATCCAGGATTATGAGCATGGAAAATACCGTTTCCTCATTCGGATTGTATCTCGGGCTGAAGCCGGACAGTTTCCCCTACATGGACCATAACCTGTATTATCACTCGACCCGTGACGCCTGGGCAGGGCAGGAATGTAAAGCAGCAGGCTGGCCCGGAATGTATTTCATGTACACACCCTCATGCTCGAGGCATGGTGAATTCACATCCGCAGTATGCATACTTTCAACTATGTGTTATGATGAAGTGAAACGTTGGGAAGGTACATCAACCGGTAAACGCGGGCCAGATTACAAAACATTTAAAAGCGAATGCGCAGAAAAATTATTGAAGCTGGTCGAACGAAAGTTCCCTGAAATACGTTCTTCAATAACAGATATGGAAATTTCAACCCCGCTGACCTGGAGGGACTATACTGGAACACCTGAAGGATCGATGTATGGCATACGCAAGGAATCGGGAAACTATCTTAAAACAATGATTTTACCTCATACCAAGATTCCGGGCTTTTACTTTACAGGGCAGAACCTGAATATGCACGGGGCGCCGGGTGTGACGATCGGAGCTATTATGACCTGTGCCGAAATACTGGGGCTGGAATACCTGTTTAACAAGATCCGTGATGCAGAATAAAAAACACAGCAGGAAAAACAGGGTCTGGACGGCCGTTTTCATCACGGCTGCAATTTTGCTCAGTCTCTGGGCATGGTTCATGATTTCCATATATGTAAGCCCTCCTCCCGTAGCCGACCGCTCGGCAGATACCCTGAAAGTTTCTGAGATTTCCAGGGATTTCACTCGCTGCGGATCCTCCTGGCTTAAGAAAGACACATCGGGCTTGTGGCTGATGTACCTGAAAGGCAGCCCGTATGAACGCGGTATTGCGAATGGGAAACTGGCGAAATCCCTTATTTACAGCCAGGAAAAGGCCTTTATAAACCAGATCAGGAAAATGATCCCCTCCCGCTTCTACCTCCGTTTCCTGAAATATTTCATTTATTGGTTCAACAGGGATCTCGATTCCTATATTCCCACTGAGTACAAGCAGGAGATTTTTGGGATAAGCCGCTCGGCCAGCAGTGATTTTTCTTATATCGGTGATGCATACCAGAGGATGCTGAATTATCACTCTGCCCATGATATTGGCCATGCCATGGAACAACTGAGCCTGGTCGGATGCACTTCATTCGGAGCCTGGGGGAAAGCAAGTGCCGACGGAAGCCTGATCATCGGGAGGAACTTTGATTTTTACATGGGGGATGAGTTTTCGCATAACAAGATCGTCTGCTTTGAACAGCCCGATAGTGGTTATGCTTTCATGATGGTTACCTGGGGCGGTATGACAGGTGCGGTATCGGGCATGAATGATGAAGGGCTTACCGTAACCATCAATGCGGCAAAATCAAAGATCCCCTTGTCGGCCCGCATGCCGATCTCCCTTCTTGCCAGGGAGATTTTACAGTATGCTTCAACAATCTACGAGGCATATGCCATAGCCCAGAGACATAACACTTTTGTTTCAGAATCCCTGCTTATAGGCTCATCAAAAGACGGCCGTGCTGCCGTGATAGAGAAATCCCCGTATAAAACCGCCTTAAGGCAACCCAGGGGAAATTCAATCTCAAGTGCCAACCATTTTCAGTCGGCCGATTTTGCAGAGGATCCGTTGAATAAGGAAAATATCAGAGAAAATGCTTCCCTTTACCGTTACCGGCGGTTGAAAGAAGACCTCAGGGCAGAATTCCCCCTGGATGTCGAAAAAACTGCCTGGATACTGAGGGACCGGGCCGGACTCGATGGCAAAGACATAGGGATGGGAAACGAAAAAGCAATGAACCAGCTGATTGCCCATCATTCCATAATTTTCAAGCCTTCCGAGCGGCTGGTCTGGGTTTCGACAGGTCCATGGCAACTCGGTTCTTATAAATGCTTCGACCTGAGAAAAATTTTTCATAATTTTGCAGCCTCATGCCAGGGGGTGGACATTGAAGTGAAGGAACAGGAGATACCACCCGATGTCTTCCTGAAGTCAGCCGGTTACAGAGCTTTTAACCAGTTCCGGGCTATGAAGAGGATTCTTCATGATTGCTTAAAGAATGGCAGTGTTCTGCCCGATGAGTGTTCTTTTATTCCTGCTTTTATTCATACGAACCCGGAATTTTATGAGTCCTGGTACCTGGCCGGGGAATACTTTCTCCTGCATGAGAAACCTGCTCAGGCCAGGTCATATTATTACAGGGCTTTGAATTGCGAAGTGCCGAGATGGCAGGAAAAACAAAAAATTATCCGCAGGATTGCCGAGTGCAATACGGGATTGAAAAAAAATTAAACCGGGAAGAAGCGGTTGTGTCATGCACTCAAAGGATTTTGCATGATAAAATAGGACTAAACAAGAAAAGATGAAGTTTAAACTGATATATCCCCGTTGGGAAAAACTGGAAGGACAAACGATATTTTACCTTCCGCCTCATGGACCCGTGGTCATGGCTGCGGCAGTGCCAGAGGATATTGAAATTGATTTTACCGATGAAAATGTCGAAGAACTCATAATTGATGATTCAGCCGACCTGGTTGGAATCTCCATGATGCTTACGACCCAGGTAAAACGCGGCTGGGAAATTGCCGACCAATACCGGGCCCTGGGGAAGAAGGTTATTTTCGGGGGTATTTCCACTATGCTTCATGCCGAAGAGACCATGCTTCATGCCGATTCGGTCTTTCTTGGTGAAGTGGAAGGCAGGCTTGAACAGGTGTTTGCAGACTTCAGGAAAAACGATCTTAAAAAGATCTATAACTACCTCAGCAAGCCCCCCGATATGAGCCTGATCGGACCGGCCAACAGGAATATCCTTAAGAAAGACCTGTATTACCATAAGGGATTCAGGATGGTTGACCTCTTCCATGCCTCCCGCGGATGTATCTATGACTGCTATCCATGCGCAGTGAGGTATCTTGGAGGAAGAGGGTTCCGCCCCCGCCCTATTGACCGCGTGGTCGAGGAACTGTCGCAAATGGACAACAACCGTCTTTTCATCGTCGACAATTCACTGGCTCTCGATACCGAATGGGAAAAGGAACTTTTCAAGGCTATGATCCCTCTTAAAAAGAAATGGGTCAGCCATACGATAGAAGATAAAAATGAGGTTCTGGACCTTGCCGCCCAGGCCGGCGCATGGTATGTATACCAGGCCGTATTTGATACCTCAGACTACATCCGCAACCGCATCAAACAATACCATGATTACGGCATAGCAGTTGAAGGCACAATATTACTGGGCCTTGATAACCAGACCGAAGATGATATCAAACGGCTCATCGACTTCCTGCTTGAAATAGACCTTGACCTGGCCGAATTCACTGTTCTGGCGCCATTCCCTCACACCAAAGCATACAGTGACCTGCTGAAGCAAAACAGGATCTTTGATAAGGACTGGAACCATTATAATGCCGGTAAAGTCGTTTACCAGCCAAAACATATGAGCCCCGAAAGGCTTACCGAGTTGTACCATTATGCATGGGATACGTTTTATAAGGATGAACCCCAGACCATGAAAATGTTCAATCTTATTAACAGGGTAATGTCAAGAGAATTGGCCGACGGCACTTATACAGCGAGGCGCCGCGACCTCGCGGATTTAAGCTTCGGTAAAAAAGTCACCGATACTGTTTAACTCACTATTTCACTATTTATGGAGACCAATCCTGCCTTTAACAAATACATGGACCGATACTACGATTATCTCGGTCATTGGGACAGCCCGTCGAAATGCGGATTGAAGCTGGTAAAGAGGCAGGACCGTAAAACGCTGGCTATTGCAACCGAGATTTACAGGCAAAACCCCGGCACCGCGGTCACTGAGGTCGTTGACTCCCTGGCCACACAAATCCTTAAGACAAGCGGTGAAACCCCCGATGGTTTTATATTTATTGAACATACCCCTGATCTTGGCAGCAAACTCACATTTTATGGAGAATCCTTCGACAGGGTCGAGTTTGAATGGGATGGCGGGAAATTCTCCAACCCGGTCTGGACAAGGCTTACAAAAGAGCAGGTTGACAGGATGATGGAAGAGTAAAATCTCCCTATCTTTACATCATGCCTGCACTGGTTAACCGATATTCTGCTGCTCTGTTTACCTGTTTATTCTTTTTATTATTGTCTGCGGATGTCATTTTCGCTCAGCCCGTGCTGAGGTCGTCGGTGAAAGGCATCGTCCTTGACGCAGTCTCACTCGAACCACTGGCCGGAGCGGGCATCCTCTTAATTGGCTCCGACCCTCCCATTGCATGCTCATCCGACGAAACAGGGCATTTCAGACTGAAAGGCATACCCATCGGCAACGCGGAACTCAAAGTGAGCTTCATCGGGTATGCCACCTTTATCACAGAGCCTGTCGTGATCAGCAGCGGTAAAGAGGCGGATATAACAGTTCATCTGAAGCAAACAGGTATTGACGGAAAGGAAATTGAAGTTAAAGGGGATTACAGGAAAGGAGATATACTAAACAGGATGGCCTCGGTAAGTATTCGCCCGTTCAGTGTTGACGAAACCTTCAGGTTCCCCGGCACTTATAACGACCCCGCGAGGATGGCCCAAAATTTTGCAGGCGTTACTTCAGGCATAGATAACAGGAACGATATCATAGTACGCGGCAATTCCCCTTCAGGTCTTCAATGGAGACTTGACGATATGGAAATCCCAAACCCAAACCATTTCGCTGCGGTCGGAACAACCGGCGGACCGGTCACCCTGCTGAATGACAACCTCCTGACCAATTCTGATTTCCTTACAGGTTCTTTCCCTGCCCAGTATGGTAACACCACCGCAGGCGTTTTCGACCTGAGGATGAAAACAGGGAACAGCGATCACCACGAATTCTGGTTCGGTCTTGGCTGGAATGGCCTGGAATTTGGCTCCGAAGGCCCATTCTCGAAGAAAAGCGCTGCCTCCTACATCTTCTCTTACAGGATATCCATGCTGCAGCTTTTAGGCTATACCGGCATTAAAATGAACGTTGTGCCCCAATACCAGGATCTCAGCTTTAAAATAACTCTTCCTTTAAAAAAAGCAGGTGTGCTGACAATTACGGGAATGGGGGGATTAAGTTATATCCAGCTTTTCGACAGCCGCAAGGAACAAACCGACTGGATGTTCCCCGATTATGGTGAAGATCTTGCCAACGGATCCAATCTGGGGGTCCTCGGAATCACTCATCAGGCTTCATTAAAACCCGGATTAAGAATTAAAACAATGATATATGCAGTGAGTTCACTGGTGTATACCCGGGTTGATACATTTTCGAATGTTGCGACCACACCTTCTCTCTGGGCCGGAGAACGAAGTTCAGAGTTGAAACTCTCTTTTTCTTCAAGGCTGTTTAAAAAATTCTCAGCCAAAAGCTCCATTGAAACAGGCCTGGACTATGACCATTTTTTCATGAAATTTGCCGACAGCATGATGTTTAAAAGCACATTCCAGGTTCATACAGGCACTAAGGAGCAGATGGATTTTATCAGGATCTACGGGCAGTGGGCCCAAAGCCTTACTCCTGCCCTTGAATTGAAAGCCGGGTTATACGCATCCTGGCTGCCCATGAATAATTCATGGGCTGTAGAGCCTAGAATAGGCATGGATTGGCAGATCTCCGGGAACCATGTCATTAACTTCGGTGCAGGGATGTACAGCCAGATGCCCCCTCATGTCGTTTACTTCCAGATAAACAAACTGCCGGGGGGAATGATCGCCCAGCCAAACCGGGACCTGGATTTTACCAGGAGTGTACAATCAGCGCTTTCTTACGATTTCAGGCCCTCAAAGACCCTCCACCTGAAAACCGAGGTATACTGCCAGTACCTGTACGATCTGCCTGTAAAAGCATCCATTCCCCAGTATTCCCTCAGTAATGAAGGCCATGACTTCTTCCTGAACAGACAATATTCCGACAGCCTTATAAACCGGGGCACAGGCATTAATTATGGCATCGAATTCACCTTTGAAAGGTATTACCATAAACAATATTACTTCCTCTTCACTGCCTCGGTATACAACTCAAAGTATACAGCTTACGATAATGTGAGGAGGAATTCCGCATTCGGGGTCAATTATGTGCTGAATGCTGTCGGCGGATATGATTTCGTTATCGGGAAGCGTAAATGGGGTATCCTTTCCCTCGGTCTCAGAGCCACCTATGCCGGCGGGAACCCTTATATCCCCTTCGATGTGAATGCCACAGTGGCTTCAGGTGAGACCATGATGGACTGGCCGGCCTCATTCCTTTCGAGGTACCCCGATTATAAGAGGGCTTCCCTGAGGTTCGGGCTTAAAAGGAATCTTCCGGGTTACAATGTCGAGTTCATTCTTGACTTGCAATACCGCACAAATTATACAAATGTGTACCTTCAGCGCATCGATCCGAAAACAGGCGAGATCAGGAACTTTTTCAGTATGGGGTTTTTTCCGATGGTAACCTGGAGAATACAATTTTAAACAAAAAAAAAATGAGCAGTCCGCAAAAACTTCCGCCATTCGGCCTGGTTAAAGCACTTAACGGGTTCAGGAACCTGGTCCTGAAACTGCACAGGAGCCTGTTCCCCGGCCAGGTTGTGCTTTATGAGCAGGTCCAGGCTTTCTGGCTTCTTCAGCCGCTTTATATTGCAGCCGAATTGAATATTGCTGAATTCCTGAAGGAAAAACCCCTGAGCGCGGAAGAACTTGCATATAAAACCGGTTGCAGGCCTGAAGCATTGTACAGGATACTGAGAGCCCTTGCATCTGAAGGGATATTTAAAGAAAAGGATGGCCGGTGCTTTATGCTGAATTCCCGCGCCAGGGCCCTTCTTGAAGGTGAAGGCAGCCTGAGAAACATGATCATTCACCACCTCGGAAAGATTAACTGGTCGGCCCAGGGAAACCTGCTGCATACTGTAAAGACAGGTGAAAACGCTTTTACATACACGTATGGCAGTGATATCTATCCCTATCTTCAGGAGAACCACGACGAACTTCTGCGGTTTGAAAGATCCATGTCGGACCTTTCGGCCATGGCTTTTGATCCGGTCATTTCACGCTACGATTTTTCACCCTTTAAAACGATAGCAGACATAGGGGGAGGCGAAGGTTTATTACTTGCCCGCATACTTGAGAAAAACATGTTTGCTGAAGGTCTTTTGTTTGATTTGCCTGAAAATTCAGGGAAAGCTGCTGCCTTCATCGCCTCATCCGGTCTGAACCGCCGGATGACTTTCATCCCCGGCAGTTTCCTGGAGCCATTCAACATCCCGGCCGATCTTTATATTATGAAGAATGTACTTCACAACTGGGATGATGAACAATGCTGCCTTATCCTGGCTAATCTTCGAAAAGTCATGCCGAAGCGCTCAAAATTGCTTATCCTTGAGATGGTCGTGCCCGGCCCGGACAGATCCTCCTATTCCAAAATGATCGATATCCAGATGCTCGCTGCAATGCCAGGGGGGCGGGAACGGACGAAGCCGGAATTTCACAGCCTGCTTAAGAAATCGGGGCTCAGGCTGAAGAGAATCATCCCCACTATTGCCCCGCTGTCTATCCTGGAAACAGTCGGAGAATAATTTAACTTTGCAGGATGAGCAAGCTGTGGTTTTCGGCAAAAAAGGAATTACTTATCATCGTTCGGGATGTTCCCGGGCTTCTGATACTTTTCCTGATGCCCGTTTTGCTGATGACTGTAGTTATCCTTGCCCAGGAATATACCCTCAGGAACGAGCTGGGGAAAACCAGGTTGCTGTTCATCGATAACAGCCATTCTGGGTTCACCCTCTCCCTCGTCGAAAATCTTAAATCCAGCGGATTCTTTGAGCCCGATACTCTCGTCGGGGGCTCTGAGGTAAACAGGGAAAAAGCCACGGCGCTGATCAGTTCGGGGAAATACTCCATCGGCCTCTCTATAGGACCAGGCGACTCGGCCATTGAGATCATAACCGATCCTGCTATTTCAGGGCCATACCGTGCAAACATCGTGACCCCATTGAAATACCTGATAAAAGGCACTCAAACCAGGAATATCGTCGAAAAAATGCTTGCCTTCTCGGCGGGTGACATGAAGCCGCTTATAGATAAATCCATCGAGGAAAGCACGAAAAAACTTCCTTCCGTAAAAGAATCCTTTGCAGGCTCAGGGATGCAGGAGCTAAGGCCGACAGCAATTCAAAATATTGTGCCGGGCTTTATACTTTTTGCCATGTTTTTCATCGTGATACCTTTGGCAGCAAGCATAATAAACGAAAAAAACGAAGGAGCATTCCAGAGGCTGCGCACCCTGCCTGTTGGTTTCGGAACCATTCTCGGATCAAAAGTCCTGGTCTATTTCATGGTATGCCTGATCCAGTTCTTCCTGATGATGCTGGTCGGATTGTGGGTCTTTCCCAACTTCCTTGGACTGCCCCGTCTTGAGATCGGGAACAATGTCGCAGCTATTTTGTTTGCCACTGCAGCTTCGTCACTTGCAGCAATAGGATTCGGGATACTGGTGGGCTCGGCATCCGGGACAATGGCCCAGGCCTCCCTGTTCGGCTCTGTCATGGTTGTCCTACTTGGTGTGATCAGCGGCACCTTTCTGCCGGTTCATGTGATGCCGAAGGTGATACAGTGCATCAGCCTGGTCTCCCCCATGCGATGGGGAATCGACAATTACCTTGATGTATTTATCCGCGGAGGCGGAATTTTGACTATTTTGCCCCGGAGCCTGCTTCTCTTTGCCTTCTTCATTTTTGCAATGATCAGCAGCATTTATATTTTTGCAGTTAGAAAAGCATAATTTTCAAACTTGAAACCGGATGAAAGAGAAGGACGGAATATCTGAGTGTCCCGAACAACAGGTAATATTGTACGTAGAGAAAGAGGACGGGAAATATGAGGCCATGCAGACCGGTTCATACATTTCGGCTAATTACCTTGATGATTATTTCCTGAAACGGGGCAACCTGGAAAAAGCCCTTGGAGAAAAAATAAACAGAGGAGAGATCAATGCCATTGAATATTATATGATCCTTGAAGACCTGACTCTCTCGGAACTTGCTGCACGTGCAGGAATAATGAAGTGGATCGTTCGCAGGCATCTGAAACCGGGCAATTTTTCAAAGATCAGTGAATCAGCCATTAAAAAGTATTCCGTTGTTTTTAATATTACGGCGGATGAGATCCTTAAAAGGCAGTCGGGGAAAGGAAATTAAAGTAATGACAGTAGAAAATTATCAGCATAAGATGGCAGCCCATTGTGAATCGGGCTCTATTACTTCCTTACTGAACCATGCAGGGATGAAGATCACCGAGCCAATGGTATTCGGTATATCGAGCGGAATTTTTTTCGGCTATTTTCATAAAATGAAATCCTTCGCGTTCCCCACTTTCATTGTCAGGAACAAGCCGGGGCAGATGAGAAAAAATCTTTCCAGAAGGACAGGGGTTAAATTTTACACAAAGGATTTTAAAAACCCCGAAGCGGGCCAGGGAGCGCTTGATATGCTTATTTCAAAAGGGATTCCGGCAGCCGCTCAGGTTGATATGTTTTATCTGGATTATGTCCCCTCCTGGGAACGTGTCCATATTAACGTACATTTCCTGGTCGCAATCGGTAAGGAGGGAGATATATATAAAGTTAGTGACTCCTATTTCCCGAACCCTGTCGACCTTCCAGTCGCATCTATGAACAAAGGAAGGTTTGCGCAAGGGAGCATGTCCCCCAAAGGCTTTCTGTTTTATCCTGAATACGTCCCTCAATCATTTGATTACGAAAAAGCCATCCGCAAAGGAATAAAAAAAGCATGTTTTAACATGTTGAGTATCCCTATCCCTTTCCTGGGTATCAAAGGCATCAGGCTGTTTGCTAAAAAAATCACCGAATGGCCGGCCATGGCACGCGACATAGAGCATCTTTCGCATGAGGTGATGAAGATCAACATACTGCTTGAAGACCAGGGAACCGGAGGCGCAGGCTTCAGGTTTATGTATGCGACATTCCTGCAACAGGCCTCTGATATTATTCATAAACCCGAACTCAAGGAGCTTGCAAAAGAGCTTATGGAGATCGGTGACGGCTGGAGGGAATTCTCGCTTTTTGCCGCAAAGATCGGGAAGAACCGCGACCTCGGGGCTGAAAAATTCAAACAAATGAGTGACCTTCTTTATCAACGGGCTGAAAAGGAAGAGGACTTTTTTAAACGATTGTCAAAAACCATCAACTAAATCAACTTACATGAACCAGGTTGTGACTGAAGAACTGCGAACCGAGATCAAAATTCTTATTATGGAAACTCTTGGGATTTCGGGAATAAATCCTGAAGAGATCGATAATGACAAACCATTGTTCGGAGGAGAAAATGCGCTGACGCTGGATTCAGTTGACGCATTGGAGATCATTATGGCAATACAGCGAAAATACCACCTGCGGATTGCCGATCAGAACCTTGCACGCTCAGTGATACGGTCGATCAACAGCATAGCCGAATTTCTCGTTTCCCAACAGGGGTCACAGTCCTAATATTACTGATTCTTGAAACATTCCTACCTAACTGCCGGGATGACATCAGGACGGCTGTTCAGTATCCTGGCCAGGAATAAAATCAGCCGGGATCCGAAGACTTTGCTGAGGATCCTTTTTTTATTGCAGAGTTCACTATGGTCAAGCCTTTTTGCTTCGATTGAAAAAATAAGGTTCGGAAAACGTATTAAAGATACACCTCCTCCTCTTGATCCCGTGTTTATCATTGGCCACTGGCGCACCGGAACAACCTTATTGTATAAACTGATGAGCCTGGATGAGCAGTTCACCGCTCCTACCCTTTTCCAGGTTGCAGAACCTGACAGCCTCCTCACATCCCATGCATATTACAAACCCATTATGCTGGCTCTTGTGAAGGAAACAAGACCTATGGACAATGTAAAGGTGGGGATGGATGAACCCCAGGAGGATGAATATGCAATTTATAGGCTTACAGGAACTTCTCCCCTTGAACAGCTGATCTTTCCCCAAAACGGGCAATATTTTGTGGAGGATTGGGCAAAGAATATACCATCTCCCGGAACGAACGAACATGTCAAAGAGGAGCTGGCATCATTCTACAGGAAAATTACGTACGCTAAAAAAGGCATTGTACTTTCAAAAAATCCTTTCCATTCCTTCAGGCTTGGCATGCTGCTTGAGGCCTTTCCGAAAGCCAGGTTTATCCAGATACACAGGCACCCGTTTGACGTTGTCCCTTCAACCATGAACATGTGGAATATACTGCAAAAGGAAAATGCACTTGGCAGGGAATTCCACAAATTTAACTGTCACGAGATCTGCCGGGGGATAAAACTTATTGAAGAAAAGATCAATACCGAAGCTGTTGGTTT
>CAILVF010000054.1 GCA_903837605.1 uncultured Bacteroidales bacterium | reverse complement strand
TTTTCATATCTGTAAAATTTGGTTAGAATTACTCCCGCCAAATACAGAATAAAAAACTGACTTTGCAACAGTATAAATATGCTTCAAAAAATGCAGATTTCTGCCATAAAGACGTAGATCAAAAAATATAATAAGCAGGCAAACAAAGTGTTGGAGTCTGATTTGGGCGGCTGTTTCCGCCTCCCGAAATGATCTCAAAAAATCTGAAATGAACGATTGTCCAGGGAGGGGCGTAACTTATCAATTCAGATTAGTGATTTTTCAATAAGGATTTTAACCAGTTCGACGGTGGTCTTTGCATTAAATCTGTTTCTCAGACTTACCAGGGTCTTTTCAATTTTATCTGAATTTGAATTAAGAAGGTCTGCAATCTCTTTATGCGTCTTCCCTTCCAACAGACTGGCTAAGATTTTTAATTGAACAGGAGACAATGGATCTTCAGAACTGGTTTTTTTATCAGATGGTTCTGCCTTGCCGGTATCACCCAATGATAGTGTAAACCAGTTGCCTCCGCCGGAAATACGTTCAATGGCCGATTTAATATCATGCCTCGATGCATCTTTATTCACAAATCCTTTAACACCGGCAACCATCATTTTACGCATCCATTCAGGCGAATCCTCAGTTGAAAATACAAGTAAGGGTTTATCCGGAAAACTTTCCTTCAGCATTTTTACATTTTCAAGCGGTTTTTCATCAGGTATCCAGAGATCAAGAATTATAATATCACACAACCTGATTTCATTTGAATGCAGAGCGGTATGAACGTTTATTGCCGAACCTGAGACTTCAATTAAATCCCTGCCTGGCCTGAAAAACTGGCGAAATCCTGAAACAATGATAGTTTCATGATTTTCGATGATAAATAATTTAATTAACTTCCTGTTAACTTTCATTTAGTCTGTTTTTCTTAAAGGTATAGAAATAGTCCATTGGGTACCTTTCCCCGGCGAAGAGTCCAGAACTGCTTTGCCGTGCAACAGTTTTGTACGTTCAAAGATATGCATCAGCCCAAGTCCTGATAAAGAAACTCCTGCTGGATTAAAACCCGGTCCGTCATCCGAATACAAAATATAAAGATTATCAAGTTCTTCGGAAATACTGATATTCACATTCCCTGCTTTTACATGCTTCCCGGCGTTCATCATCAACTCCTGCAAGATGAAATACAGCTGGTTCACGGTATCCTTAGGAAGAACCGGTTCAATTTGCGGAAGGCGAAGATTTACATATAAACCGGATTGTCCGATGAAATCATCCCTGAGGCTCCTGGTCAGCTCGGTAAATGTCATCTGTTCCCTCATGAGAGGGTTCAGCCGATGTGAAATTTGCCTTAGTTGCCGGCTTGCTTCGGATAATTTCACGATCATGGACTGTTTCATTTCCTCATCGGGGAATTCCATGCTTTCAATTTGTTTCATCAGAACCGACGAGAGGGGCCTTATTGTATCATGCAATTGCATGGACAAACGTTCCTGCTCTTTTTCTTCAATTGCGCTCAATCGTTTTGCCGTGTCAATTTCCTGGTTTCTCAGTTTTAAATTTTTTCGCTGGATCCACCAAAGTGAAATGACAACAAGCAAAACAACGGCCAGTAAAAGAACGAATAGCCATACATACGAGCGGTTTAACTGATAATGTTTCACTTTGATCTCATCGGTCTTTTCCTGTATCTCTATTTCCCTGTTTTTTGCTCTGAACAAAGCGTTTAATAAGCGCATCTGGGCCGCTGCCTGTTTTTGTGAGGCTTCTGTTCTTGATTTCAGGGCTTTTTTCTGATATGCGTAAGCCTGATGAAAATCACCTTTTTTCTCAAACAGCTCGGCATAGGATTCATAGACTGTAGATAACCAGTCGGTATTATTGGTTTTCAGGGCCGCAGGGATGGCATGGTCGCGAAGACAGGCTTCAGCTTCTGCAAGATTATTGTTTTCAAGATAAGTACAGGCCAGGTTATTGTATGCTCCGATCAGGATTTCCCAAAACTGGTTTTTGCCTGCAACCGAAATGGCTTCATAGTATAAGGTAATAGCCCTCTCCTGGTCAGAAATACTGTTAGCCATATTGGACAGAACGCTGCAATACTCCATTTCGGCTCCTTTTATGTTCTTTAGTATCGAAATTGCACGCTCGTTCATTTTCAGGGCCGAATCGGGATTTTCCTGAAGGTTGGCTATATTACCAAGTGTAACTCCAATCTGGAGACTTAAGTGATATTGTTCGGCGGTTTTCAAAGCCTGTTCCAGATATGCCCGGGATGTTTCCGGGTTATTCAGATCGCGTTCAAGATTGCCCAGCTCATTCAGGCAATTCGTTACCACCGCAAAATTCTTATTGCGCTTTGCTTCAACCATCGACGAATCAAATATTTCCAAAGCCTGTTTATAATTGAATGCCTTGAAATGCAGGGAAGCGACCCTGAAGAGGATAAGTGGCCTCAGAGTATCGTTATCGCATGAATCGCAATAGGCTAATGCTTTTTCGAAATAATAGAAGCTTGAATCCTCATTCTTTGATTGATAAAAGAGTCCGGACCTAAAATTTTTAAGGGCCTGATCAGAAAAACTTCCCCGTGTTCCCGATAATGGAGTGTTATTACAGGATATTAAAACCGGCATGATAGATAACAGCAGAAATAATAACTTTAAAACCGGAAATCCCGATATCTTCATAACAATTGATTTGGTATTATTCCTCGTTCCTGTCCTCATGCCTGGCGGCAGCATACTTGCCAACCAGGGTGGCTACTATGATGGCAATATACATCTGGCCGGTGATTGCAATGAAAATCGTAAGGGAACGTGAATAGGGCTCTTTCGGGATAATGTCGCCGAAGCCGGTAGTGGTCAGGGTAATGAAGGTAAAATACATGAAGGCGTCAAGATGTCCCACGCTGGAATTGTCAGTACTGAGAGGGAAACTGAAAGCCATGGGATCGTAATGGTCAATAAGGCTGATGACCATTGCAAATATCAGGCCGATCAGGAGGTAAATGATGATGGATTCAAGGATGATGCGTATCGTGACGGTTTTTGCATCTATAAGATGTTTGACCATCCCCATGATCACAAAACCAAAAAAAATGATATTCAGGGAGTAGGAAAAAGCAAATAAAACAGGCATTTTCAGTGAAGCCGAGACCCAGAGCAGGACCACGGCTGAGATTGCGATGGGAAGAAATGCCGGGTGTTTCCTGTCGGAAGTAATGAATCCAAGGAGGAAGATCAATGTGAATGCCAGGTCATAAAGCAATTTCTGGGCGGGTTCATGAAAAACAGGTATAAAAAAGATAGTGAACACCACAGTGCTCAGAAATACCACATTCCACTTAATCCCTTCACGAAAAAATTTTATGATAGAAAACGCCATGTTCTTTCATCTTAAGCCTCCCAAAGTTGAGAATATCCGCGGGAATAAACAAATCTTAAAAAATTGTTGACAAACTGAAAATCTCCATCTATGTTTGCATATTGAATTAAATTCACTGAATGATCCCGGCCGGTATCCATTTTTCAGCTCCTTTGAAAGCAAAGCGCCATAGCGCCCTGCCCATGTTGGTGGCTGTAATGATTTTTTTTGCCGGAAATGCCTTCAGTATACGATCTTTCGCACAGTACAACCAGTACAACCAGTATGAGACCCAGGCAGGGACGCCAACCCTGGCCCCTCCCCGCCATCACAGCCCTCCGACTGAACAGCCGGCCAAGGACCAGAGCCAGGCATACAAGAAGATCGAAAAGCAACCGGAATTCCCCGGCGGCACGACCATGCTGTTCAAATACATTACAGAGAACCTGAAATACCCACTCAAGGCTGTCCCCATGAAACTGGAAGGCAAGGTATATGTAGGCTTTACCGTGAAAGCCGACGGTTCCGTTGAAAATGTGGAGAGCATGAGAGGGATAGGAGGAGGCTGCGATGAAGAGGCGGTTCGCATTGTTAAAAACATGCCGAAATGGAAACCCGGTGAATCCAAGGGCAAGCCTGTTGATGTGAGTATCGTAGTGCCCGTGACGTTTAAATTTGACACCACCTATGTCAGAAAATGAGAAGATTAATCAGAACAGCATATCCTTCTGCATGTTCATCAGGATCTGGCTGTGGTCTGAATCAAAATCAAACAGCACATTCCCGTTGTTCCTGAATAATTTAACATAGTTGAGGCCAAACCAGATAGTGGCTTTACCCATTTTCACCCCGTTCATAATATCTATCCTCGCATCGCCTGAAGGCAGCATGTTCACCTTGAGTTTTGTCCCGTCGGTGATCTTGAGCCTGTCAATGATAACAGATTTCTTGCCTTCGGTCTGGATAGTAATGATGCCGTTGCTGTTTTTAATGATATTCAGCCTCCCCAGGCATTCAAATACCGTCGGGGCTTTCTTTTTGAAACCCGGATTGTATTTTTCGAAAGCCTGCTGAATGGTTGTTCCCGAGAGGCTGAAGTCGTTAAGCCGAATGAGGCTGATGGCGCCGAAGAGCCCCGAGATGACCTTTTCGCAATTTGCCGAAAGCTGTTTTTCGGTCTCGTCTTTCAGGATCGTGACGGCATCAAATCCTGTCTCCAGCCCGAGCGCGATCTTATCAACTTTGAGCCCTAGGGTAGACGAAAAATTAGCGCTGTAGTAAACGTTCCCCGAACCGTCAAATTTGATCCCGTAATCTTCGTAATTCGGATCAAAGGGGTAGATCACCGATTTAAGCTGTTCGCCTCCCGCTGAAAATTTGGCATACAATATAGCATCAGCGCCTCTGCCGCTGGTATCGAAGTCGGCCTGTTTAAGCCATTTTACTTCCCCTCCTTTGTTGAGCTTGAGCAGGAAAAGGCCTGATTTGTTTTTTGCAAAGATGATATTGAAGGCGCCGAAAGCCATCAGATTTTCAAAAGTCCCCCCCACATATACGTTGCCGTCGGGGCCGAGCTGGATATTATAACCCCGTCCTGTCCCGTCATCAGTGCCTTTGATGGCCCATAGCAGGTTACCTGCATTGTTGTATTTGGCCACGAAAACATCTTCGGTATTATCCTTTGAAGTGAGGGTTGCTCCCCCCAGGTCGGCATAGCCTTTAAAGTAACCTGTGATATACGAATTGCCCTCTTTGTCAACGACAGTATTCTGAACATTGTCTGCTGCAAACCCGCCGCCGGTATTGACTTTTTCCCAAACCGAAGCGATCTCCTCCTTTTTGTTCTGTCCATTAAGCAGGTCGATTATCTCGGCCTTGGAATTGATCTTTCCCGGCATGGTCAGTCCGAAAGGGGCATTGATATATGTGGGGTCGGCAATAACGTATTTATCACCCCTGTAAATGATGAAATCACCGGCTTCATCCCTGGGAAAATGAACTGCAGTTGCCACGTGGCCGGGATAGACAACACCTATGACCTTAAGCCCGAGAAGCTCCTTGACAAGGTATGAAAACAGCACCGCACGGTCGTCGCAGTCGGTAAACGGATAATAGAAATCCTCTTCGGGAAAATCGAACTTTTCTTTTCCATACTGTTCCAGGTCGTTCTTATAGGCAAACCCGTTTTGTACAAAATACAGGAGGAAATTTACTGCGTCGGCATCAGAAAGCCCGTCAATTGCAGGTTTTAACGCATCGAAAACCGATTCTTTGGCCTGGGGGGTCATCACCCCGTCGAAATATACCTTGAGGTCGCAAAGCGGATAATCTTTGAAGAAATCAACAGAATTCACATTATATTTCAGGGCAAAACTGTATTCCTTGTTTTTGTATGTGAATTTAAACTGCCTTGCATTATAGGTGTCGCCAATGTTGACAGGGCTATACAGGTTCATGTCGAAGATCCTGGTTGCCCCGGGAAAATCCTTTGCATAGGTCAGCACCACGTTCTCGTTAAAATCCGGTGCGTAGAATTTGATGTTGTCGGTGATGAAAAACCTGGTGTCGTAAAGAGTGTTTGACGAAGGGAACATCAGTGCAACCTGGTTGTCGGTATAGGCGACGCGGATGCGGTAGCCCGATTTGGTGAGCAGGAACCAGCTCAGCAGCCTTGAATAGTTTTTATCGGGATTGATGGCTTCGGATGTTTTTTTCACCAGGAGGAAAAAGCCCCAGTCGTTCAGGTTCATTGCAGTGCGGGTATCGTTCAGCTGCTGCAGCAGGGGGCTGTAGGATGTGTTGTTGAGCCTGTCCCAGAAATCGGCTATGGTTGTGTTGTGGATCTGGGCGGGCAGGCTGCCGTTCATCTCAGGGTCGCAATGAAATACAAATTTAGCCCCGTAAAAATCGTTGCCCGGGCCTGGTTTGGTTTTCGGTGCAGGTGCCGGTTTTTTCGCAGGTACCGGTTCGCCGGAAGGTTTCACTGCAGGTGCCGGAACCGGCTTTATTACTGGTTCAGTGGCGGGGACCGGTTTTACGGAAGGAGCAGGCTCCGAGGGAGGCTTTTTCACGTCCGGGGGAGGTTCCACGGGAGGCTTTTTTTCTTCGGGAACCGGTTTCTTTTCCACTGGTTCCGGCGGGGCTGCCGTTGTGTCGGGAGGTTCTTCCCTGGCGACAAAAGGGGTGACAGGAACAGGCAAAGGGTTTATGCCCTGGTCGGGGGGAGGTATTGTAACTTCGATCTCCCTGGGCACAGCTCCCGGTTTGATCTTATCCACTGCCGGATTGAATTTGGGCAGGGCTTTGGGTTTAGGTGTGGTGTCGGGCCTGGTCCCTGCAAAGACTTCGAATTCGGCCCAGTTTTTCCTCAGGTAATCCGAGAATTCTTTATCGATGGAATCGGTATACTGGTTAAATTCCTGCTGGGTCTTTTCGACGAATTGCCCTAATTCTTTTTCCTGGGCCTTCTTCATCTCCTCGAATTCCTTATCGACCTGGGCTTTCGACATCAGGCTGCAGGCCAGGAAAATTAAAAAAATAAAAAACTGCTTACCCATAAGAATAGATTTTACTGTCGCTGCAAGAGAAGCCTGTTGTTCAGGAGCAGACCCGGGAACGGTTCAATTCCTGTTTATTTAAGTTTCCACGATTGCCAGGTTCCGCTTACGTCATTGCTTATATTCACTGCAGGATCCTGTTCTTTCTGGTTCACCTTGAGGGATTCGAGAGAAACGTTTTTGATCACATAATCGGTAAGGTCTTTGTAAGAGGTATTCCCCGATGTTTCCTGTATTTTTTTCAATAAATAATAAGTGAACATACCGTGTTTTTCCTTTGCATAGGGCAGTGCCGACTGTTCCCCGCTGGTAGCTGCAAAAACAACAATATTCCCGTCGAGGGTTTCTTCGGTTGGTTTTACTTTCACGCTCCGGGCTGCGAGCAGTCCGCTCCCCCTGCCGCCCCCGGTGAAACATGCATCCAGGAAAACACTGATCTTGCGGGCACCGGTTTCCGACAGCTTTTTATAGATGTCGGAAAGCCTGATGGCCTGGAAAATGTTTGTGCCGCTAACATCGACCGGGATCAGGTAGGGAATATGGGTATTTTCATCCGGCAGACCGTGCCCCGCATAATAAAAGAGCAATTCGGCATCGCTGCCTGTTTTAGCCGCGAGTTTACTTATCAGGTCAAGTTTCTGGTTCATCTCACCGGTGGTCGCATCCTGCAGGAGGTATACATTGCTTTCGGGGAAGCCGAGGGTTTTAATCGCATAATCGCGAAACACCGAAGCATCGTTACGGGCATAAGCGACATTCATTTCGGTGTTGAGCCCCGGCTGGTATTTTGAATATTCTTCATTTCCGATGATAAGAGCAAACCTGCTGGTATTTTTCCTGGGATCTTCAGGGATGTTTTTATCGACTTCGGATGAGAGTGAAGCTTTAGTTACAGCCGCGCTTGGAGTTGCAATGGCGTTTATCACCACATTGTTCTGGGCCACAAGGTCCTGGTCGAGTTGTACGCGCACCGTGCTGTCGTGGGCATATTTGCCGGAGGCTTCGGTGATCTTTACATCAACCGGTATTGTAGGTTCCTTATACCGCCGGGTTGCCGTAAAAATAAAATCCAGCTCCTTGGTTTCGCCCGGTTTCAGAATGCCCAGGGAAAACTTATCAGTTTCCCCAAGCACCACGCAATCAGGGTTAGGGAAGACAAAGCTCAGGTTGACGTCCTTGGCGTCGCCTTTGCCGATGTTCTGAAGCAGTATCTTCAGCTGGATAGGGTTATTGAGTTTCAGCCTGCCGCCCGACTCGGTGCTGAAAACAGCATCTGCCACTACAAGGTAAGGAGGCTGGAACGGCTGTGTCTCTATTTTCATTTCAAGAGGGTAAGCATCAAAACCCTGCTCCTCCATGACTTCGATTTTGAATTCGGCAAGGGCATGCTGCAGTTCAGTTCCACCGGTGACATTGATAGTGACATCCCTGGTCTCACCGGGGGCGATATTCCCGACATCCAGCTTTTTAGTAAAAGACAGTCCGCGGATGGCATTATTCTTCAGGCCAACATTCACCGTGACGTTTTTCGCCCCGCCAGTACCGAGGTTCTGGACCTTGAAATTGATGTAACATGCTTCGCCCCCGTCAATCATATTATTGTTGCTGAGATCGGCGAAGACCTCCTCCTTGATCACGAGATCGGGCATGGACTTCACGGTACGTGTTACGACCGGGGCTTTGCCCACCTTGATCTTTTTAACGCCGCTGGAACCCTGGACTACCTGGGCCGAAGCCCCCTGGCCAAGGATCGTTAAGGCTAAAAGAAGAGCCAGTGAAATAAAAGGTTTCATACGTTCTTTTTATTTACCGATACGATAACGAAATGTTAACATGGGTTGGTTGATTACCGGGTCGTAGGTTGGACCGAGTGAATAACCGAATTTAAGTTTAGCCGGGATAACGGCTGTTATGATCATGTCGACGAGCCAGAGCCCCCCGGCTGCATAAAGAAGGATATTGCCTGTTTTATTTTGTGAAACAGCTTTGTTGTAATAGGTGTCACGGTCGGAAGCTGTAATGGCATCCTTATATTTGGTGTAGGTTGAGGAAGACATTACATTGAGCACCACGCCTCCGATCGCCAATCCGTAATCAGCCAGCCCGATGAGCCAGTAAGGGCCCCCGTCGCGGAGTTTGGTAATACCCAATCCCGGCATGATGGCCGAGAGGGCGATAGCACCTCCCTTCGAGAACACTTTTTCACCACCCTGTTGTTGTTTAGGTTGTTCCTGGGCAGGAGGAGTTGCCGTGATGTCGGAAGGAAGGGGGGTTGCAAGAACCTGGACAAATATTTCGTCGTTGATGACCACTTTGTCTTTGGCAATATTCCATACGATGCGCTTGCCTTTTCCTCCGTAGATATTGCCACCCACTTCCCCGCTCACAGCCTGGGGATCGTAGGTTTTCCCGGTCACAGTCTTGACCACGAGGACTACATTGAATTTTTCGCTGCTTTTGGTTTTTACGAGATCATAAGTAACGACGAGGCTGTCGCCTACCACATTAAAATCAATATTCTGGATCTCAGCTTTGGTCTGGGCATGGCCGTTCCCCTGCAGAAAGAAGAAAGCCAGGACTATCAGGTTCAGTTTGAGTATAATGTTTCTCATGGCTGGAAGTGTTATTTGGTGAATGGCATGGCTTGAGCACGACTCTTGGTGTTTTTTACAGGAGTGTTTTGCAGGTTCCCGGTAAATATTGCCGGGCCGGGCAGCAGTTCGGTAAGTTTTGCCACCCCATTTTTGTTTTTTGTGACCTGGGCAGTGACATGGATGAGAAAATTACCGGCTTTCTGGTTGCCTCCCGTGTTTGCGCTAAGCTTGACCCAGGCCCCGTCCTTGAATTCGTAAGCCAGGTCCATATATGCATTAGGCCCGCTCTGGTCCATTCCAAGGTAGTTGGTAGGGGAAGCGGTTCTGTTCCAGTGTACAACAGCCATGAAGCTGCCGCTAAAGGGTATATTCAGGCCCGAAATAGTGACCCAGTCGTTGGCCGGGGGCATGAAGTATACTGTTGAGTCCATGACATAGCCGTTCTGGTTCACAAAGATCATGTTTAACAGGTCGGACCCGGCATCCGATGCAGTGAAGAAATACATCTTCACCGATTTGATCGTCCCTGATGTGGTAACAGGGAACAGGTTCCCCATATGCCCGTCATAACCCGGATTCCAACGCCATCCGTAATCCGCCACGCCATTATCCCAGTAATATTCAACGTCGCCTCCCGAGACAAAGAACTTCAGGTTATCACCGTAAACTGTTCCCTGGCTGCTTTTGGCGTAGGCACGGATATAATAGGTGCCCGGGCTCAGGTCCATGGTGGTTTGAAAAGATCTTGGGCTGCTGGTTGTCCCAAGTTTGATACTCGGGCCGCTCAGATCAGGATTTGAACCGCTCCCGTAGCAAAACCCGTATTCAGGAGACAGGTCGCCCACGTCAATGACCTCGCCCTGGGCCAGGTAATTGACGGAACTGATAGAGGTGGTTTTTACGGCTACAAGCCTTTCAAAATTTTTCTTGCATGAAGTCATTCCCATGCAGGAAAAGATGATAACTGCAAGAAGGATTCTCACAAATGGTAATTTGTTCATGGCTGGATTATTTCTGGATCGTAATATCGATGGTCATTACCCTGAGGTCAGATTTATGCGTCCTGTTCTTTATCAACCATTTCTGGAAATCTTCAGAATACAGTGATTTCGGAACTTTGTACTGCCTTGATTTTTCATCAGGCGAAAGCAGCTTCTCATCAAGCCCGGTCTGCAGGCCCGGACTGGCAATAGCGGAGCGGGAGAATATCACGAACAGCCTGTCCTGTTCCTGGCTGTCTTCGGTTGACATTTCGTATTCGTCAACAAAAACGGTGTTGTCGAAATAGCTGTAGGCCGGCTGTCGTGAGAAAAATATATACTCTTTCCCGCCCTGAAGAGGCACCCCGTTGTCAAAAGACCCGCTCATCCTGGCGTATGGGAGAAGACATTGGGCCGTGTTCCCGTTATCGAGGTATACGGCAAGGTATCCATCGTAAGGACTTTTAAAATACAGGAACAGTGAGCTTTTATCTTTAAAGCTTGTCGTTCTGCACCCCGGGTCGGGACACTGGAGGGGGAAGGCTTCAAAATCGGGGACGTCATCGGAAAGCTCGCGAACGCTGAATTTCGCAGTGCATTTGAGCTCCCTGATAGCTTTCTTTTTACCGTCAATGGTGGCCAATCCCTGGACTTCCTCGAAATTCTGATCAAGGACCTCGACCACCTCACCTTTAACGTAAGTATTTGCAATGGAATTAAAAACCACGCTGGTCTGTGTTTCCTTTCCCGTGTTGAGGTTTTTCATGTAGGTTGAATTCCCCCTTATCACGACGGTTCCAAAAGCCCGCTCAAGCGCGGTGATGCTTGCTTTCTCGAGGGCTTCCTTCTCAACATCATGCCGGGACCGTGTATCGGGAAATTCCACCTGGGATTCTCCTTCAACGGTTCTTATCTCTGGTTTCTGACCGCAAGTTAACAACGGGACCAGTACCAAGAGAAAAACAGGTATACCAGACCTGAGGCTCATGGCTAAGCTGATTATTTAGCAGGAGCGTCGATGAGTTTGTTCACTTCTTCGTCGGTCTTCTTCAACTTGTCTTTCAGCTCTTTCTTGATGGCTTTTTTAGCAATCACAAGCGATTGAGCAGTTTCGTAAAACAGCCTTACCTGCACTTCAACCTTCTTTTCTTTGAGATCACGGTAGATCTTGAAGGCAGGGTCAACATAACCAAGTTGTTGTGCAATGACGTTTTTCGAAGACTGGACGATCTCGGTTACCGAAGTTGCTTCCTGGGTCGAAGCCTGGCTGTTGGCCAGGTTGCCGTTTATGATCGAAGCAATGTTGGTTTCGATGAGGCCGGCGAGCTGAAGTTTCCCCAATTCAATAGCCTGGGCCTCTGCTGCTGATTTGGATTCGGCAACACCGTTTCCATCGGCGGTAATGTATTTTGGCTTGCCGTTTTCATCTTCGGAGACCTGTTTCATCCATGACTGTTCGATAAGCTTATCCATGGGCAGTGAACCGGGATATACCCTCCATCCGTCCTTGGCATATTGTTTGGCCTGTTTCTGGGCCTCTTTCGTTGCTTTTTCCTTAAGTTCTTTTTTCATCTCCTTGTCGGTTTTCTGAGAGAAGACAAGGCTTGCTGCGCAAATCATGCACAAAAAGAGGAGTAGATTTTTTTTCATGGCTGGTGGGTTTGAGGGATTGTCTAAACAAAAATAAATTAATTACAAACAAATGTCAAATTTTTGTGAAATAAATAACAAACATACAAATCAGGGTTGAAATCCGAAATAATTATTTATTACCTTGCACTGATGCAGGACAAAATCTACAGTCTCGAATTACTGGACAATGACGTCCCGGCTTCCTTTGTGCTCAGGACCATGGAAGAAATTGCCGACCGGCAGAAAGGGATAGCCGATGATCCCCACCGTCATAATTACTATTCGGTTATCTGGCCTTTCGGAGGATCGGGAAGCCATATCATTGATTTCAGGGAGTACCCTATATTGCCCCATCATATTTTCTTTGTCAGCCCGAGCCAGGTCCACCAGATCATTTCAGGCCCGGAGACCACCGGCCTGGTCATACTGTTTACCCCCGAGTTTCTCATGAAGAACAGCATAAGGGAGGATTTCATATCCAACCTCAGGCTGTTTCGCGACAGCAGCGAGACGCCAGCCTTGCCGCTCATGGACCCGATGCTGCAGAACCTGCTGATGTTTGCCGGCCATATCAAAGAATCCTATGCTTCTGACAGGGAGTTGAAATACGAAACAATAGGAGCCTACCTGAAGCTGTTCCTGATCGAATGCAACGGGCACTGCAGCCTTTTCCCAGGTACCAACACCCAAAACATTGAAGTCGGGAAAGCAATGGTGCAAAGGTTCAGGAATATGGTGGAGACACATTTTACACAATGGCACCAGGTTAAGGAATATGCCGGGGCGCTCAATGTAAGCCCTAATTACCTGAACGAAGTGATCAAATCAACTATAGGCACATCCGCCAAAGATTTCATTCTGAACCGCATCCTGCTTGAAGCCAAGCGCATGGCTGTCTTTACCGGGAAAAGCAGCAAGGAAACCGCCTTCTCCCTGGGTTTTGACGACCCTTCACATTTCAGCAAATTCTTTAAATCAGGAACCGGCCAGTCTCTCATGGAATTCAAACAGACCCATTCGGGGTAGGATCTTACTGAAGGGACTTAAAATTCGGCCTTTTTTCCGGAAATAATTGGGGAAACCATGATTTTTCCCACTCAAACCATGATTTATCCATTCCCGGTGAACTTTTGAGGGGGTAATTTTGCAGCATGAAATTAATCAATTATTAACCTGCGGAATTTTTCCGGCCCTTTCAAAACGGAAGCCGGGAAATACCGGAAACAACAAAAATCATGGAAACAGCAAAAACAAAATGGGCGATTGACCCTTATCATTCAGAGATCCTTTTTAAGGTAAAGCACCTTGTCATCTCAACAGTGTCGGGTAAATTCGAAAAATTCGACGGCTCATTGCTTACCAGCGGAGACGACTGGAGCAATGCGGAAGTTGTATTCTCGGCCGATATCGACAGCATCAACACAGGAGTTGGCGACCGTGACGGCCACCTGAAATCAGCTGACTTTTTCGATGCAGCAAATCATCCGAAGCTAACTTATAAATCAACTTCTTTTAAAAAGACGGGAGATGATGAGTTTGTGATGAACGGCGATATGACCATCCGCGGCACCACACGCCAGCTCGAAATGAAAGTTTCTTTTGGCGGCATCATGGTTGATCCTTATGGTAACACAAAAGCAGGATTTGAACTCAGCGGGAAACTGAACCGCAAGGAATTCGGCCTCCATTGGAATGCCATCACCGAAGCAGGCGGCATGGTCGTTGCCGACGAAGTAAAGCTCGCACTCAATGTTGAACTTGCAAAAGTTCAGTAATCAGTAAGGTTTTATGAAAACCATCATACACAGGGGGAGCAGCCGTGGCCATTCGAACCATGGCTGGCTCGACACCCATTTTACTTTCAGTTTTGCCAATTATTATGATCCGGCCAGGGTTCATTTCGGGGCGCTGAGGGTGATCAATGACGATGTTATAGCCGGGGGAGGCGGTTTCGGCAAGCATCCCCACGATAATATGGAAATCACAACCATTGTAACGGAAGGCACGCTGGAGCACAACGACAGTATGGGGCATATACAGCAGCTGGGTCCTAACGAGGTACAGGTAATGAGCGCCGGAACCGGGATCTTTCACTCCGAATATAATGCCAGCACTAAGCAGCCTGTAAAACTTTTCCAGATCTGGGTTTTCCCTGCCGAACAAAATCTCACACCCAGGTATGACCAGAAAGCGTTCGATCCTTCGGAAAGGAATGGGAAATGGCAGAGGCTGGTATCGCCCGATGAGGCCGGAGCTCTCTTGCTGAACCAGAAAACCTGGTTCTCCAGGAGCAGTTTATCCGCAGACAAAACTATTTCATACTCCATGCATGATAAGTCTCACGGAGCCTATGTTTTTATCATTGAAGGTTCGGCGGATATTGCCGGTGCCAGGCTTGAAACCCGCGACGGAATAGGTATTTCAGAAATGCCAGAGATTAATATCAGGGCTTCGGCCGATTCAGATATACTGCTCATTGAAGTTCCCATGCACTGGTAAGGGAAAAGTTTTTAACTTTACCCGATCTGGCTTTTATCTTATGCGGAAATTCTGCATTTTGACTGCCCTTTCCATAGTTTTTTTCACCTCCGGCATGGAGGCCCAGGTTTCCATGTTCAGCAAACAGCACATCGACACCCTGAAACAGGGAAGGCCCACGGGCAGCCTTTACCTTGGTTTCTATTTCATGGAGGACGCCCTGCAATATCTTTATCTTTCGGCAACAGCTTCAGGTCTTGTGATGGACGGGCGTGACCGTTACGAGATCACCGGCATGATAAATTACCAGGGCCTCAAGACCCGTTCTACCAGTAATACGGGCTACGTTTACATGCACGCCAACTTTTTTAACCATAAGATGGAAGGTGGCCGGCGTAAGATGAGCAGGATCTCCCTGGAACCTTTTACACAGTTCCAGTTTGACGAGGACAGGGGGATCAATGCACGCTGGCAGACGGGAGTTTATGCAGTTCCTGTCATACTCAACAAACCCAAAATCAGGATCCAGGCCGGGCTTGGACTCCTTTACCAGTGGGACCGTTATGACCTGCTGCCCCCCGATTACGAAGGATGGTGGACAGATCAGGAGTGGAACAGCATCCAGGCGGATATCAGGCAACTTGACCAGGACGGAGAAGGTTTCGCCGGGAGAAGCGGGGTGAGAGGATCGGCATACCTTGGGTTTTACAGCACATTCGGAAAAGTATTCGACTGGAACCTGGTGATTTTTTACCAGCAGCCCTTTACCAGCAGTTTCGAAGGCACCCCTTTATACAGCAGGTCGCAGGATTTCAGCATACCCTATCCCTGCATCACGTTGGAAACAATGATGAGTTTTAAAATTCTCAGCTGGCTGGCCATGGACCTGAGATATTACTTCCAGCATGACCGCAACCAGCTGACATATTACCTGCCGTATTACATGTATTCAATTACAATGGGGGTGTATTTTACCATCTGAGCCCCGGTACCAGGCAGGTTGTTCAGCCGGCAATCCAGTTGTCCATCATTTTCTGCCCCCAACAGGTAATGAAAGATTCGGGGTGGAACTGCAATCCGCAAACATCATACTTTTTATGGGCGAGGCCCATAATGATACTATCGGTGGAAAGGGCCGTGATTTCAAGGCAGGGTGGGAGGGAATCAGCGTCAACTGCCCAGGAATGATAAAGTCCGGCCTCTGTGCCATTTGGGATCCCATTGAAAATATAATGCCCGGGGCTGATGATTTCGAGGCTGCGCGGCTGTCCGTGGACCACTTTGGGCAGGTTGAACAGTTCTCCTCCGTAAAACATGGCTATAGCCTGAAGACCCAGGCAAATACCGAGAACAGGCCTGGTCTCGCCGTATTCCCTGAGGATGTCGAACATCGCAGGCTGCTCTCCCGGCAGGCCGGGGCCCGGTGAAAAAATTATCCTGTCGTAAGCAGCAACTGTTGAAAGCCGGAGTTCATCGGACTTAATTACATTAAAGCTAACTTTGCCGTTGTTCCTCAGAAGTTCGACAAGGTTGAAAGTGAAAGAATCATGGTTATCGAGCAGCAGTATCTTCATGCAGAGGGATGATGCGTGCGGTAAAATTAACGAATATGCCGTTAACAAAACCCCTTTCCTGCTTGTGACTGATTTTGAAGGCCTTCATACGGCTGTGCTGACTTTACCGGAGGCGGAAGGACAGGGAGTAAAGTTCAGGATGCAGAAAGCGGGAAGCAGGAAGCAGGAAGCAGGAAACAGGACTGACCCTGTTGCAAAGACCAGACCCTTCAGCTTTACAGCCCGGCCCGTGGATTTTGAAACTTACCGTCGCGCATTTGAAATTGTAAGCTGGCACCTTAAAAGGGGCGACACTTACCTTATCAACCTTACTTTTGCAACGGCTTTGCAGACCAACCTGGGCCTCCGCGATATATTTGAACTCAGCCATGCGCCATTCAAGTTGCTGTTCGGGGACCATTTTACAGTGTTTTCGCCCGAGCCTTTTATCAGGATTGAAAGCGGGATCATCAGGTCAAACCCCATGAAAGGTACGATTGACGCCGGGATTCCCGATGCAGAGGCCAGGCTGCTGGGCGACCGCAAAGAGTTTTTCGAACATAATACCATTGTGGACCTCATCCGCAACGACCTGGCCATGATAGCCTCTGAAGTAAAGGTTGAACGGTTCCGTTACATTGAGAGGATCAGCACAAACAGGAAGGACTTATTGCAGATGAGTTCGGAGATCAGCGGGAAACTGCCGGCAGACTTCATGGAGCATTTCGGGGAAAACATTTTCAGATTATTGCCAGCCGGTTCTGTAAGCGGGGCGCCGAAAGAAAGAACGGTACAGATCAGTAAGGAAGCCGAGGCTGACGGGCGTGGATTCTATACAGGAATATTCGGGTATTTCGATGGACGGGATTTCTCATCCGCAGTGATGATACGTTTTATTGAGAAGACGGATGGCGTTCTGCGTTTCCGAAGCGGGGGAGGTATTACTGCCCTGAGCGATTGCCGGAGCGAATATGATGAACTCATTGCAAAGGTATATGTGCCGCTTGTTTGAGACCATACGCATTGAAAACGGGCAGCCGCTCCACCTGCCCTGGCATGAAGAACGCATGCTGAAGTCTGGTTTCAGGATGATGGATGCAGGAAACGAAAGGGTCACCGGGAGCCAGGTGCCAGAGAGCTGGCTTGAGCTGATGTTGCGGGTTCCTGAAAACATGCTAACAGGGACGGTGAGATGCAAGGTAGTCTATGAGAAGGAAATTATTGAAATTGCCTTTAGCCATTATTGTAAATACCCGGTCAGGAGCCTGAAGCTTTTAAATGCCGGTTCCCTTGATTATCATATGAAGTTTTGCGACCGTAAGGCCCTGGAAGCATTATATGCCATGCGGGGAGAATGCGAGGAAATTGTTATTGTCAGGGAAGGGCTGATCACCGACAGCAGTATTTCCAACCTCATTTTCTATGACGGATCGGCATGGTACACTCCCGCCCGTCCGCTTCTTGAAGGAACATGCCGTTCGAGGCTGCTGGCTGAAGGAAGGGTGCTCGAGCGTGAGATCAGGCCTGAAGACCTGGACCAGTACCAGGGCTGCAAGCTGATCAATGCGATGAGGGAGCCTGAGGAGGAGGAGATGATCAGTGTCTTCCATCGGTAAAAGCACGGCCTTTATAGATTAATTCGCAATGCACGTCCATAAAGCTGTATTGCTCCCCGGGATTTTGTAATTTTACAGAGAATAAAAATCCCGTTGCCGGGAGTGATGAAAAACCGCGGGACCAATTTAGATTGAATGATATGTACAGAAGCCCATTACTGAATTTATTCCTTGTAATTCTTTTTGTCTCCTTTGCTTCGTGTTCAGGGGGTAAAAAGAAGCAGGGCAAGGAAGCGGCATCAATTTCATTTATTGAAGGGTATGTCGTCACCCCGTCGGTAGTCGACGAAACAATTGGAATTTCAGGCACTCTAAGACCCTTTGAGGAGACTGTGCTGATGCCTGAAATGCCAGGAAGGGTCGTGATGGTCAACCTGCCCGAGGGACAGCTTGTTAAGAAAGGAACCATGCTGCTAAAGATCTTCGACGGCGACCTCCAGGCCCAGCTTAAAAAAGCCCAGACGCAGTATGAGATCGGCAAACAGATCCTTGACCGCCAGACCGAATTGCTGAAGGTCGACGGCATCAGCCAGGTGGAGTATGACCAGCAGGAACTTCAGGTTACATCAATCCTGAATGATATTGACCTTTTAAAAGCCCAGATTTCAAAAACCGCTATCCTTGCGCCTTACGACGGAGTGATAGGTTTGCGCAATATCAGCCTTGGCGCACAGGTCACACAGTCAACACCCATTGCCACAATCCGCGAATCGGACAAGCTGAAACTTGATTTCTCGGTCCCGGGCAAATACAGCTCCATGATCCACAAGGGAACCAAGGTTAAATTCTCGGTGGAAGGTGATGAGAAAAAATATGATGCCGAAGTCATGGCCACAGAGGAAGGAATCGACCTGAACACCCGTAACCTGAAGGCAAGGGCTATTGTTGAAGCCCATGCCCCGACCCTAACGCCCGGAGCTTATGCAAGTGTTGAGCTCAGGTTGAGCGAGAACCACAATGCGCTGATGATCCCCACCCAGGCCATTATCATGAAAGAACGGAGCAAGAGCGTGATCGTAAGCCGTGGAGGAAAAGCAGTGTTTGTCCCTATCCAGACGGGAGTGAGAAAAGCAGGCACATTAGAAGTCGTGAAGGGGCTTAGTGCGGGGGATACAGTTGTAGTCACCGGAGTGCTGTTCATCAAGCCTGATATGGTACTTACCTTTGCGAAAATAAAATAAGGGATATGACCATTTCCGATTTCGCGATAAAACGTCCTGTTGCCAGCATCGTGATGAGCCTTATCATAGTGCTCTTCGGATTTGTTGGTTTTTCATTCCTGGGGGTAAGGCTTTACCCCGCAATTGATCCGCCGACTATCAATGTGCAGACAACTTACGCCGGCGCAAATTCCGATATTATTGAATCGCAGGTCACCGAACCGCTTGAAAAGTCCATTAACGGGATTGAAGGCGTGCGTTCCATTTCATCATCGTCATCTACCGGGTCCAGCAACATCACCGTGGAATTCAATGTTGGCGCCGACCTTGAGAAGGCAGCGAACGACGTGCGCGATAAGGTCAGCCAGGCGGCAAGGCTACTTCCGCAGGACCTTGACGCTCCTCCCGTTGTCACGAAAGCCGATGCCAACAGCGATCCGATTATCACTGTTGCTGTCCAGAGTACAACCATGAATCCCATGGAGCTCAGCGATTATGCTGAAAATGTTCTTCAGGAGAAGCTTCAGACCATCCCCGGTGTTAGTTCGGTCATGCTTTACGGTCAGAAGAGGCCGGCCATGCGTCTCTGGCTGGATCCCAGGAAAATGGCCGCTTACAACCTAACTGCCGAAGATGTGAACACGGCACTGATGAAAGAGAATGTTGACCTTCCCGGGGGCAAGGTCAGGGGCAGGTCTACCGAACTTATTGTGAAGACCTTTGGCCGGCTTACCACCGAAGATGATTTCAATAATATGATCATACGGCAAACGAATGATCAGCTGATCCGCCTTAGCGATATCGGTGAAGCATCTTTGGGGGCAGAAGTTGATGAAACCGGGGTAAAACTGAACGGGGCCACAGGGATCTCCCTGGCCCTGGTCCCCCTGCCCGGATCAAACCAGATCGCCATTGCAGATGAATTTTTCAGACGGTTCAATGAGATCAAGAAGAACTTACCGCCCGGGATGAAACTGGATATAGGTTATGACAAGAGCAAATTCATGAGGCAGTCGGTGACCGACGTGGCCGAGACAATCCTTATTGCCATCGGGCTGGTGGTGCTTATTGTCTTCCTTTTCTTCAGAAATACGGTTATCGCACTCAGGCCGCTTATCGATATCCCGGTATCCCTTATCGGCTCATTTTTCCTGATGTATATTTTCGGGTTTTCGGTAAACGTGCTGAGCCTGCTCGCGATCGTGCTTGCGACAGGGCTGGTGGTCGACGACGGCATCGTGGTTACCGAAAACATCTATAAAAAGCTGGAGCAGGGGATGGACAAGTACCAGGCTGCTTTTGCAGGTACCAGGGAAATTCTTTTCGTGGTCATAGCTACTTCATTGACGCTGGCTATCGTATTCATTCCTGTTATTTTCCTCCAGGGATTTACAGGCAGGTTGTTCAGGGAATTCGGGATTGTGCTTGCCGGATCAGTGCTGATCTCCGCCTTTGTATCCCTTACACTGACACCGGTCCTGAACGTGAAGATGGGCAGGGCCGATATCAAGTCCCTGAAGTTTTACCAGATAACGGAACCATTTTTTGCCGGGCTGGACAAAGGGTACCGCTCCCTCCTGAGCCGTTTTATGAAACGCAAATGGATAAGCCTGGCCGTTTTGGGGATATGCTTCCTGCTGGTATTTGTTTTGTTTAAATCGATCAGGTCGGAGCTGGCCCCGCTCGAAGATCACAGCATTCTAAGGACTACCATCACTGCACCTGAAGGCACGGATTTCGATTATATGGAAAGGCTGGTCAATAAGATTTCAGATACATTAAGTAAAAAAGTACCTGAAGCGAGATTGATTTTCGCGAGGACAGGTTCCGGCTTTGGCAACACTTCGACCAATACCGGCGGGGTCAATATTTTCCTGGTCGAGCCTAACCAGAGGAAGGCCACCCAGCAACAGGTTTATGACAGGCTTGTAAAGATCTATAAAGGATTTCCTGAAGCCAGGATCATTCCCATCCAGGAGCAGACCATATCAACTTCTCTTTCTGCCGGATCCCAGCTCCCTGTGCAGTTCGTACTGCAGAACCTGGATTTCGACAAACTCAGGGAAGTGGTTCCCCGCTTCCTTGACCTGGCGCGTAAAGACCCTACTTTCGGAAACGTGGATGTGAACCTGAAATTCAATAAACCCGAGATCAATATCATCGTCGACCGGATGAAAGCGACAGATCTTGGGGTAAATGCAATCGACATCTCGAACACCCTTCAGTTTGCCTTAAGCGGGAAGCGTTACGGTTATTTCCTGAGGAACGAAAAGCAGTATTATGTCATTGGCCAGTTTGACCGCGAGAGCAGGAACAAGCCGGCCGATATAGCATCCATGTATGTGCGCAGCAACGGGGGGCAGCTTATACAGCTCGATAACCTGGTAAGCATGCAGGAAAGCAGCGAGCCACCTACGTTATTTCATTACAACAGGTATAAGTCGGCAACGATCTCAGCTTCACTCGCCCAGGGAAAAACCCTTGGTGAAGGGATCGCGGCCATGAAAAAAATCGCGAAGGAGACTATAGATGGTTCTTTCAATACCGACCTGCTCGGGCCTTCGCGCGACTTTGCCGAAAGCAGTTCGAACACCTCTTTTGCCTTTGTACTTGCGTTGGTGCTTATTTACCTGATCCTTTCGGCCCAGTTTGAAAGTTTCATCGACCCGCTCATCATCATGATCACCGTGCCGCTGGCTGTAACAGGCGCATTGCTGTCGCTTTTCATCTTCGGGAGCACCCTGAACATTTTCTCCGAGATCGGGATGATCATGCTTGTCGGGCTGGTCACAAAGAACGGAATCCTTATAGTAGAGTTTGCGAACCAGAAAAGGAAACTCGGCCTGTCGAAGTCAGAAGCGGCGTTTGAGGCGGCAGCAGCGCGCCTGCGCCCGATCCTGATGACCTCTCTTGCGACGATTTTCGGCGCCATGCCTATCGCCCTTGCCCTGGGCGCAGGCGCGCAAAGCCGCACACCCCTGGGGATTGTCGTGGTAGGAGGGCTGTTATTTTCACTCATACTTACTCTCTTTGTGATCCCGGCAATGTACGTGATGATGTCGGGTAAAAAAGAGAAAGTTCCCGATTATTCTGAAGGCCATGCCGAGTAAAAAGATCATTATACTGATTAGCTTGCTGATAACCGCAAGCGGTTTATCAGCCCAATCCCTGCTGGGCGTGGATGATGCAGTTGCGATTGCCCTAAAGAACAATTATGATGTATCCGTTGCAAGGAACAATGCCAGTGTGGCTAAAGTCAACAACACACTCGGCAATGCCGGAATGCTGCCGAGCATCAGTGTAACAGGAAGCGACAATTATTCGCTGAACAATGTATACATGAACCTTTCCTCGGGAAGCTCCATCACCTCATCCTCAGCTTCGTCCAATTCCTTAAATGCAGGGGCTGCATTTAACTGGACCTTGTTTGACGGGACCAAAATGTTCATCACCAAGAACAAACTCACCCAGGTTGAGAAACTCGGTGAAATCCAGTTCAGGGACATGGTCATGCAAACCATTTATAATGTGAATGTGGCCTTTTACCAGGTGGTGGTGCAAAAACAGCAGCTCCTCGCCATACGTGATGTAATGGCTTACAGCCTTGAGAGAGTTAAGATCCTCCAGAAAGGCTACGATGCGGGGATAGCCCATAAAAACGACCTGCTGCAGGCAAAGATCGACCTGAATGTAAACAGGGAAGCAGAAATAAACCAGCTAAACAATATCAGGAATTTCAAACGGGCCCTCAACCAGGTAATCGCCCGCGACCCGGATACGGAGTTTGAAGTGGCTGATACGATCCCCCTGAATTACCAGCCCGATCCCGTTGACCTGATGAACAAGCTGTATGTGAATAATACCAGCGTGCTTTCATACCAGAAACAGGTGGATATCGCAAAACTCAGCCTGGGGGAATTCCAGACCTACCGGCTTCCGAAACTGAACTTTGTTGCTGCATACAATTTTTTTCAAAGCGATAACAGCGCTTCCAACGTACTTACAAACCGAACTTACGGCCCCCTGGTCGGCGGCAGCCTTGTGATCCCTGTTTACCAGGCAGGCAATGCCTTACGACAGGTTAAAGCGGCAAAGATCCAGCTCCAGTCATCACAATACAGCCTCGATAACGTGAAACTCCAGGTCAATACACAGCTGAAGACCGCGCTTACCGATTTCGACGACCAGAAAACCCTGCTGGGTATTGAAAAGGACAACCTGACCCTGGCCAAAGAAAACCTCAGGATTTCCCTTGAAAGACTGAGACTGGGGCAAACTACGGCTCTTGAAGTAAGGCAGGCGCAGGAAAGTTATGCCAACTCCCTGGCAAGGTTTTACGACTTCGAATTCAATCTTAAAGTTGCAGAGACCACGCTCAAACAGCTGGTTGCAGGATTGTAATACTTGATTTTCGCCCCGATACTCCTTATATTTGTCCTGCATGTGCAATGATTTAGATGCATTTCTCTGCTACGGCAATGCTGCGACCCACCATCGGCTTGCTTACTAAGCCAGGCAAGCCGTTCGTAAACTCACTTCTCTGCCTGGCTCTTACGTAAGCTTCGCCGGGAAGGGTACCCCGCAGCAGTTCCTGATGCATCGTAATGCATTTAAATAACAAATTGAACTATTTAATATTCAACAGCATGGAAGAGAAAACCTTAAAACCGGAATCCCAGAAAACCTCTGCATCCATTACTGAACTTCAGAAATTAAAACTGATATTCGATGTTGTCAAATGGCTGATCGGATCGGTGGCCCTGGTCATTGTAACCATGACAATCGACTATGGCTTCCGGGATCGTGCGGCGGGGCTCAACGAAGCCAAACAATACGATCATTATGTGACGGAACTGATCGTTTTAAACAAGGAAGTGGGGCCAAGACGGCTGCTGGCGCAGTATTTCTCATATGTTCTTCCTTCGGCCCAACTCCGGAAATGCTGGCAGGATTATTACTGGGTGGTGAATACCGAATACCAGGCAATGCTGAAACAGGACTCCATCACCGGTTCCAAGCTCAAATGGTTCCTGATGATGAAGTCGGTGACCCCCGAGCAGCAGATTGAAGTTGATGAGCTCTCGAGGATAAAAAAATATACCGAGAAGCAATTGTACGGCGAATTCAGGATGCCGCCCAAATAGAGGATCCCCCGCATCTTTGCAAAGCCGCTAAGGGTCTGTTTGTTCACCTGAAACAGCATTCCCGAAACGACTGCTAGAACAGCTGAGTTTACAAATACCATCGCTTCAGTATCATCATGATTTTTTAATATATTTGCTTCAACTAATCTCCTCTATGAAGCAGCTTACCGTTGTTTGGTCAACAGGCGAAAAAGATGTAGCCATCAGGATGGTATTCGTGTACCTTATGGATGCGAAAAGCATGGGCTGGTGGGATGAGATAAACCTCGTCATCTGGGGCCCCTCGGCCAGGCTTCTTGCCCAGGACAAGGACGTGCAAAGGGAACTGGATTTTGTTCAGCAAAGCGGCATCAATGTCGAAGCCTGCAGGGGCTGCACCGAAGCGTATGGAATTACCCCGGTTATCCGGTCCATGGGGATTGAAGTTAAATACATGGGCGAAGTGCTCACCCAGTACCTGCAGGGACAGGGGAAGGTTATTACGTTTTAGTGACTAGTGAACAGTGACTAGTGAATGTATTTAGTCACCAGTCACCATTCACCTTTCTTTTTTGTAATATTCCACCGTCTTTCCGAACGCTTCCTCCGCGCTGTACTTCGGTTTGAAGTTGAAATCCTTTACCGCTTTTTCGGCGGTGAATGTAAAATCACCGCAGGTATAGATCACCGCAAACCTGCTGAATTTCACATTAATTTTTTTAAACGGGCGGATGAGCAGGGCCGAAAACTCCGTCATGGCCCCTATTGCGTAGGCCAGGGGCCGGGGGATCCAGAAGCCGGGCCATATCCTGTACCCCGCTGCTGCAACGATTGCGTCATAAAAATGAAAGAAATTGCAGCCCCCGGAATCAGTAATGAAATAGGCCTGGCCCGCGATGCGGCTGTTCCCGTCAAGCAGGGCTTTGGCAGCCTGGATATGTGCAACAGCCATGTTCCCTACATATATGTGCTGTGACTTTGAACTGCCGTTGCCTATCCTCACATAGAACCCGCCTTTAGCCATATCCAACAATGAACCGATGTGAAAGGGATCACCCTCGCCCCAGATATCCGCAGGCCTCAGTATGACTGTCGCCAACCCTTTCCCGTTTGCTGCCGACACCAGTTTCTCGGCTTCGCATTTGCTCCTGCAATACATATTCGGATGATCCTTGGGATATGGCATGCTTTCATCGATATTTACCAGCGGCTTGCCGCCGAACACCGCATCGAGGGAGCTCGTAAAGACAAGCACTTTCACGCCATCCGCCTTACAGGCATTAATGATATTGTCAGTACCCTTTGTGTTCACTGCATAAACCTCTTCGGGGAGATGAGTGCCCCAGTCGACAATGGCTGCTGAATGAATTACAACATCAATGCCCTTGCAGGCATTGATGAGAGATTGCTGGTCAAGGACATCCCCTTTGATAAATTCAATCCGGGGATCGGCCTGGCCTGTGTAATCGGCTGAATCGAAGATCCTCAATGATTTCAGAGGAAGAGGGGAGCCGGGTGAAAGCATTTCAGCAATTATAAATTTCCCGAGAAAACCGGAACCGCCGGTTAAAAGACAGTTTATCATCAGTAAAGTTTAAGATTAGATACAGGCTAAGCCTGCAGGATAACCGCAAAAATACAGAATAAACCAATTACCTCCCAAAGCATGGCAGGGGGCTCAGCAAGGTTAATATTTCATTCCCGAATTTTTTTTATCAATGCAAATATTTATGTTTGTAGATTAAATTTCTGAACCATGAAAACCAAGATCAAAAAGTTCTATACCTGGACCATTATAATCCTCCTGCTGGTGTTTGCAGGATTTATATACGGGAAGTATTATTTCACATACAGCGAAGGTGAAAGAACAGGAATTTTACAAAAATTCTCTTACAGGGGGCAAATATTCAAAACCTGGGAAGGGGAGATGATATTAAGCAGTGTGACAAGCAGCCAGAATGTACCCCTGGCTTCCGAGAAATTCCTCTTCTCGGTCACCGACAAGGCGGTCGCCGATGAACTTACAAAACTTACGGGCACTACGGTCACAGTGCATTATAAAGAAAAGAACGGAAAGCTTTTCTGGAGAGGGGATACAGAGTATTTTGTTGACCAGGTGGCACAAAAGTAATTATGGCTGAAAGAGCAGATTATCTGATCATAGGAGCGGGCATCATAGGGCTCGCGATCGCCAGGGAACTTAAATCACGTTATCCGCAGGCTGAAATTGTCTTCATAGAAAAAGAACCGGATGTCGCATTTCACAGCAGCGGCAGGAACAGCGGGGTACTTCATGCCGGGTTTTATTATTCGGCCGATTCGCTGAAAGCGAAGTTTACCCGTGACGGCAATATCCAGCTGAAAGAATATGTGAAAAAGAACGGTCTGAAGATCAATGAATGTCAAAAAGTCGTGGTAGCCACGAATGAGTCGGAGATAGATGGCATCTATGAACTGGAGAAAAGGGGTAAGAAAAACGGCGTTAATGTAAAAGTAATCAGCGACCAGGAACTGAAAGATATCGATGCCAATGCAAAAACAACCCAGGTGGCTCTTTACTCTCCTGATACCGCAACGGTTGATCCGACGGAAGTCAATGTTTTTCTCAGGAAGGAATTGCAGTCCCTTGGCGTAAAATTTCATTTTTCGGAGGGTTATAAGCGGAAGATCGATGCCAATACTGTTGAAACAACTGGAGGCATGCAGATCTCAGCCGGCAGGATTATCAATGCGGCCGGGCTTTATGCCGATAAAATCGCGAAGGATTTCGGTTTCTCACAGAACTATACAATTATCCCTTTCAAAGGAATTTATCTGAAATACACGAAAAAGGACAAGCCGATAAAAACCAATATTTATCCTGTACCCAATCTGAAAAATCCGTTTCTCGGGGTTCATTATACGGTAACGGTAGATGGCATCATTAAAATAGGTCCGACCTCGATCCCGGCTTTCTGGAGGGAAAACTACAAGGGGATGGATAATTTCAGGATGAAGGAGCTTTTCAACATTATGGGATGGGAGGCGCGGCTTTTCATGAGCAATGCTTTCGGTTTCCGCAGCCTTGCTTTTGAAGAAATGGCCAAGTACAATAAGTCGCATTTCGTGAGTATGGCTACAAAACTGGTCCATCATATCGATAAATCGGGATTTACCGAATGGAGCAGGCCCGGCATACGTGCCCAGCTTATGAATATGAAGACCCTGGAACTGGTTATGGATTTCGTGGTGGAAGGGGATGCCCAAACGGTTCATGTGCTGAATGCTGTTTCTCCTGCATTTACCAGCAGTTTCCCTTTCGCTAAATGGGTGGTTGAAAATTACATTAAATAATACGCAACATATGGAACCAACTCTCAGGTTTAACCGGAATGATCTGATGGATTTTGTAGTCAGCTACATGACAAAACTGGGCGTGCCTCCCGAGGATGCCAAGATCGTTGGGAAGGTGCTTATATGCGCGGATGTGAGGGGTGTGGAATCCCATGGAATGCAGCGCCTGGGCTCTTATTACGGCAGCAGGATCAGCAAGGGTTGGCTTGATCCCAAAACACCTTACCAGATTGTCAATGAATCTTCTTCCACCGCTTTGATAGACGGGGGAAATGGCCTGGGGCAGGTAACTTCCCATAAAGCCATGAGGATTGCCATTGAAAAGGCAAAAAAATCGGGAATCAGCGCAGTTACCGTTCGTAACAGCAACCATTACGGGATCGCAGGGTATTATGCCATGATGGCTCTCGAGGAAGGAATGATAGGTCTAAGCCTTACCAATTCGCAGCCTCTTGTTGCGCCGACATACGGCAGGACGGCAGTTTTGGGAACCAATCCAATCGCCCTGGCCGCCCCTTCGGGTGACCATTACCCTTACCTACTCGACATGGCGACTTCAGCTGTTGCCTACGGCAAGATCCAGATCTATGATAAAAAGCATGAACATATCCCAATAGGATGGGGAATTGATGAAGACGGGCAGGCTACCAATGACCCTACCAAGATAAAACCGGGAGGCCATGGCGCACTTCTGCCGCTGGGGGGGATGGATATCACTGCAGGATATAAGGGATACGGGCTGGCGCTGCTGGTGGAGGTCCTGTGCTCCATACTTTCGGGCGGAAATTTTCTGACTAATGTCGGAGGGCCTGGCAGGCCTGAACCTACCGGTGTTTCTCATTTTTTTATGGCGATCAATATTGAGTCTTTCAGGCCTGTTTTCGACTTCAAGGAATCAATGGATGCCATGATAGACCTTCTGAAAAAATCACCCCTGGCAGTTGGCCGTGATGAGATCATGGTTGCAGGCGAAAAAGAATTCGAATATGCAAAGTATAACCAGGAACATGGGGTACCACTTATCAAACCTATTGTTGAGGACCTCCGGAAAGAAGGCGAAAGGGTCGGCGTGCCCTTTTCATGCCCTGTTCTCAGGGAAGATTGAACATCCCTGAAAAATCAATCCTGATCTTCCTGAAAAACCATCCCTGATCTTCCTGATTTAGCAGTCATTGCGCTATAGCTGGTCCTGCACATGCAGGAATTCGGTATCTTTGACGGCAATATTTTGATCATGGAAAAGAAGAAAATAAATCCTTACATGCCGCTCTGGTTTGCCCTTGTTATGATAGCAGGGATGTTCCTGGGCATTTGGTTGTACAGTCATACCCCGGTCACCGGCCTGTTTAAAATCCAGGGCTCCGGCAAACTGAACCAGGTTCTGCAATATGTTCAGAAAAACTATGTGGATACGATAGGGAAGGCCAGGCTCGAGGAAAAGGCAATCACCGGATTGCTTGAAAGCCTCGATCCCCATTCAACGTATATTACTTCCGCCGAATTTCACGATGCCACCGACCCGTTGCTGGGAAGTTTTGAAGGAATTGGTGTACAGTTTCGTATCGAGAGTGATACCGTAACGGTGATATTACCGGTTGCAAACGGACCATCAGAAAAACTTGGAATAAAAGCCGGGGACCGCATCGTAAAGATCGATGGGAAAAATGCGGCAGGCATCAAGATCTCCAATACCGATGTAATGCGCAAACTCAAAGGGCCAAAAGGCACCCAGGTTACCGTCAGCATCTTCAGAAGGGGAGTAAAGGACCTTATCGATTATACGATTACAAGGGACGTAATCCCCACATACAGCATGGACATCGCGTATATGGCTGCACCGGGGATAGGTTATATCAAGCTTAATAATTTCTCGGCTACCACCCATGATGAAGTTCATACTGCCCTGGAACAGTTAAAGCAGAGCGGAATGAAGAAACTTATCCTGGACCTCAGGGGGAACGGGGGAGGGTACCTTACTGCGGCTGTTGATATTGCGGATGAGTTTCTCCCGAAAGGAAGGCTTATTGTCTATACCAGGGGGGCAAATCATGAGAAAGAAGAATATTCCTCTGACGGGCAGGGCTTGTTTGAGCATGGAGACCTGCTGGTGATGATCGATGAGTTCTCAGCTTCTGCCGCAGAGATTGTGACCGGGGCTATCCAGGACAATGACCGGGGGACTATACTGGGAAGGCGCTCTTTCGGGAAAGGGCTTGTGCAGGAGCAGCTCAACATGAAAGACGGAAGCGCCGTAAGGCTTACAGTGGCGCGTTATTATACACCCAGCGGCCGCTGTATACAGAAACCATATAAAGAAGGCCTGGATAAGTATAACAGCGATTACTATCACCGTTACCTGAATGGCGAACTTGAACATCCCGACAGCATCAAGTTCCCCGATTCCCTAAAATTTAGAACCCTTTCGGGAAAGATTGTATATGGCGGGGGAGGGATCATGCCCGATATCTTTATCCCTATTGAAAAGGACTCCACCCTTAAATTTTATAACCTGGCAGTAAACAAAAGCCTGGTATACCAATGGGCCTTTGACTATACCGACAAATTCAGGTCCCGGCTGAGCCGCTTTAAAAACGTCGATACCTTCGAATCAGGATTTAATATTTCAGATGAAATGTATGCCGACTTCCTGGCTTATGCTTTGAAGAAAGGATTGAAACACGAAGGCAAAAATCTTGCCGAGAGCGATCACAGGGCAAGAGTCCTGTTAAAAGCGTATATTGGTAGGAATCTTCTCGATAATGAAGGTTTTTATCCTATACTTAATTCCATCGACCCCGCTTTCATCAAAGCGGTGGAAATTGTCAAGAATCATTCTAAATAATTTCATAATTAACCTGAGGCTTCGTATCTTTGCATCAGAAAACCTTTAAAAAAAATCAACATGGCACATGAACTTCCTAAACTTCCATATGCATGGGATGCATTGGAACCTTATATTTCAAAGGCAACTATTGAATATCATTACGGCAAGCACCACCAGGCTTATGTGAACAACCTCAATAAGCTGGTTCCCGGCACCGAATTTGAGAATGCTTCCCTTGAAGACATTATCCGCAAAGCATCCGGCGGAATTTTCAACAATGGAGCCCAGGTATGGAACCACACGTTTTACTGGAACTGCCTTAAGCCCCAGGGCGGCGGGGAACCTACAGCCGCGCTTGCTGAAGCCATCAATAAGAATTTCGGTTCATTCGGAGATTTCAAGGAAAAATTTTCGAATGCGGCCGCTACTCTGTTCGGTTCAGGCTGGGCCTGGCTGGTAAAGAAAGAAAACGGCTCGCTGGAAATCGTCCAGGAAAGCAATGCCGGCAATCCCCTTAAGGGCGGAGCCAGTCCTATCCTTACCTGTGATGTTTGGGAACATGCCTATTACATTGACAAACGCAATGCACGCCCCGATTACATAGCTGATTTCTGGAAGCTTGTCGACTGGGCGGCGGTTGCTACTCGACTGTAACCACTACTCCACTAAAGGAGAGTAAGGTTATTCAATATAAACCTTCCAAAGGTTACTCCTTACGGATGA
>CAILVF010000053.1 GCA_903837605.1 uncultured Bacteroidales bacterium | reverse complement strand
TATAAATACAGGAAACTCGATAAACGGAAATCCCTGTTTAAAACAATCGAGAAGTCAGGGGTTGTGATGGAATCGCCCGTTCTTTATGACAATAAGATCCCCGATTGGATCAGCAACTTCGTAAAAGAAAGAGGGTTCTCGGTTTCACCAAAAGCGGCAGTACTACTGGCCGAATTTGTCGGGAATGAACTGTCAAAGATCGTAAATGAGCTTACGAAACTGTTTATCAATCTCCCTGCCGGCTCAGAAATTACCGAAGATGTTGTTGAAAGGAATATAGGGATCAGCAAGGATTTCAACGTATTTGAACTGCAAAAGGCACTTGGAAGAAAAGATGTGTACAAATCAAATATGATCATCCGTTACTTTGCTGCAAACCTTAAAGAGAACCCCCTGGTAAAAGTAATTCCCAGCTTGTATTCCTACTTTACCAAAGTACTTCTGTATCATTACCTGCCCGACAAATCCCGCAACAACGCAGCTTCCGCCTTATCAGTCAATCCTTTCTTCATCCAGGATTATCAGACCGCAGCAAAGAATTACCCCCTGCATCGTTTAGTGGCGGTTATCTCGTACCTGAGGGAGTATGATCTCAAAGCAAAAGGGCTCGAGAATGCCTCTGCGACCGACGGTGAGTTAATGAAGGAATTGGTGTTTAAGATATTGCACTGAAGCTACCAGCGCTATTCCTCTTCAACCTTATAGTTATATTCCTGGGAACGATAGGTGTCTTCAATGATCTTTGCGAATTTCTCCTGTATAAACTTTCTTCTTAATTTAAGAGTGGGCGACAATTCCCCGGTTGTGATACTCCAACCTGCCGAGAGCAGGCGGAACTTCTTTATCTTTTCGGTTTTCCCCAGTTCGAGGTTGACATGTTCAACTTCTTCACGGATTCGTTTGATTATTTTGGGATTCCTGATGGCTTTTTCAGGGTTGACAAAGCTGATCTCTTTTACTTTACACCATCCCTTTAAATGTTCCATATTCGGAACAATAAGGGCTGCCGTGTATTTCCGGTTTTCGCCGATCACCATGATATGTTCAACGAAAGGTGATTCCTTGAATTTCTGTTCAATAACCTGGGGAGCGATATATTTTCCCGTTGATGTTTTAAAGATCTCTTTTTTCCGGTCGGTGATCTTCAGAAACCTGCCGTCTTCAAGCACCCCGAGGTCCCCGGTATGGAACCAGCCTTCATCATCGATTACTTCCCGGGTACGTTCAGGACGGTTATAATACCCCATCATCACATTTGGCCCACGGCAGAGAATCTCATTGTCCTCAGCTATCTTTATTTCGATCCCCGGAAGAACAGGGCCTACCGCCCCGAACTTCATCCCTTCTTTCCTGAAGGTGGAAACAGCAATAACCGGTGAAGTTTCTGTAAGCCCATACCCCTCCAGCAAAGGAATGCCGGCAGCCCAGAAGACCCTGGCAAGCCTGGGATGAAGCGCCGCTCCTCCTGAAATCACCAGTTTGACTTTTCCACCCAGGGCCTTTTTCCATTTCCTGAATACCAGCAACCTGGCAATCATCAGCTTCAGGTCGTAATACAGTCCGCGTTCATGGTTAAGCTCAAATTTATGTCCCTGTCGAAGCGCCCAGAAAAAAATTGTCTTTCTGACCCCTTTCATATTTCTTCCCCTGATCACAATGCGATTATACATTTTCTCGAGTATCCTGGGAACAGCTGCAAAGGTATCCGGTTTAACCTCACGGATCTGCTCGCCAACTTTTTCGATGTTTTCGCAATAGTAAATCGACATGCCGAATGACTGGAAAAGGTAATTAAGCATGCGTTCGTAAACATGGCATAATGGCAGGAAACTCAGTGCTTTGTCTTTGTGAGAAAAGTCGGGAATCGTCGCACATGCGGTAAAATTACTTATAAAATTACGGTGCGACAGCATGACTCCTTTAGGCCTGCCTGTTGTACCTGAAGTATAAATAATAGTTGCAAGGTCATCAGGAGAAATTCCTGCCTTAAGCTGGTCGAGTTCTGAGGGCGAAGAATAATTCAAACCCAGTTCCAGCAATTCCTTCCAATGCCTCAATCCTTTGACTTTTTCAATGCTGAATATTTCTTTTAGGCTGGCAACGTTCGGGCAAACATTCCTTATCCTCTGGTAGATCTCATGGTTTGAAACTATAAGATATTCAGAATGCGAATCATTCAGGATAAAGCAGTAATTATCTTCACTTACAGTCGAATAAACCGGGACCTGTACGGCCCCGATCTGCATGATGCCCATATCAAAGAAATTCCATTCGGGGCTGTTTACCAGCACGGTTGCGATCTTCGCACCCTTGCGCACCCCTAATGACAGCAGGCCAAGGCTTATTGTGTTGGAATAATTAATATAATCAGAGGAGGAATAAGCATGCCACTTTCCAGCCTTGCGCTTAAGCAAAGCATTGGCCTTGGATGGATATTTCTCCCGGTACACATCCAGCAGGTCAAAAAGTCGGGTTACCGGTTGTGTGCGCATAAACAGCGAATTGGCTATTTGAATAAGCGGTCGATCTGCTCTTTGTATTTTTCCTTAAGAAACTTCCGTTTTAGTTTCATCGTTGGGGTGATCTCTCCAGATTCCAAGGTCCATTCATGGTCCAGAAGTTCCCAGGATTTCACCTGCTCCGTTTCACCGAAAAGCTTATTGTATTTTTTAATTTCGGATGCGAAACGCTTCCTGATCTTTTCACTGGCAATCAGTTCAGCGGTTGATGAGAATTCAATTTCTTTTTCTTTGCAGTATTCTTTCAGGAAGGCAAAATCGGGAACGATGAGGGCTCCTGCAAATTTCTGATTCTCCCCTACCACCATCATCTGGTCGATAAACAACGACTCTTTAAATTTATCCTCTATCGGCTGGGGGCTTACGTATTTTCCAAAGGAGGTTTTGAAGAGTTCCTTTTTCCGCCCTGTTATTTTTAGCTGGCCTTCGGGTTCGATATGCCCAAGGTCCCCGGTATGAAACCATCCGTCATTATCAACAGCATCCCTGGTCATCTCAGGTTCTTTGTAGTAACCCAACATAACTCCCGGTCCTTTTACACAGATCTCACCGTCTTCAGCTATTTTCACTTCGGAATTCCTGATGACAGGACCTACCGTACCGAATTTGATCCCGTGTTCGCTGAAATCACAGACAGCGATCACCGGTGATGTCTCTGTAAGGCCATAACCTTCAAGGATATGAATGCCTGCACAGGTGAACATTCTTCCCAGCCTGGGCTGTAATGCAGCTCCACCTGAGACGATGATACTGATTTCACCGCCCATGGCTTCGCGCCATTTGACATATACCAGACGGTCATAAAGCTTACGTTTCAGTTCGTAGAACCATCCGTTAGCGCCATTCAATTCATACCTGAGGGCAAGATGGAAAGCCCACCAGAAGATCCAGCTTTTTATTCCTTTTTGTCTATGCCCTGCCGATACCAGTTTATCGTATATCTTCTCCAGCAGCCTGGGAACGGTGGTCAGGATCTGCGGTTTGATCTCCTTCATATTATCTGTAATGGTTCCTATATTTTCGGCATAATACACCGAAATACCGTCGTACTGGTACAGGTAATTCATCATGCGTTCGTACACATGGCATAAAGGAAGGTAACTGATCGCCCTTGCTTCCTCGCCGAAAGGCGGGATATGGGCACAGGCCATGAAATTAGATATGAGGTTTTTATGAGAGATCATGACACCTTTTGGGTTGCCTGTCGTTCCTGAAGTATAAATAATTGTTGCCGTATCGTCAGGCAAAACCTCTGCTTTACGTTTTTCAAGAAGATCCTTCCCCTGGCTGGCTTTTCCCAACTCAACCAGTTCGCTGAGATGTTTCAATCCATCGTTGTCCCTGTATGTGTATATATCCTGGAGGGAAGGCACCTTTGGAAGAATATGCTGGATCTTCCTCAGTAGTTCTACTCCCGAAACAAATACATATTTGACTTCTGCATGGTTCAGGATGTATTCATAATCTGATTCGCTGATCGTAGGGTAAATCGGTACATGGATGGCACCCACCTGTAAAATAGCCATGTCCAGGATATTCCATTCAACCCGGTTCGAGCTTATCTGGGCAATCTTGTCTCCCGGCTTAACCCCCAACGCCAGGAAGCCGCTACTTATGTTATCGGCCATTTCCCTGTATTGCCTGATGCTGTATTTGACCCATTGCCCATTCTCCTTTGAGGCGATAACATCGTCCTTGGGTTTGTATTTCTGCTCGTAATAAGGGAGAAGGTCAAAAATGCGGATTACTTCCATCGTCGGTAAAGTTTATGTTAGAATCCTGAGTTTGAGTTGCAATGTTAGTGAAATTTGCTTACATATTATTACGGATTATATATCAGCAGCCTTGAACTGTGATTTGTCACCAGTCATAAGTCACCGGTCACCAGTCACTAATCACTGTTCACTTGTCTTTAGTCACCGTTCTTCTATACCTTATAAAAATGCATCGATGAAGCCTGAGCCGTGGGCATCAATACTAGGTCGTTTATATTCACATGATCGGGTAAGGTAGTGACATAATAAACCGTTTCAGCTATATCTTCTGCCAACAATGGTTTGAATCCCTTATACATATTATCGGCCCTTTCCTGGTCTCCGTTGAACCTGACCAGTGAGAACTCGGTGTTTGCCGCACCTGGTGCAACCTGGGTAACTTTAATATTGTATTGGACCAGGTCAATCCGTGTCGCCTTTGTTATAGCGTCCACCCCAAACTTTGATCCGCAGTAAACATTACCATTCGGGTAAACTTCCTTCCCTGCAACTGAACCTATATTGATAATATGCCCTTTCTTGCGGGCTACCATCAGGGGGGCCACAAACCTTGTCATGTAGAGAAGGCCTTTCATATTGGTGTCGATCATCCGCTCCCAGTCATCAAGAACTCCTTCATGGATGGGATGCATTCCGGCGGCAAGGCCGGCGTTATTAACAAGCACATCAATGGCTTTCCAATTTTGGGGCAGGGCCAGTATGTTGTTCTCAACCTCACGGGCATTTCTTACATCAAAACATAACGGGAGGATCTCTGCCTGATATTCATTTTCAAGTTTCAATTTCAGGTCAAGCAAACGTTCTTGTCTCCTTCCGGTTATTATCAGGTTGGCGCCGTTTTTGGCAAATTTAATTGCGATGGCTTTTCCAAAGCCGGATGTGGCGCCGGTAACTAGTATGACCTTCTTCATATTCAGAATCAGATTTTGATAAGGTGATGGTTAAATGGAATCCGTCAAAGTTATGAATTTTTAGTATTTTAGACTTCCGTTTTGAGCTGTACATCCGATGAAGTACCATTCTATAGAATATTATATATCAACCCTGGTGTTTATCGCTTTAACTTCTTTTTGTCACGGGCAAACTTCATTCCTGGTGACTCATTATAACAAACAGGATTACAATGCCGGAAATCAAAACTGGTCTATTGAATCTGATGCCAGGGGATTCATTTATGCAGCAAATAATGATGGCCTGCTGAATTTTGACGGGACCGACTGGAGTTTATATAAAAATCCGGACCAGACCGTATTACGTTCGGTTTATGCTTCTCCCGACGGCCGGATATATACCGGTTCATTTGAAGATTGCGGATACTGGGAAAAAGACGAGAAGGGAGAATTATTCTACCATTCCCTTAAACCCTTATTGAAAAACCTCAATTTGCATAATGATGAGATATGGAAAATAGTATCGCATAAAGGGAAGATATACTTTCAGAGTTTCACATCCCTGCTTGTTTATGACTATCACAGTATTCATTCCATTCCTGTTCCGGGTACGATCATTTTTCTTCTTAAGGCTCATGACCGGCTTTTTGTTCAATCTGTCGCGGGTATGCTTTATGAAATCATTGATGAAAAACTTAAACCTGTTGATTCTGCAGGGATTCTGACAAAGACAGAGGTAAAAACGATACTACCCCTTCCCGGAGGGTCATTTCTGATCGGCACCACATCTCATGGGTTCTTTCAGTTCGACGGAAAAACCATCAGGCCATGGAATGTAGCCGCTTCGGGATTGTTCAGGGAGTTCCAGATCAATAATGCGATCACAACAAAGAATTACATAGTGGTTGGAACGATAGTAAGAGGAATCTTTATTCTTGATTTTGAAGGCAATTTAATAGCCCATCTGAATACTGAAAATCACCTCCAGAACAATACGGTCCTTTCACTTTGCACGGATGCCAACGGAGCCATATGGGCGGGCCTTGACAATGGGATTGACCGGATTTCCATTGACCCCGGGGTCAGCATATACCAGGAAAAACTTGAGCAGCTTGGGGCAGTGTATACTGCGGCACTTTATGGTGATATCCTCTACGTTGGGACGAACAGGGGTATTTTTACTTATCCGTATGATCCTGCAATATCAGATTTCAGGTTTAAAGGCATTGTCAGGAACTCGCAGGGACAGGTTTGGGATCTAGAGGTTTTTGATGAGAACCTGATTTGCGGACATACTGCCGGCACGTACCTGGTAAAAGGAAATAGCCTGACAAAGATTTCAGCAGTCAGCGGAGGCTATACCCTTCGGAAATTCAGAGGAGAAGATGGAGAACATCTTATTCAGAGCACCTATTCTCCCCTGGTCATTTACAATAAGAAAGGCAATGAATGGGCATACCAGCTTCAGGTCAACGGATACCAGGAGCCATCAAGTTTTCTGGAAACTGACCACCTTGGGAATATATGGATTGGTCATTCTGTAAAAGGCTTATATAAGCTCAGGCTTTCACGGGCTCTTGACAGTGTTACAGATTTACGTCTATTTGGCAAGGCCGACGGACTCCCTTCTGATTTCAATATTCATGTATTCAAGGTTGAAAACAGGATTGTCTTCACCACCGGAAAACTTTTATACACCTGGGATGATCTGAATAACAAAATCATGCCTTATTCGGTACTGAACAGCCAGCTATCAGGATTTGAATCATCAAAGCGGATAGTTGACATGCTCGATAACAGGTACTGGTTTATTAAAAAAGATGATATTGCGCTGTTCGAGATCAGGAACGGAAAGGCGAATATGCTTGTGCATGTTTACCTTCCTTCCTATGGAATTCATATGATGGAGGGATATGAAAACATAATCCGCATGGATAAGCAACTCAGCCTGGTTTGTCTTGATAACGGGTTTGCAATCCTGAACATGAAACGATTGTTATCAGCAAAAACGGGAAGGGCGGAATTAATATTCAGGGATGTTTTCTGTCTTGATTCAAAGGGTGAAAAGAAGCGGTTGATTCCCGACAGTTCTCCATTTATTATTCCTCATACATGGAATTCTGTATCAATCCATTACACCTATATAAACAGCAATAATATTCGCAATTTATACCAATACAGGCTTTCATCCATAGATAATGAGTGGAGCCCTCTTACTGAAAATGCAGTTATTGGCTATACCCGTCTTCCAAAAGGTGATTACAGTTTTATGGTAAGGTCACTTGATGAACGCGGGATGTTCACAAAACCAATTATTTTACGTTTTAAGATTTTCCCGGCCTGGTATGAAAGTACGTCAGCTTATTTGCTGTACGCTTTGCTTATAATTCTTGCATTTTTATTAAGCACCCTCCTTTTCCGGAGAAGGTTTATTCGCCGTCAGGAAAAGTTGCGTTCACAGGCGGAGAACAGGGCTATTGAAGAAAGACAACAATCGGAAAAGGAAATTATCAAACTACAGAATGAGAAACTTCAGGCTGAGATCCAGCATAAAACAATGCAGCTTGCCGACTCAACAATGTCGATCATTAAAAAGAATGAACTTCTAATTGAGATCAGGAAAGAAGTTGATCAGCAGAAAAAGCTGATGGGAAATCAATTTCCGTCACACATTTTTACTCATATCCATTCACTGATCAGTAAGAATATGACTACCAATCAGGACTGGAAAATATTTGAGGAATTATTTGACCAGGCACACCAGGACTTCTTTAAACGTTTAAAGATATCATATCCCGACCTTACTCAGAGTGATTTAAAACTCTGCGCTTACCTTAAACTTAATCTTTCCTCTAAAGAAATCGCACCTTTGCTAAACATCAGCTTCAGGGGTGTGGAAACTCGCAGATACAGGATCCGGAAAAGACTTGGTCTCACCTCCGATAGTAACCTCGTGGAATTTATTATGCAGTTTTAATATTTATTTTACCACTTCAACAGAATTTATTTGTGAATGATTTAATAAAATAATTAATTCTATATATCAGACTATTATCATGTTGTTTTATTAAATGAAGTATATTTGACGTAGTGGTATGCTTCACTCTTCATTCTGATGATGTAATAGTGCGGAAGACAGGGATGTACATTTAGTTAAACTCCTTTGTATATTGGCTGAAGAAATAATAAATTCTCCTAATTGTTTGATTTACATTGATTTATCTGTATAACTCTCATGTCCTTAATATTAACAATTCAAGCAACTGCTTATGATTAAATCATTTACGCCATTTTTCGATGCAATCCAAAAACAGGTAATGATTACTTCATTTTTACTGGTGGTCATTGCGACTTCGGCCTTTTCCCAGGTCAGAACTGTAACCGGTACTGTCAGGACTTCCGACACAAGGGAAACACTCCCCGGTACAACAGTGAGGGTAAAAGACGGCTCCACGGGAACCGTTACCGATATTGACGGAAAATACAGCATCCAGGTCAAGACAGGCAAAGCTGTATTGATATTTTCATTTGTGGGCTATTCACCCCAGGAAGTGGAAATTAATACAGAAAAAACTATCGATGTAGTGCTGGAACCCTCAAAGATTTCTTTGCAGGAAGTTGTGGTTGTTGGGTACGGTACCATGCGGAAAAGTGACCTCACAGGATCTGTAGGTACTGTTAAGTCGGATGATATCATGAAGATCACTGCCATTGACCCCGTGCAAAGCCTACAGGGAAAAGTTTCAGGGGTGCAGGTAATGAGTACTTCAGGGACACCCGGAGAAGTTCCGGTTGTTAGGATCAGGGGTGTGGGGACCTTTAATAACTCCTCCCCCATATATGTTGTTGACGGAGTGATCCTCGACGACATCTCATTTCTTAATTCGGCCGATATAAAATCCATGGAAGTTCTTAAAGACGCTTCCGCTACGGCCATTTACGGATCCCGGGGAGCTAACGGGGTAATCATGGTCACAACCAAAACCGGGACTGCTATAGAAGGGAAAACTACCTTTAGTGTAACGGGGGAATATGGAATGCAGAGTGTTGTAAAGGATATAAAGCTGCTTAGCGGCCGTGATTTTGCAGTTGTTGCAAACCAGATAAATCCGGGCTCATATAATAATGTGGACGCTGTACCGAATACCGACTGGCAAAAACAGATCTTCCATATTGCTCCTGTTTATAATTTCCAGGTATCGGCTTCAGGGGCATCCAAAAACGTTCAATATTATTTAGGATTGGGATATTACAATCAGGATGGTATTATCGATAAATCAAACTACCAGCGTTTTACAGTGAAATTCAATAATACTTTTAATCTGACTTCTTTCCTGAAATTCGGTACAAATATTACACTTACTCCATTCTCCCAGCAAATTGCACCGGATGTAACTTACCAGGCTTACCGGGCAATTCCGACTATCGAGCCATATTATGCCAATGGAAATTACGCGGCAATTGACGGTGTTGGAAACCCCCTCGCCAACCTGGAGTATTCAAACAACTACCGTAAAGGTGTCAGGGGAATCGGAAATATGTTTGCCGAGATTACCTTCCTGAAATCCTTCGTGCTGAAATCAAGCTTCGGAGTTGACGGAGGCTATTATAAAGGAGAAAGCTTTACACCAAAATTCACAGTTTATGAGCCCAATGGTTCTCCTTCCCAGCAGCAAAACCTCATGAGCGGGCTCTCGAAAGACTGGAGTGATAATATTACATGGCTCTGGGAAAATACGCTCACCTATTTTCATGATTTCAATAAGCATTCTCTTAATGTTGTCGTGGGTTATACCATGCAGAATACTACTTCTGAGGGGGTTAACCTTTATGGAAGGAACATCATCCGCGACAGCCCCAATTTCTGGTATATCAACCCCGCCTATGTATACGACCCTTCAAATAATGTAAACACAATCAATTCTATCGGCAATGGCGTTGATCCGGATGCTTATTATTCGATGGTCTCCCTGCTGGGCCGCGTGAATTATACCTATGACAAGCGGTATATTGCAACATTAACCTTCAGAAGGGACGGATCGTCCAAATTCAGCGAACAGAACCGCTGGTCAAACTTTCCTTCGGTAGCTGCAGGCTGGAATATCTCACAGGAGAAGTTCATGAAGAAGGTCAGCTTCATTTCCAATCTTAAAATCCGTGGAAGCTGGGGACAGATCGGTAATGACAAAATTCAGTATTACGACCGTTATTCAAGAGTCGACAACAGCATGGTTGCGGTCTTCGGATCAAATGCAACAGCTTACCCGGCAGCATCTTACGGGGTAAGCGGAAACCCTAACCTGAAATGGGAAGTATCATCCCAGTTTGATGCTGGTCTTGAAACAGGCTTTTTCAACAATCGCCTGACCGGGGAATTTGACTTTTACAATAAAACAACAAATGACATCCTTGTAGAGTTGTCAACACCCGGGTATTTTGGCAATGGCCCTGGCCAGAAAGTCAGGTTTAACGCAGCTTCTGTTCTCAACAGGGGTTTCGAATTCAACGTGGGCTGGAAGGATAAAGCCGGCCAGCTGAAATACGGAGTCAGTTTCATTGGAACCACTATTCATAACGAAGTATTAAAAATCGGAGGCAACAGTGGAGTTGATTCTGTTTTAATGGGAGGCTACCTTGGAAATGGCGTTGCCGTAACTCAAAGCAAAGTTGGTTTGCCAATCGGGGCTTTTTACGGTTACAAGACCGATGGGGTATTCCAGTCCCAGGCTGAACTCAATGCCTATCCGCATGATCCGCAGGCAGGGGTCGGCGACCTCAGGTTTGTTGATGTTAACCATGACGGGGTTATCAACGGTCTGGACCGCACATACATCGGCTCCCCTATTCCTAAATTTATCTTTGGATTTAATTTTGACCTGGAGTTCAAGGGTTTTGATTTCTCGGTTAACATCCAGGGGCAGACAGGCAATAAAATTTTCAACGGCAAGGATGCTGTAAGGCCTGATCCTTATAACTTTGAAGCCAGTGTGCTCAGCGCCTGGTATGGACCCGGCACCAGTAATAAAGAACCACGTGCATCCTATGGAGGTTATAATTACACACCATCCGACCGCTTTATCCAGGATGGCTCCTTCATAAGAATACGAAATGTGATCCTGGGGTATACCCTTCCCCAAAGACTCAGCAGTAAAATTTATATGCAAAAGCTGCGTTTCTACTTAAAAGTGGACAACCTTTACACATTAACAAAGTTCACAGGTTACTCTCCTGAAATCGGCAGCAATGATGTGCTTTCGAATGGAATTGATTACGGCGGATATCCCGTAACTGCTTTGTATGCATTTGGTATTAACATTACAATGTAAAGATTATGAAACCCACGATAAAAACAATTGTCTTCTTTCTTTTCATTTCGGGCCTCTTTATCACCCCCGGATGTAAGAAATTTCTGCAGAAAGACCCTCAGGGAACCATGACCCAGGAATCATTCCCGGTATCCGCATCAGATGCATTGCTTGCAACAAACGCCATTTATACTACAACACGTGAATGGTATTATCATTCGGGAGGTTATCCTATCCTTGACATAATGTCGGATGATGCACGGAAAGGTTCTAATCCAGCAGACCAGGTTGCCACGGTAGGCCCTTATGATACATTCAAGATAACAACCACCCAGGACGGCCTCGACAGGTGGTGGAACCAATTGTATGTTGGCATTAAACGCGCCAATGTCGTACTTGAGAAAGTTCCGCTCATCGCAATGGACACTGCTTTGCAAACACGTTACCTGGCCGAGGCCCATTTCCTCAGGGGCTTATTTTATTTCGACATGGTTCGTGCCTGGGGAGGTGTACCTATTGTCACCACTACCAATCCTCCTCTTAAACTTGGAAGATCCACTGAAGCAGAAACCTTTAACCTGGTCATCACCGACCTGGAGTTTGCCGAAAGCCACCTGCCGCTCCGCGGTGGTTATACAGGTTCCGACATGGGAAGGGCAACACAGGGAGCAGCCCAGGCTTTATTGGCCAGGGTTTACCTTTTCATGAAGAATTACGTAAAGGCCGAAGAATATGCCTTGAAGGTCATTGCCTCCAACCAATACCAGCTTGAGGCAAATTACATCGACGCCAACGGGGTTAATGGTAATAATGGGAAGGAATCAGTTTTTGAGGTTGGAGCCCTGCAGTTTGAAGGAACTGAAGTCGGCGGCGACCAGTATGCAAACACCCAGGGAGTGAGGGGAACACCTAATCGCGGATGGGGTTTTAACCGACCGACTCCCTCCCTGACAAATTCTTTTGAAAGCGGAGATCCCCGCCTGAAAGGTACTGTCATAAACCTGAAAGACACTATTGACGGTATCGTTATTTTAGGGGACGGAACCACACCAGCTGTTACGAAAGATTCTGCAGGCAATATTATCGAAGTCCAGTGCTACAACCGTAAAGTGTGGGTGCCAGGGGACAATACACAAACCCAATGGGGCCATCACCGCAGGCTGATCAGGTATGCCGATGTGCTTTTAATGGAGGCCGAAGCCCTCAATGAAAACAACAAACCGGCCGAAGCCCTTGTCTATCTTAATATGATCAGGGCCAGGGCCCGCCAGGGACAGAGCGGCCTCCTTCCTGATATCACAACAACAAACCAGTCGGAACTCCGTGATATTATCTTTAATGAACGAAGGCACGAACTTGCAATGGAAGGATGGAGATTCTGGGACCTCGTAAGAACCGGGCGTGCCCCTTCCGTACTTGGTCCCCTGGGCTTTATCACAGGAACTCACGAACACCTTCCTGTACCTCAGAGCGAGATTGATATTTCACAAGGATCATTAACACAGAATCCAGGTTATTAACATCTTCTTTTATATTTTTCATCTAAAAAATCAATTATTATGAGAAAACAGATTGTAACATTAAATGTTGTTCTTCTTGCACTGGTAATGCTCATTGGTGGCATCAGCTGTAAGAAAAGCAGTGACAGTACCACTGCATTCGGACTTTCGTCCCTGATGTGCGGCACCATCGATATGAATGGAGCCACCTCGCCTTCTAATATTCCTGTAAACCCGACGATTGTCGCCACATTTACAGTTGGTGTCAGCGCGGCAAGTGTGACTAACGCAATCACTCTTACCAGGAGCTATGACGGAGCAGTTATCAGCGTAACCGCCACAGTTTCAGGAAATACTATTACTATCGTCCCGGTTACCGGACTTGCCAACGGATCTTTGTACACACTCGGCTTCACTTCTAAAATCACTTCAACCGATGGTCAGGGACTGGCAGCTTTCGTAAGGACCTTCACAACGATCGGGTCATTTATCCCCGATGGAATGGTCGCATATTACACATTTGAAAATACCGCCTCCGACGTGCTGAATAATTACAACCCAAAGGTTGGCGGCGTGATCGGGCTTACTTATGCCACTTCATTCTCACCCGCAGCAGGGATGGCCGCCAAATTCGACGGAGCAACCACTCTTATTGAAATACCTAAAGGTGACTCCCTGGAGCATTCCCAGGATTTCACACTGGCTTTCTGGGTAAAAGCCGACTCAACCAAGCATGGCCAGTTTGTTATGGGACTTGCAGGCTGGTACGGTTTCCAGTTTGAAATTGCCGGCGATTATACATGGTGTAAATTAGCCGCCCAATATAAAACCAATACTTCTTCCGCTTCACAGGACCTCTGGTTCCCGGGCGATGGAAAAACCAAAGATAACGGTGGATGGAAAGGCTGGACTTTCTGTAAAGACCTGACCAATTCAGGTGGGGTGAAATTTCTCATTGCTAATAAATGGGTGAATGTTGTTTGCCGTTTCACCGCTTCAACCAAGATAGCAACCATGTATTTCAATGGAGAAAAGATGAAAGAGCAGGATTTCAACCTTTATGATGCTCCGATGACAGAAGCACAGGGACTTGTTTACAACGGCGCTGCCGGGAATAATACCTTTGTTTTTGGTTTTATCCAGGATAAAGAGAATCCCACAATTGCTGATGCATGGGCAAATTATGACGACCCTGCAAATAACCATTTCAAGGGCCTTCTCGACAATGTCAGGTTCTGGCATAAATCGCTGACCGACCAGGAAATTCAGATGATGTACAATTCAGAGAAACCATAATATTCTCTGACATCTTTCGCAGAGAGGGTTATGGTTTTCCTTAACCCTCTCTGTTTTCTTAAAATGCCGCTGATGAAATCACAATGGTTTGTAGTTTTATGCCTGTTAACGTTTATTTTAACACTCGATTCCTGTAAAAAATCTTCAGATGTATTAACTCCCGGGGCGTTACATCTTGCTTATACAAGAATCGGCCAAGTTTACCTGAGTGTTGATACTCCGAATACAGGTCTCCCTGTTGACAGTGCTGTCATTATCTCTTTTAATGAGATGATTGACACCGGCACTGTAAGGACCGGCGTCAGCCTGAAGAAAAGCGACCAGTCGCTGGTTGCCTGCAACATCACTTTTTCGAATAATTTCACTTCCGTCAGGCTATTGCCTAAAGTTCCGCTGGAACATGCAAACCAATATACCCTGCAACTTAGTTCCGGAATTAAAGGAGCGCAGGCTGAGACATTTCCCGGGGTGAGCTACAGTTTTACGACCGTCAACGGTAAAATGAGACTTGAATCAATCAGCCTGAACGGGATTAATTTCATGGGTCCGGCTGTTCCATACAATATTGACTTTAACACGGTTAATATCCAGGTCCGGTTTTCAGAGGCCCTTGATTCATCAAATTACAAATCGGAATTTTATCTTTCAGGAGGCCTTCCTCTGGGATTTAACCTTTCAAGCGACCGCAAAAGCCTCACCATTTCAAACGGCAGTAAGCTTACCGACATCAAAAGATATGCATTCGCAATTTCATCAAACCTGAAGTCAAAGAGTGGATTTATATTTGACGGCTTTTCAAACTCTTTTTACACCAGGCTTGATTCAACCCCTAAATTTCCAATAATCCCTGATGAAGATCTGTTAACCCTGGTACAGCAGCAAACCTTCAGGTATTTTTATGATTTTGCGCATCCTTCCTGTGGCATGGCAAGGGAAAGGAATACTTCGGGAGATATAGTTACCACAGGCGGTTCCGGGTTCGGTATCATAGCCCTGGTAGTTGGGATGCACAGGAATTTCATTACCAGGGACCAGGGGCTTGCCCGCCTGGCCAAGATCCTGACCTTCCTCGAAACCTGCGACCGCTTCCACGGCGCATGGCCTCACTGGCTTAATGGCAGTACCGGGAAAGTTGTACCGTTTACTGAACAGGACGACGGAGGGGATCTTGTTGAGACTTCTTATATGGCGGAAGGTTTGTATACCATGCGCCAGTATCTTGATTCTACAAATGTTAGTGAGAAATCGCTTATCAACCGGATCACCACCCTGGTTAACGGAGTGGAATACGACTGGTATACCAGGGGACAGAATGTGCTTTACTGGCACTGGTCTCCTGATTACGGCTGGGCTATGAACATGCAGATAAGGGGGTATAATGAGACCCTTGTCACCTATATCATGGCCGGAGCTTCACCAACACATCCTGTGAGTGCTGCAGTTTATCAACAGGGCTATGCTCAGAACGGCACAATAAAAAACGGGAACAGTTTTTACGGTTATATCCTCCCGCTGGGTGAAGATTACGGCGGCCCATTGTTCTTCACACATTATTCTTTTCTTGGGATTGACCCTCGGAATCTAAACGATGAATACGCCAGCTACCGCATACAGAATGTGAACCAGTCGATGATCAATTACTCATATTGTGTTGCCAACCCTCAGCATTTTCTTGGGTACAGCTCCCATTGCTGGGGACTTACGGCCAGTGACAATCCATGGGGATACAATGCCCAATCGCCAACCAATGACCTGGGAGTCATAACCCCAACTGCGGCTGTTTCGGCCCTGCCCTATACACCGGTCCAGTCAATGAACGCTATCAGGCATTTTTATTATATCCTTGGTGACAGATTATGGGGAACCTATGGATTTTACGATGCTTTTGATATAACGACAGGCTGGTGGGCCGATTCATATCTTGCTATCGACGAAGGGCCCATCATTTGTATGATAGAGAATTACCGCTCCCAGCTACCCTGGAACCTGTGTATGAGCAGCCCTGAAGTAAAGGCATCACTGACAAAACTTGGTTTTACATATTAATTAGTAATCCCTGTCTATTAAATATTAAACCTCATGCATTTTCATCCCGGATTTCTGAAATCCTGCCTTCATATATTCATCCTTAACCTGCTGATCCAGGTTGCAATTGCCCAGGAGCCTAATGATATAAGACTTTCTCCGGCAGATAGCATCATGGTTGAGACATTAATCTCAAGGATGACCCTTGATGAAAAGATCGGACAACTGACTCTGTTGGCATCGGCCTGGAACTCAACCGGTCCTGCTATGAATGCCGATTATGAACAACTGATTAAAACCGGAAAAGCCGGTGCGGTCCTCAACTTTTACACTGTGGATAAAGTGAGGGAGCTTCAGAAACTTGCTGTAAACGGGTCTCGTCTCGGGATACCCCTGTTATTCGGTAATGATGTAATCCACGGTCATCGCACCATTTTCCCAATCCCTCTCGGCCAGGCTGCGAGCTGGGATCTTGCCGCTATAGAAAATGCCCAGCAGATTGCCGCCATGGAAGCCTCGGCCGAAGGGATCAACTGGACCTATGCCCCTATGGTGGATATTGCACGCGATCCGCGCTGGGGAAGGGTTGCTGAAGGAGCAGGAGAAGATACATGGCTTGGATGCCTTATAGCCAAAGCCAGTGTAAGGGGTCTTCAGGGTGAGAATTATAAGGATGGGAAGCATATTCTGGCTTGTGTAAAACATTTTGCAGCCTATGGTGCAGCTACCGCAGGCCGCGATTATAACGTGGTCGACATCTCACCTGTCTCCCTTTATGAAAACTACCTTCCTCCCTATAAAGCCGCTGTGGATGCAGGTGTAGCTTCTGTAATGACCTCTTTCAATGAGATCAACGGAGTACCTTCAACAGCCAATCACTGGCTGCTTACCGACCTTCTTAGAAAAGAGTGGGGTTTCAGGGGGTTTGTGGTCACCGACTGGACCTCGATAAATGAAATGGTTGCCCACGGCGTGGCTGCCGATGTGAAAGCTGCTGCCGGTCTAGCATTGAATGCCGGTGTTGATATGGATATGCAGGGAAGCGCTTACCTGAATCACCTTGAAGAACTGCTGAAAGAAAACAAGGTAACACAAGCATCCATTGACGAAGCTGTTCGCCGTATTCTGACTGCAAAGGTCCGGCTTGGCTTATTTATCGACCCTTATCGTTTTTGCAATAAACAACGCGAACAAACCGAGATCATGACTAAGGCAAGCCAGGACTTCGCAAGGAAGCTGGTAGCCGAAAGTTGCGTCCTTCTTAAAAATAGCAACAGCACACTCCCTGTATCCCCTGGTGTAAAAAGCATTGCCGTGATAGGCCCCCTTGCAGATTCCAGGAAAGATATGCTGGGTAACTGGTATTCAGCGGGGAAATGGGAGCAGGCAGTGAGCCTGCTCGAAGGGTTCAGGAACAGGTATGGCAAACAAACGAGGATTATTTTTGAGAAAGGCTGCAACCTGAACGACAGCTCAGTCAGCGGCATTGATGCTGCAGTAAAGGCAGCCAGGGAAGCAGATTTCGTGATCCTTGCACTGGGTGAAAGCGGCGAGATGAGCGGTGAGGCAGCTTCCCGCACGAATATCGACCTTCCGGGCATGCAATACACCCTTGCAGAAGCAGTCATAAAAGCAGGTAAACCAACAGCGGTAGTGCTTTTCAATGGCCGTCCCCTGGCAATCAGCAGGCTGAACCGGATCGCACCGGCTATCCTTGAAACCTGGTTCGGAGGGACACAGGCGGGGAACGGGATTACCGATGTAATTTCAGGCGATGTGAATCCCTCAGGAAAGATCACCATGAGCTTTCCAAGGAATACCGGCCAGATCCCGGTTTATTACAATGTGAAAAATACCGGAAGGCCTTACAGTCCCGACCGCCCCGATGAAAAATATGTTTCCAGGTACCTCGATTGCCCCAATACGCCTCTTTATCCCTTCGGATTTGGCCTGAGTTATACAAAATTCACATACTCAGGCATCCAGGCAGGTGTTAAAGGCAACAGTATTACAATTTCGGCAAAGGTCACTAACTCAGGTGGACGCGACGGTGAAGAAATTGTTCAACTGTACATCCAGGACAAAGTCGGCAGTATTACAAGACCTCTCAAAGAACTTAAAGGTTTTAAGAAGCTAATGATCAAAAAAGGGGAATCTGTGAATGTTTCGTTCACCATCAGCCGGGAAGATCTTTCATTCTATCATCCCGACCTCATGAAATACTGGGAACCCGGTGAATTCAATGCATTTATTGGAGGGAGTTCTGCAGACGTTATTTCTGCCTCATTTAAACTCTGAGAGACGACCTCCTCTGAATCTGTTCGTTGAAGGCCTTCGCTGCTAGAGGAATAATGTTTCAGCAGATTCCCTGCCGCTGTGCAGACAAAATTATTGAAACTCAGGTAAACATTAAAATAAGGAACCATATGAAGATCAGAAACTCTCTAGTGTTTTTATTTTTTACACTGACACTGGTTGCCGCACAGGCTCAGAATACCGTTTTCACATCTCATGGGAAAGTTAAGTTTCCGACGACAGCCGGCGACGAGAAAATGCTCGACTCCATACAGCACAAAACTTTTCTCTTTTTTTTACATGAATACCATCCCGAGAAAGGAATTGTCAAGGACCGCACTACCAGCACTTCCCCCTGTAGTATAGCAGCAACCGGGTTTGGGATTCCCTCTTTTGCAATTGGTGCCGAAAGGAACTGGATCAGTCGCGGACAAGCGGCTGAGATTACGCTGAAAATTCTTAAGTTCTTTTTAAATTCCGTTCAAAGTACCGGTTCAAATGTGACCGGGTATAAAGGATTCTATTATCATTTTCTCACAATGGATACCGGAACACGTAAATGGAATTGTGAACTTTCTTCAGTAGATACAGGCCTGCTGATGATGGGTATCATCTTTGCCAGGAACTATTATAACAAGGATAATGATATTGAAAAACAGATCCGCTCTATCTCAGCAATTTTACTTCACAGGATTGACTGGAATTTTATGGTATTGCCCGCTTCAAGTCAATATGCTTCTGCTATTTCCATGGCCTGGACCCCCGAAAAAGGTTTGGAGGATTTTGGCTGGAGCGGTTATAATGAGGCCCTGTTCCTGTATATTCTGGCAGCAGGCAGCGGTATGAACAATGCAGAACAATGCTATGCTTCCTGGTTGAAAACCTATAAGTGGTACACTCCATATAAAGGATTATCGCATGTTGCTTTTCCTCCCTTGTTCGGCCACCAGTTTTCACAGGCATTTATAGATTGCCGTGGTTTGGTTGATAAGTACATGAAGGAAAAAGGAATCGATTATTTCGAAAACTCCCGCCGTGCAACCTATGTTCAGCGAAAGTATGCAACTGAAAACCCGAAAGGATGGATTGGTTATGATTCGCTTTGCTGGGGAGTTACTGCAAGTGACGGCCCTCCCGACAAATACAATTTTGGTGATAAAAAATTCCTGGGTTATGCAGGAAGGGGAACCAGCGGGCCGGGGTATAATTATTTTGACGATGGAACCATAGCCCCCTACGCTTCCCTTTCATCATTGCCTTTTGCTCCTGAAATAGTGTTCCCTGCCATTAAATCCATGAATAAAAAGTATGGCGCTGAATTATGGGGGAAATACGGTTATTATGATGCATTCAACCCGACTGCAAAATGGGTAGACGATGATTTTCTGGGGATAGATGAAGGCCCGATGCTTATCATGATAGAAAACTTCAGAACGGGCCTGGTATGGAATAATGTGATGAAGGATACTATTATCCAAAAAGGCTTGAACAAACTTGGCTTTGAATATTTGAAATAAAATTTACCCTGTTATGAAAAATCATATCCGGAAGAGGTTATTTTTGCTATTCCTCTCGGTTTTTGCAACTTTCATCACTTCCGCCCAGATATCAACACTTGACGCATTTGAAAATAAGAACGGCTGGACTTTCATCAGATCCGACGGGGTGAATCTTAAATTATCCAATGAAAAAGGATTGACAGGCACCGCAATCCGTTTTGATTATGAATTCACCAATGGAACCGGATACGGTGGAATACAAAAATTGTTCCCCATAGATCTGCCCGACAACTATGAATTTACCTTTTATTATAAAGCCGAATCCCCTGCCAATAATTTTGAGATAAAATTTATTGACAGTACGGGTAATAATGTTTGGTGGGTTAACAACCACAATTATGATTTTTCAAAAGAATGGAAAAAGGTAAGGATAAAAAAAAGACATATCCGTTTTGCCTGGGGACCGGCTTCGGACCAGAATTTAAAACGGATTGACAGGATTGAATTTACTATTTCATCTTTTGTTGGCGGCAAAGGCACAATCTGGATTGATGATCTGAAGTTTGAGCCTCTTCCGCCCGAAACTCAATCCTACCCCTTGCCTGTAATTACAGCGTCCTCATCTTTAGCTGACCATACGCCAGAGCATATTGCCGATCGTTCAAATGAGACCCGCTGGGAAAGCACAGGCATAAAAGACCAGGTTGTTGGTTTTGACTTTAAAACACGCAGGGAATTCGGGGGTTTACAAATCAATTGGCTGAAAAATAAATACGCCAAGGATTTTGATGTTTTTTTATCGGATGACGGCCAAAAATGGGAAAAAGTCTATTCTGTTAAATCAAATCAGGGTGATGTTAGTTTTATAAGGCTGCCCGAAGCAGAAGCAAAATTTCTTAAACTAAATCTTTTAACAAGTAATTCCGAAAAAGGCTTCGGTATCAATGAAGTGAAATTTCTGGACATTAAAAACTCCATGAGCCCGAATGATTTTTTAATTTATGCCGCTAAAAATTCCCCGCCGGGAAATTATCCGAGGTACTTCTCAGAACAGGCTTCTTACTGGACAATTACCGGCGTTAACAATGATGTGAAGGAAGCGCTGATCAATGAAGATGGAATGGTTGAAGTTGATAAAGCACTGTTTTCGATTGAGCCGATGATAAAATCAGGGGATTCTCTTTATAACTGGAGCAACGTTAAATCATCTCAGTCAATGGGGACTCCCGGGGATAAGGGTGACTTTAATTTTGTGCCATCTGTGAGCTGGCAGCTTCCCGATCTTCAATTCGTAACCGGTGTAACGGCAAGCGGGGAGGCAAACAAGGATTCGAGGCTTGATATCAGCTATTCCTTTACAAACCTGTCGGCCCGGCCAAAAGATTTTGAATTTTATCTGCTGATCCGCCCATACCAGGTCAATCCTTATTACCAGTTTCTGAATCTTACCGGAGGGTCGGGGAAAATACATTCCATCAAGGAAGAAGGCAGCGGAGTGATAGCTGTTGATGATAAAGTTATACTGCCTCAGAAAAAGTATAATTCTTTTGGTGCGTTCAGCTTTGACAATGGGAATATCGTCGATCTTTTACATAAAGGTAAGTTCCCCGGGTATAAATCTGCTGCAGATCAGAACAGGCTGGCCAGCGGCGTACTGAAATATACATTGCACTTAAATCCCGGTGAACATATCCGTTTCTTTTTGGTTGTTCCGTTTTATGGCAGAAAAACCGGTGACCAGGGACTTAACAATGATTATATCGCAAAGGAATCTGATAAAGCCACTGAATTCTGGAAAACGAAAACGGGGCATATAAAGTTTACCCTGCCTGAGTCGGCAAGCGGGATAATAAACACATACAGGTCAAATCTCGCATACATCCTGGTCAACAGGGACAAAGCAGGTATTCAGCCCGGTTCTCGTTCCTACGAACGGAGCTGGATTCGCGACGGAGCCCTGACCTCATCAGCACTTCTGAAGTCAGGTATCGTAACTGAAGTCAGAGATTTTATTGAATGGTTCACATCACACCAGTTCGGGAACGGGAAAGTCCCCTGCGTTGTTGATTTCAGGGGACCCGATCCGGTTCCCGAAAACGACAGCCACGGGGAAATGATCTACCTGATCCGCGAATATTTCAACTTTACAAAGGATACGGTTTTTCTCAGGTCAAAGAATAAAAATGTACTTAAGGCTGTAGAGTATATCGAATCCCTGATCGCGGAACAATCAACTGACCACTTTAAAAACGGCAGCGACAGTGTGCGGGCCTGCTACGGACTAGTAACCGAATCGATCAGCCACGAAGGTTATTCGGCAAAACCGATGCACTCTTATTGGGATGATTTCTTTACCATGAAAGGATTGAAGGATGCTGCCGAGATCCAGAAGATCCTTGGCGAGAAGGAATCCTATGAAAGAATTTCAAAAGTGCGTGATTCATTTAAGGAGAACCTTTACAACTCCTTGCAGCTTGCAATGAAATCAAAGAAAATAAATTATATCCCAGGTTGTGCCGAGCTCGGTGATTTTGATGCCACTTCAACCACGATTGCCTTAACACCATGCAATGAATTGATAAACTTACCAAAGCCCCAGGTTTATAACACGTTTGATAAGTATTTTGAATTCTTTAAAAACCGCTGGGACGGAAAGACTGACTGGATTAATTACACTCCTTATGAAAACCGTTTGATCGGTTCATTTATACTCCTGGATCAACCTGAAAGAGCCCATGAGTTAATATCATTTTTCCTGCATGACCAGCGCCCTCAGGGATGGCATGACTGGGCGGAAGTCGTTTGGAAAGACTACCGCGCTCCAAAGTATATCGGCGACATGCCCCATACATGGGTCGGCAGCGATTTTATTAACGCAATAAGGGCTATGTTTGTTTATGAGAACGAGTATGACCAATCTCTTGTTTTAGCCTCTGCCCTTTACCAGGATTGGATCGATTCGCCGGCGGGAATGTCGGTAGAACATCTCCCGACTTATTACGGGGAAATTTCCTATTCAATTAAAAAAGACAAAGACAAATACATCTTTTCAATTTCAGGTGACCTGAAACTTCCTCCCAACGGAATCAGGATCAAAAACTTTAACTCTTCGAAACTGCCTCTCAGAGTGACAGTGAACGGTAAAGGGCAAACCGGTTTTACCGGGAAGGAGATTTCAGTAAAAACCTGTCCGGCAGAGGTGGTGATTTATTATTAAATGTGAAGTACTGTATTGAAGTACATTAACCTGAAGGTATATCTATGATGGAACAGGAAACAGTAAAGGACCAGGGAGCAAAGCCGGAACATCAGATTCCCTTTTCTCAGTTAGCCGCTTATGGCGCCGGGGGAATAATTCCCATCGCCCTCTTCAATATAGCGGGGATACTCGTGGGACTGATGGGCAATATAAGTCTTGGGCTGAGTGCGTTTTGGCTTGGAGCCATCCTCATTGTTCCACGTTTATGGGATGCCCTATCTGATCCTTTTATTGGCCATCTTTCTGATAATACCAGGACCCGCTGGGGACGCCGGCGACCCTATTTGCTGATTGGCGGAATACTGGTTGCAGTTTTTTTTGTAGTCATCTGGTGGATCCCAAAAGGGGATATGGTGCGAACATGGTTCCCTTCGGATACGGGTTTTCAGTGGTTTCAGCTCTGCTATATTCTTTTTTCCCTTCTCCTGTTTTTTACTGCCGTTAATCTTTTCGAGATCCCTCACGGCGCCCTTGGCATGGAGATGACCACCGATTACCACGAACGTACCCGGCTGTTCAGCGCCAAGAGTTTCGTGGGCAATCTTTTTGCCATGGGCACACCCTGGCTTTTTGCCCTCGCCAGCATGGAAATTTTCAAAGGTCCCGGAGGAAATGAAGCCGATGGCATGCGTTATGTTTCCCTGATGATCGCTGCTTTCCTCATCCCGCTTTCAGTCTGGTGGTTTTTCAAATTACGTGAACCGGGATTTGTAAAAGCTGCAAAGCATGAAAAAACACCCTTTTGGCAAGACATGAAGCATACAGCCACCAACAGGAACTTTATCATGCTGACGCTGACGATCTTCACGCTGGCTATGGGCTTTAATTTCGTCCAGCTGATAGGGTCATATATCCCTATTTTTTATGTTTTCGGGGGAGATAAGGTTGCCGGAGCTTACCTGCTCGCGATCAATGGGATGATCTGGGCTATCACCGGGGTGCTGGCAGTATTTCCCCTCAACTGGATCAGCCCGAAACTGGGTAAAAGAAATACGCTGACCATTGCTATTTTACTCATGTGCCTTGCACAACTATCTAAAATTATATGCTATAACCCAACACATCCCTACCTGATCATCATCCCCACGGTTCTTCTTTCTGCAGGAATGCTGTTTTTCTTCACACTTGGATCTTCCATGGTGGGCGATATCTGTGATGAAGATGAATTAAAGACCGGGTATCGTTCAGAGGGAAGCTATTACTCGGTATTCTGGTGGTTCATCAAAATGGGATCCGCCCTGGCCAGCTTTGTAACTGGTGTGTTGATCGTATTTACCATGTTTGACGAAACCCAGGTTACGAAAGTCGATAAAATACAGGGAAGTGTACGTGAGATGCGCAGCACCGTTCAGTTCTGGAAAGGCTACCATGGAATAACCAGCGCAAATCAGGAGTGGCTTGAAAACACTAAAACCCGGAACTCTGAAGCTCTCAATGAGTCAAAAGAATATCTCACTTACCTGGGAAAAGAATCACTTAAAAACCAGGATGAGACGAACGTGAATCTGCATGAATATCCGAACCAGAAGAAAAATGAATTGCTCAACGCCATCTCCACTACAAAAGCAACCATTGGTTCGCTGGAACAGCTGCAATTGAGTTTTGAAAAACCAGGGGCCGGCGCCCAATCCTCCAGGCTTGACAGCCTCATCAAAGAAGCAATCCCGCTTACACTACAGACGAAGATCGTAAAAGCAAGGATCAACTCATTTGAGCTTATGTCGCGGCTGGAAGATAAATCCCTGGGAACAAAGAACAGCAAAGCACATTATAATAAGCTTATGGAGGAGGTAACAGGGGTGAATAACCGCCTTTTAAACCTGAACACGAAATCATCACCCGATTCTCTGGAAAAAGAGCTCGGCTCAATCGAAAGCAGCATCATGCCACTCACCCAGCAAACACCTTATACGCTTTTAATGATGAGGGTTGTTGAGATCGGGTTGCCTTTGCTATTAAGCATTTTTTCTATTTTCTTTGTCCTTCGCTACTCCCTCACAGAAAAACGAAGCCATGAAATTAAGGACCTTCTTAAAAAAAGAGCACTGAACAGTGAATAGTGAACAGTGAACGTTAATGATCGTGAAGAAAATCGTGACCAATATCCTGCATCCAGTTATCCAGTGACCAATGAACTTCAGCATTAAAGAAAACAATTTTTATCTCGATAACAAAAAGGTATTTCTCAATTCGGGGGAGATACATTACTTCAGGATCAAACGTGACTTATGGGACAAGCACCTCGACGAAGCCAAAGAGGCCGGGTTAACAACAGTGAGCACCTATGTTCCATGGGCCTGGCACGAACCTGAAGAGTCTGTGTTTGATTTTGAAGGCTCAACATGTCCCGAACGTGATCTCAAAGGCTGGCTTCAGCTATGCCAGGCTCACAATTTGAACTGTATTGTAAAACCGGGACCGTTTATCCTTGCGGAATTCCGGGGAGCCGGGCTGCCCGACTGGTTCCTGGGGCAATATCGCGATGAAGTCAAGATGCGCAACAGCAAAGGCGAAATTTTCCCAAGCGACGGAGTAAGCCTGTTTAATAAGAAATACCTGGAAAAAATAGCCCTTTGGTATGACCAGATCATGCCCTTCATAGCTGAACGTGAACTTTCGGCAGGCGGTCCGATCATCATGATGCAGGTCTGTAATGAGATCGGTGTATTTTCATGGCTTGCAAAGCAGGCCGATTATGGAAACGCAGTGAAAGAACGCTTCATTTCATATTTATCACGGAAATTCACCGGCATTGCAGAGATAAACCATTTGTGGGGGACCGGATATAAGAACTTCGCTGATGTTGAGCTTCCCCCCGACGGCAAACTGCCCTATTCATCAAAGGGTGACCGCGGCCGTGATTATGAATGGCATTGTTTCTGGAGAACTTATTATGGCGACTACCTCAGGATGCTGACTGCCATGGCCCGTGAAAGAGGTGTGACAGTCCCCCTGTATCACAATCTTCCCGGATGGATCTATGGTAACGGTTATGAATTCCCCGTCAACATAACAATGTATGAAGATCTGTTCAGAGAGAAAAGCGAGATTGTTTTCGGGGTGGATCATATTCCTGAATTCATGTCATACCGCAATTTGCATGACGACCGTATCATAAATGATATCACTGCTGCAATGCAGGGGAGCAAGCCTTTGTTTGCCGCCGAATTCCAATGCGGTTCGCGGGAGTATCACGTGGTGCCAAATCCGCGTGAAATGGAGCTCTTCTACAAAGCAAGCGTTGCCAACGGCCTCACCGGATGGAATTACTACATGTTCTCCCAGGGACGCAACCCGTTCCGCAAAGGTTATTCCGGGGAAACTTTTTACTGGTTCACCCCTCTCAATGCCGAAGGTGAGCGCGGCAGTGCGTTCCCCCTCGTCAGGCGGATGAATAAACTGGTTAAAACCTCGGAAAGCCTTATCGTTAATGCAAAACGTAAAGCCGGGGTATGTGTCCTTTTTTATCCTCCGTATTATGCTACCGAGCTTGAAAGACCGCTTGAAGGCGGATGTGAGCTTCAGTTTACGCCTTCTGCCATCCGCAGACCCGCATATTTCGACGGATTGCTGAAAGTATTGCAGGTGCTTAACATCGATTATAACATGGTTGATCTTTGTAAGGCTTCTGCGGATGAACTGGGTGAATACAAACAGGTTTGGGCCTTCTGCACCGACGAAATGAATGCAGATGACCAGCAGACCCTTGTTGATTATACCAAAGCAGGCGGCAACACCGTTATTTTCCCCTGCCTGCCCGATCGTGAGATGACACAGGAACCATGCACCATCATTCGCGATGCACTTTCGGTATCCCCTTCCGGTAAAGAAACCATTGACTCACCGCTGATCGATGTCTTTGAATATAAAGATATCAAGTGCGCTAATCCGCAGATAATTTACTCGGAAGAATCGCTTGCCGGTGCCGAAATTATTGCCCGGACCATCCCCGGTTCCGCCTGCGGGTTCATCAAAATTCTCGGCAGAGGATCTGTGATCCATCTGGGAACCTGGATTGGATTCGACACCGAAGGCCAGAAACCCGTCTATGAAGCCATTCTCGGGAGATCAGCTGCAAAGCTCAGGCAGGCATGGACAGGCAACGATAATATCGCGGTAAGAGAAAGATTTACCGTAAATGGCTCCGGGGTTCTTTTCATAGGCAATTATTACAATGAAGAATATACAGGCAAAGTTACCTATACTCATCCCCAAAATGGTGAAGCTGTTACAATCCCCTACTCCCGGGGTGAGATCACATGGCCGGCCCTGTATTCCGTTTTAAGCCCGCTATGCCTGGAAGTTTCCGAGGGATTAAAGATCCTGCATTGCACCTCCGACATCCTCGGCATTGAAGAAAATTTTGGACAGATTGAAATTATGCTTTACGGCGATCGTGACCTGGCCGGGGAGATCGTTTTTGAAGGGGAGAATGTTAATAAAATAATATCGGCAACATTACGCGGTAAGACTGTCAAAGTTGTCCGTGATGAGAAACGTATCGCGTTCATATATAATCATAAGCACAAGACCGAGATGATCCTGAACATAGTCATAAGCTGAATTTCCCGTTTCAATACTATCAACATGCCGGTAAAAAGAACAATGAATATTAAAAATAAAACCGGGCTTTCCTTTAATTTCCTGGAAAATGGTTCCCTGAAGAGTATTGAAGCTGATCCTGTCAGGATAAGCCTGAAATCCGCAACAGCTTTCTTAAAATCAGGGGCTAACATTTACCTGAGAAAGAGGTCAAAACCCATTGGATACAAGGCTCTGCTGGGTCCTGAAAGCAACAGCCGTTTTCTTATCAGTGAAGGTTCATTCATTGCCAGGGGGCATTGGGCCGGACTTGATTATACATGTGTTTTGCAGCTTTCAGATAAAAGTCTCAGCTGGCAATGGGGCATTGATATTACCAACACTTCTGGAAGCCCTGTTGAACTTGACCTGATCTGTTTACAGGATGTGGGTTTAAAGCCAATAACCGACGGATTGATCAACGAACAGTATGTAAGCCAATACCTTGAAAGGCGTATTCTTGAAGATAAAAACCATGGTTCAGTAATATGCTGCCGCCAGAATATGAAAGAAACTGCCGGCAATCCATGGCTGATGATGGCATGTAAAAACACGGCAACATCCGCAAGTGTCGACGGCATGCAGTTTTATGGTAAAACGTACCGTGAAACAGGGATCCCTGAAGGCCTGCTTGCCGATAAACTTTGCGGCGAATATGCAGGCGAATCCTCTGTTCTTGCCATACAGGAAACACCATTTAACCTTGCAGCCGGCGACCATCATAAAAGTGTTTTTGTTGCAAGTTATTTACCTGATCACCCTGAGGCAACATCAGATCATGATCTGAACCGCCTGCCCGGCCTTATTGCTGAATTCGGCGATGAGGTTTCATTGTATAATCCGAATGAAATGCTTACCTCCGATAAGAATGTTTTCAATACCTCGGATTTTTTACCCGTGGATGACCTGAACGGGGATGATCTAAATGGATTTTTCGGGAGTGAAAGAAGGCAGGCTGAAATGGAGAATGGACGGCTTCTTTCATTCTTCTCAGGCCAAAGCAACCATGTGGTGCTTCGTTCCAAAGAACTGCTTGCCGACCGTCCACATGCCCATATCATGCAAGCCATGGCAGGCTTCATCCCCGATGAAAACATTGTATCAACAACATCCTTTGCCGGCGGTGTTTTTAATTCTCACCTTACCCAGGGAAATACTAATTTCAATATTCTGCTTTCGGTTTGCACCACTGCATTTAACCTTGATACAGAAACAGGGCAAAGGGTCTTTGTTGAGATTGGCGGCCTGAAATACCTGCTTGGGCTCCCTTCTGCTTTCGAGATCGGCCTGAATCATTGCCGGTGGATCTATAAACATGGGGATCATTGTTTCCAGGTCCGGAGCTGGACTTCCAAAACAGCCCCCCAGGTGAACATGGACTTTAAAGTGCTCAGCGGAGGCGAAGTGGACCTTTTAATAACCCACCATTTTGATCATTTGAACGGATGGACTGTCATCCCCGGTAAAATAATCGGTGAATATGTGGCCAGGCCAAAGCTGGGCAGCATGATCACTACTAAATTTCCACAGGCACAATTCAGGATGATAGTTAATAGTATCAATTCTGATTACCTGGCTTGCGGGGATGAAGCCCTTTACAGCGATAATAAAAGCAGGGGTGACAATATGTTTGTCGTCAGGGTGAAGGCAACATCAGATTTCTGTATGAGTTTTATCGGAGAGGTTAACTCCACCGCCAAAGAAGTACATATTGAAGATGCCGATGAGCAGTGTCTAGCCGATTGCCAGGATGCCGAGAGGGTGTGGCAGGACTTATCCTTGCATCTTTCAATCAAAGGGAACCAGGAAGATATTGCAGCCATTAAGGAAATCCTTCCCTGGTTTGGCATGAATGCGTTGACTCATTTCCTGACACCTTACGGCCTGGAGCAATTCAGCGGGGCGGCCTGGGGTACCCGCGACATAGCCCAGGGACCTTTTGACCTGTTGTTATGCATGGAAAAATATACCGAGGCCAAACAGGTGTTGAAGATTATTTTCTCAAATCAGAATCCCGATGGCGGATGGCCCCAATGGTGGATGTTCGACAGCTATTCAAACATAAGGGCCGACAGCTCCCATGGAGATGTTTTTTACTGGTGTGTCATTGCACTCAGTAACTATATTAAAGTTACAGGCGATTTAGGGATACTCGGTGAGATCCTGCCTTATTATAACGAACATGGTGATAAAAATGCCGAGAAAACGCCTCTCAGCGAACATATCGACAGGCTTATCGGGATGATCGTAAATTCCTTTCTCCCGGGTACTGCCCTGGTGCCCTTTGGCGGTGGTGACTGGAATGATTCCCTTCAGCCGGTAAGCAGGGAACTGGCTGGTCGAATGATCTCCAGCTGGACTGTTGAAATGAATTACCAGGCCTTTAATCAATACCGGCTGGTGTATGAGCTGACCGGCAATACTGTAAAAGCAAAAGAATTAAAAGATATCTGTGAACGGATCAAAACAGATTTTAACAGATTCCTGATCAGGGATGGGGTGGTTGGTGGTTACGGACTGCTTGAAGAAGATGGCAGCATGAGCCTGCTGCTTCATCCCTCTGATAATAAAACCAATATACAATACAGTATCCTGCCTATGGACCGGGGCATTATCAGTGAGATTTTTACCAAAGAACAGGCCCGGCATCACCTGGATCTTATTGAACAGCATCTGAAGGGTCCTGACGGGGCACGTTTGATGAACCGTCCCATTAAATATAAAGGGGGCATTCAGACCCTTTTCCAGAGAGCCGAAAGCAGCACCTTTTTCGGTAGGGAAATCGGCATCATGTATGTTCATGAACATATACGGTACGCCGAAGTACAGGCCCGTGCCGGCAGGGCCGATGCTTTTGTAAAAGCCCTCCGCCAGGCTAACCCTGTTGCATACAGGGATATTGTGCCCTGCGGGGATATCCGTCAGGCAAATTGTTATTACAGCAGTTCGGATGTCACATTCAGGAACCGTTATGAAGCCGATGAACGGTACGATGAAATAAAAACCGGTAAAATTACCCTTAAGGGCGGATGGCGTGTATATTCGAGCGGGCCTGGTATCTATATCGCCCTGGTTGTTTCCCGCTTGCTGGGACTGAGAGTTGAATCAGGAAAAATAATTATAGATCCCGTGATCCCGCTTTCCATGGATGGTTTGTGTGCCTCAATGGATATCATGGGTCATGCCGTTACATTCAGGTATGTAGTAAAGGAAGGCTGCTTCGGGCCTAAAACTGTTTCAATTAACGATAAGCCCGTTCGCTTCAGCTATGAAGAAAACAAGTACCGCCAGGGTGGGGCGGTGATTATTGCCTCTGATTTCCTGGAAATGCTCGATGAGAAGGAGAATGTAGTGGAGGTAGCGCTTTAGAGAAATATGGCCGGATAGCTGGATGACTGGATAGCTGGATATGAATGAGCGAGCATTTTTCACAAGCGGCATCAGGTGCAGCGCAGCAAACCGCAGCCGCGATGTAAGGTTGCGAGCGAACCCTACTTCGCGGTTTTCTCTTCTATCCACTTCCTCGCATTCACAAACGCTTCGATCCATGGAGCAACCTCATCCGCCTTACGGTCTTCAGGGTAATACGCCCACTGCCATGGCAGCACGGCATCTTCAATATGCGGCATTATCGCCAGGTGCCGGCCGTCAATAGAGGAAATACAGGCTGCATCATACTGTGAGCCATTGGGGTTTGCAGGATAGCCGTGATAGCTGAATTTTGCCGGGATATGATAATTCTCCTCGGCCAGGGGAAAGTTGAACTTTCCTTCGCCGTGGGCGGTCCATACGCCAAGCCTTTCCCCCGCCAGGGAATGCAGCATCACCGAATGGTTCTCCTGAACACTGAGGTTGATGAATGCACATTCATATTTATGCGAATCGTTCCACGACATCTTGGGATGAAGCTCGTGTTCGGGATAGATGAGCCCAAGTTCCACTAGCAGCTGGCAGCCGTTGCATACCCCCAGGCTGAGCGTGTCTTTTCTGGAGAAGAAATTATCCAGGGCTTTCCTCGCTTTTTCATTGTAAAGGAAGGAGCCCGCCCATCCTTTTGCCGATCCGAGAACATCTGAATTGCTGAATCCTCCGACGAACGCGATCATGTTCACATCTTCCAGGGTTTCCCGGCCCGAAATGAGGTCGGTCATATGGATATCCTTAACATCCATGCCAGCCATATACATGGCCCAGGCCATATCACGGTCACGGTTCACTCCCTGTTCCCTGATGATCGCAGTCCTGACACCGCCGGGTTTGCGGCGTTCCATGTCTATGCCGTACTGTTTGGCTTTGCCTGTGAACGTTTCGGAGAACCTGAATTTCAACGGCTGGTTCCTGTAATTGGTATAACGTTCAAGTGCCAGTTTCTCGCCGCATTGCCTGCGGTCGAGCAGGTATGAAGTTTTAAACCATATATCCCTGTAATGGTCTATATCGAAGGACCAGGATTGTTTATGATGGCGGATGATCATTCTGCGTTCATCCGACGGGCGGCCGATAGTGCGAGCCTTCAGGCCTGTGGATGTTTCAATTTCGGATTGCATGGCTGAAACGTCGCTTCCATTTACCTGGATCACAATCCCGGGATTTTCCGAAAACAGCAATTTGACCAGGTCTTCTTCCCCTGTATCGTCCAGATCAATCTCCAGGCCAAGACTTGTATGCGGGAAAGCCATTTCGAGCAGGGTTGTTATAAGTCCGCCGGCAGCAATATCATGACCGGCAAGTATCCTGCCGGCATTGATCCAACCCTGGATGACGGTAAAGGCAGCAGCAAAAGCACCCGGGTTTTTGATATCCGGTGCAGAGTCGCCGAGCCTGTTTACAGTCTGGGCAAAGCTGCTGCCGCCCAGGGAATACTCATCCGCAGTCAGGTTTATGTATAACAGAACCGTTCCTTCTCTTGTCGAAATAAGCGGGCTCACCGCTTTGCGCACTTCGGAAACTTCGGCTACAGCTGAAATTATTACGGTGCCTGGAGAATACACTATTTCCCCGCCGGGATATTTTTGGGTCATTGAAAGGCTGTCTTTCCCAGTGGGGATGTTAATGCCAAGGTTGATGGCAAATTCGCTGACCGCTTGGACAGCCTTATAGAGCCTTGCATCTTCTCCTGCGTTTTTACAAGGCCACATCCAGTTGGCGCTGAGCGAAACGCCTTTCAAACCAAATGTAAGGGGAGCCCACATCAGGTTTGTCAATGCTTTGGCAATCGAAAGCCTGGACCCGGCGGCAGGATCGATAAGCCCGGCGGCAGGGGCATGGCCAAAAGAAGTGGCAATACCTTTTTCGCCCCTGTAATCCAGGGCGACCACTCCGAGGTTGTTCAGCGGAAGCTGAATAGGGCCGCAGGTTTGCTGCATCGCAATTTTTCCCGAGACTGCCCGGTCAACCTTGTTGGTCAGCCAGTCCTTGCAGGCGACGGCTTCGATTTGCAGAAGCTGTTCGAGCAGCTTCTGCAAATCGGGATCCGGGATCCGGGAACCGGGAACCGGTGCAGGGACCTTAGCGTATTTGCTGTTTGCATCCGTGCTGTCTCTCATGATCGTCTTCGGGGGTTTGCCGAAGAAATCATCCACATTGAGGTCGATGGGATGGCTTCCGTTACGGCGGTCTTCAAAGACAAGCTGGTGGTCACCGGTAGCTTTTCCTGCATGATATATCGGGGCCCTTTCACGTTGGGCAACCTGCTCAAGCAGTGAAATATCTTCATCCTTTATCAGCAGTCCCATTCTCTCCTGGGATTCATTGCTAATGATCTCCCTGTCGCTAAGGGTAGGATCGCCTATAGGGAGGGCATCGATATGGATCTCTCCCCCAGTGGCTTCAACCAGTTCGGATATTGAATTCAGGTGCCCGCCTGCTCCGTGGTCGTGGATTGAAACTACAGGGTTCTTCTCCATTTCTACCATGGCGCGTATGGCATTGAAGACCCTTTTCTGCATTTCGGGATTCGAACGCTGGACCGCGTTCAGCTCAATGGCATTCCCGTATTCGCCTGTGGCTACCGAGGACACTGCGCCTCCTCCCATGCCGATACGGTAGTTGTCGCCACCCAGTATGACGATGATTTCACCGCCTTCAGGTTCGTCTTTCAGGCTGTCTTCCTTTTTCCCATAACCAATGCCGCCTGCAAGCATGATCACCTTGTCATACCCGAAAACCTTGTTATTTTCAGCATGTTCAAATGTGAGAAGCGAGCCGCAGATAAGAGGCTGGCCGAATTTATTCCCAAAATCGCTTGCCCCGTTGGAAGCTTTGATAAGGAGATCTTCAGGGTTTTTATACAGCCATTTCCGGGCCGGAAATGCCTTTTCCCATTCCCTTCCTCCTTCCAGCCTGGGATAGGAAGTCATGTAAACGGCAGTTCCTGCCATGGGGATGCTGCCTTTTCCGCCGGCCATGCGGTCGCGGATCTCTCCCCCGCTGCCCGTGGCTGCACCGTTAAAAGGTTCAACAGTCGTAGGGAAATTATGGGTTTCGGCCTTCAGGGAGATTACCGAATCAATATCACGGATAAAAAAGAAGTCGGCTTTCTGCGGATTGCCTGGTGCGAACTGTTCAATCTTCGGCCCGGTGATGAAAGCTACATTGTCTTTATAGGCGGAAACAAGGAAATTGGGATTTTCTTTGGATGTCTTTTTAATCAGGGCAAAAAGCGACTCGGTCATCTCATTGCCGTCAATAATAAACAGGCCGTTAAATATCTTATGGCGGCAGTGCTCTGAGTTGACCTGGGAAAAACCAAAGACCTCGCTGTCGGTAAGCTTGCGGCCGATTTTTTTGCTCAGGCCGGCCAGGTAATCTATTTCTTCGCTGCTAAGCGCAAGTCCCTGGGCGGTATTGTATGATTCAAGATCGTCTATATAAATTACAGGTTCCGGTTCATGGAGTATATGGAAGCTTTCCTGGTTCAGGCCCTGGTATATATTCTGGAGCATGGGGTCGTAGTCGGGATGCGGGATGCGGGATGCGGGATCATGGAGAAACTCTTCTATCCTGCTGATCCCCCTGATCCCCATATTCTGTGTTATCTCGACGGCATTGGTGCTCCAGGGTGTGATCATTTCCTTGCGCGGCCCTACAAAAGTTCCCTGTAAAGCAGGTTCGGCGATGCATTCTGCATCGCCGAACAGCCAAACCAGTCTTTCCGTATCTGTTGCCGACAGTGGATCCTGGTGTTCCACTGCGTAATATTTGTCGATGTTTCTGAAAAAGGTCAGCATGTTTGCTTTTCTTTAGATCGTTTTGACACTGGCATCTTCACACCGCCGCCTGGGTTGGCTGCGCTGCACCCGGGGCGGTTTGTGTGAAATGCTTCGCCGGATATATCATGAAGTTAAAAACCTTTCTGCTTCGATAGCCGCCATGCAGCCGGTTCCGGCAGCGGTAATGGCCTGGCGGTAGTGATGGTCCTGAACGTCGCCGGCGGCAAAAACACCTTCCACGCTGGTCCTGGTTGAGCCGGGCACTGTCTTGATATAGCTCATATCATCCAGCTCGAGTTGTCCCTGGAAGATCTCTGTATTGGGCTTATGGCCTATGGCGACAAACAAGCCGTGAACAGTGATATCACGGGATTCTCCCGATTTTATATTGCGTACGCGGACCCCGGTAACCCCGCTTTCGTCTCCCAATACTTCATCAGGTATGCTGTTCCAGATCATTTCAATGTTCGGCGTATTGAAAACTTTATTTTGCATGGCTTTGGATGCGCGTAATTCGTCGCGGCGGTGGATCATGTATACTTTTTTACAAAGTTTGGCAAGATAGGTTGCTTCTTCAGCTGCCGTATCTCCCCCTCCTACAATGGCAACATCTTTCCCGCGATAAAAGAAACCATCGCAGGTTGCACAGCCGGAAACGCCCATGCCCATGAATTTCTTTTCAGACTCTATCCCCAGCCATTTGGCCGATGCACCGGTAGCAATAATTACAGTTTCTGCCTTGACCGTTTTTCCGTCATCCGCAGTCACTGTAAAAGGATGGTTTTGAAAATCAACCGAAGTCACAACTCCAAACCTGATCTGGGTTCCGAATCTCTCGGCCTGTTGTTTGAATTCTTCCATCATTTCAGGGCCGGTAATTCCCTTAGGATAACCGGGAAAGTTTTCAACTTCGGTGGTTATTGTAAGCTGTCCGCCCGGCTGCATTCCCTGGTAAATTACCGGCTTCAGATCGGCTCTTGCCGCATAAATGGCTGCTGTATATCCTGCAGGCCCTGATCCTATGATCAGGCACCTTATATGTTCAACATTTTCGCTCATGATCCTGATAGTTTTTACTTCAGCAAAGGTAGGGAAAATCAGTGAATAGTGACTGGTGAAAGGTGAACGGTGAATAGTGACTGGTAAATGGTGAATGGTGAAGTTCCACTGCAGATTTAAATTGGAAATCTCTATTTTTACTGTTCAATCCATTACTGCAATGAAACGATCCATACTGATCCTGTTACTTTTCCCGGTTTTCCTGTCTTTAACCCTGGCATCAGGATACCAGGGAGAACAAAAGCTCAAAATCGGCATTACTTATGCCCCTCCCTATATTATTAACGAAAAGGGCAATTTTTCGGGGGTTTCCGTTGATCTGTGGAGGCTGATCAGCGACTCCCTGAAACTGTCATATGAATACAAGGTTTACCGTTCACGTGACACTCTTTTGCAGGATCTGAGCAAAGGGGTAATCGACCTCACTATCCTTCCGCTGACCGCAACAAGCGAGCGTTTGGGGAAGTTCAGGATGACCATTCCTTTCTATATTTCCAATATGGGGATTGCGACCCGCATCGAGAAACAATCTCCATATTTCCAGCTGTTTAAAAATATATTTTCATGGAAGATCATGCGTTCCTTAATGGCAATCCTGCTTATTGCAACAATCTTTGCGATTTTTCTCTGGCTTGCCGAACGAAAGGCGAATCCGAAGCAATTCCGGCCCGGGATAATGGGTGTGACAGATGGCATCTGGTGGGCTTTTGTTACCATGACCACCGTAGGTTACGGTGATATGATTCCCAGAACCGGCCTTGGCAGAGCCCTGGCTATGGTGTGGATGTTTTTCGCGATCGGAATGTTCTTTATTGCATCTGGAATGATCTCCTCTGAGCTTACAGTCACGCGACTTCAGTCCCAGATAAAGAATCCCGGCGACCTGAGCCATTGCAAAGTGGGAGCGGTATATAAAACGGGGTATGCCGAAACCCTGAGCAGGCATAACATCCCATACTCTTCCTTCCTGTCGCCCTGGGAAGGTCTTACAGCTGTGTCTTCAGGGCTCACCGATGCATTTGTTTATGACCAGGCTATAATGCAGTACCTTGTCGAAAGGTATAACCTGAAGGGCAAGATTGTGATCATTCCCAGCGGATTAAACCTTCAGTATTTTTCTTTCATGGCCGCCAAGAGCAATAAGGACCTGATCGACCGCATCAACCCTGCACTTCTGAATGTGATTGACAGCGACGCATGGGGAGGGATATTATCGCGGTATGGCATTGACCATTAAGGGGGATTGCATCCTCTGTGCAGGTTGATGCCGGGCTGGGAATGTATTGCCCAAAATTACCCTTGAAATATTGAATATTCTTTCTATCTTTGCACTCCCAATTCGGGATATCGGGGCGTGGCGCAGTTGGCTAGCGTACTTGCATGGGGTGCAAGGGGTCGGAAGTTCGAGTCTTCTCGCCCCGACAAACAGAAAAGCCTTTTCGTTTCAACGAAAAGGCTTTTCTGTTTTTACTGCTTTTCAAATTCATTTGGGCGAGCCAGGCTACATATGGGTCACCAACACTTTTCGGCAAATCACGGTTTTGCCTTGCTCATTGCTGTATTCAAATTCAAGATAATAAACACCCTGGTTAAAACCTGACAGGTCAAGAGAAGTATGATGTTTTCCGGGAGACTGCATCGCTGTCATAATATCAATTGATTGTCCCAGCATATTGATCATCCTGATAATGATTTTTCCGGATTCAGGGATCAGATAATCCACAAAGAGTTGTTCATCGCATGGATTCGGATAAACCAGAAACTGTGATACTTGTAACCGGGAGTCCACGATGGCATCTGCTTTCTTATGAATTACTACAGGAGCCTTCAGAATCAAGTTGTCATATACAGCACCCCATGAATCTGCGACTTCCGATTCAGGTTTAAGCGAAAGGGCGATTCTGTCGTTCATCCCGAATTGATCAGAGAGTTTAACTACAAGAGTCATTACAGGTTCATTTATCTTGAGCATCAATGGTTGGATTTCAGACCATACCAGGCGGATCATTCCGTTTTTAAACGTATATAATGGTATTCCCGGTTGGAAACGGATCTCTTTTACTTGCATCAGCTGTTCAGGATATCCTACCACCAGGGAGATAGCTCCGATGTCTATTGTTTGGTTTACAAATACAGGGATCTCAATTTCATCGCCTGGCATGGCTTCGATATAGCCGTATTGGTCCAGGCTTAGCATTCGGTTTGTTTTAACCCCCGTTCCCGGGATATTGGATCCGTTGACATCTCCGACGCATAAGCCCTGAAAATCCTGAACTATGTCGGTTGACCCCAGGATAACTGTATCACCTCCTGTCGGCTTACAAAAGACCCAGTCACCCCTGTCGAAAAAAGTATCCAGTTCTGCAAAACGCCGTTTCACCTTGATTGCGTCGGTGCCGTTGATAAAATTCGAATTATTAACATCGGCGGCCAACAGGCATATCGGAGTACTAAGTTCATACGAATGAATAAAATGGAGTTGAATCTTGAGTGCGTCGGTTCCGTTGACACCGCTCAATGGCTTACGGCTGGTTGCGTTGATTCTATAAGTTCCCGGGGCTTTTGATGAAAATATGTATTGCCCCGAAAGATTGGTGCGTACCGAGTCCACCTTGCTGTTGTTCTGAAGGAGAAAGACCAAAAGCGAATCGAGTGGTGTAGTTTGCAGATTCTCGTATGTAAACAATCCACTGATGCTTTTATATACATTGCTAACTGTGACAGGGAAAGAAGGACCTGCAGTACCGGTTCCGCAGCTGTTGACACCAATTACTGTGATGTTCCCCGATTGAGCGGCAAGTGAAAAATCTACCCTGATCATGTTGGTATGGTCGCCAAAAACAATTGAGGCTCCTGGTGGAATTGTCCATATATAATCCGTGGCATTCATAATGTAGGGAGTCATGTAAGAAACATTGGTCTGTCCGGGACTTACAGTATCGGTACCCCAGATGGTCATTGCCGAACCGGGAACATCCTGCGCTATCACCTGCTTTGAGGTATTGCCCGAACATCCGTAGGCGTTGGTGCATGTAACACCGATCGTATGATACCCGGAAGCTGTCCACCCCACGGTTATAGTATTCGTGCCGCTTCCGCTTATTATGCTGCCACCCCAGGGGAGGGTCCATGAGTAATCTGCCATGCCTGCGTCAGTAGAATAGACACTTGTGCCGGCACCTATGCAAATGGTGTCATCTCCGATGAGGGTGGGCGATGGCACGGGGTTCACGACAACATTATATTTCGTTGGAACAGCCGAGACACAGCCGGCCGCATTGGTACTTTCCAGGGTCACGAATCTTGAACCGGCCCTTCCCCAGAGAACCTGGACAGTATTTGTTCCGTTGCCTGAAATGATATATGAACTGTCGGAAATACCCCATACATAATTGTTCATTCCTGCCGCGGTGCTGTATGATTCATAAGAAAATGCACATGAATTGGTTGGTCCGGTGATCACCGGAACGGGAGGTGGTTGTATGCCGGCATACATGCTGTCGTGCAACGAGCAGCCTGCAGCATTGGTTGTCGTGAGAATATAATAACCTCCATTAGAACCAGTTACATTTGAGATCAAAGGGTTCTGCAAAGCAGAAGAAAAACCGCCGGGCCCTGTCCACGAGAAAGTTACCGGCTCTCCTGTGATCGATTGAACTTCGATGCGGTAGTCTTCAGTCTCACCATAGGAGTACGGTTCACATGGTTCAGGGGCGGAACCGTATTTAACAGTGATGCGCATCTTTAACTCACCCAGAACTGCAGTGGAAGGGACAGAGAAAGTATGACTAAAAGAAATCAACCCGGAGCCTGCATATTCACCGATGACTTCAGTTTCCGGGGTGTCGAAAACTCCATTCCGGTTCCAATCGAAAAATGCATAAAGATTTTCCCCTCCTAATGCATTGATCATTCCGGATATGGTATATACAGAGTCCTTTTTCAGGGTTGCGAGGGTATATCCCGTGTAATTTGAATAAGTAGTGGCTCCGCTGGACTGATTGGCACCATTCAGGGTTACATTGGTTATATATTCATAGGTCGCATTTCCTGAACCGGAAGTACAGGTCGGCGGCATGCTGCAAGCTGATGTACAAGTATTCAAAGTGGGGTTACTTAACCCTCTTCCGCTGAGCTGAAGGTTGTTTCCGGCGCAGATATTCTGATCGGGGCCGGCGTTTACTGTTGGCACGGTTTTAACCGACATGTTTATCTGATTGGATGTTGCAGTATTGATTGTAGCGCACGGCAGACTGGTTGTCATTATACAACTTACCAGGTCATTTTGCGCCGGAATAAAGGAAAAGCTTGCATTGTTGGTTCCGGAATTGATCCCGTTAACTTTCCACTGATAGGAAGGAGCAGGTCCACCGTTAACCGGAGAAGCAGTGTATGTAACGGTGCTGCCCGTGCAGGATGGATTAGCTGAAGCAGCTATGGTTATCCCCGGGGTGACAATCGGATTTACCGTTACATTGAAGACAGCAGGGCTTTGGGCACAACAGCCATTGCCATCAGTATAATTAACCGATACTGACTTTGTGCCCTGGCTTGTCCAGGTAACGGTAACTGAATTGTTCCACGACCCTCCTCCTGAAGTGATAACCCCTCCTGAAGAAACCGACCAGGTATAAGAACTCATTCCTGACTGGGTAGTATATGTGTTGCCTGCTGATCCGGCACAAACAATATCCGGACCCGAAACTGTAATGGTTGGACGATTGTAACAGGTTACATACATCGCTTTGTACCTTCCTCCTCCTGCATCGTTAACCCCATAAACAAATACACTTCCAGTAAGTGCGCCCGGAGGAAAATCCACTTTGATAGAACGGGTTCCCTCACCTGAAGTTATCACAGCACCCGGCGGAACATACCAGGCATAGGATGTTGCGCCGTAACATTCATCAACTGCATAACCAACTCCGGTGGATGGCACGCAGATTTCAGCAATCCCAGTGAGGATTTGGGGATCACCAGGAGGCATTGAAGAGCTGTTTGAATTGGGTGAACATCCCCCTGAAAGGTCCAGGGATGAATTGTCAGATTGTTGAGGAGTATACAGATTGTTGCTAACATTTCCAACTTGAACCGGATTAACGGTAACATAATAAACAGGGACAGGATTTGCACTACAGCCATTGCCATCAGTATAATTAACCGATACGGACTGCGTGCCCTGGGTTGTCCAGGTAACGGTAACTGAATTGTTCCATGTCCCTCCTCCTGAAGTGATAATCCCTCCCGAAGAAACTGTCCAGGTGTAACCGCTCATCCCGGCATCGGTAGTATAAATATTGCCTGTTGATCCCACACTTACATTTGCAGGTCCGCTCATCGCAGGGACCGGTTTATTATAGCTGTCAATATAAAGATCCCTTAAAAACGATCCCCCGTAAGAATTTAATGCATATACTATTAAACATCCTGATTTTCGGGGGTAGGGATAAGCCACTTTGATGAGTCTGGTTCCAAACCCGCTGGTTATAACGGCATCAGGTGGGAGGATCCAGACAAAAGATGTAGCACTGCTTATCGGGTCGACCGAATAAGAAGGTTCTACCTCGGAAGGAACGCATATTTGTGAAGGGCCAATGATGTAACTGGGCTTTGGAGGCGGGCCAGTCTGAGAAAAGGTCACCAATGAAATTATCAGGGAGACGAAAAGAAGTATAATCTTTTTCATACCAGGAATTATTGGAGGGAAGGTTATTACCAGAATGAAATCACGATTGCATTTTTTGCTAATATAATAAAATAAATGCTGAATGTCAAGCCCCTTCTGTATCGAGGGGACATAGTAGTTTATTGAGATCAGGCAGCCTGAAGGTTTTCAAATCAGAAGTTCGGGTCTTCTCGCCCCGCAAAAATCAAAAGAGGGTTTCAGAAATTCTGAAACCCTCTTTTGATTAGTTCCTGATGCAACGGATCGAAGTGGCATATGCTTTATTGAAACCCCCGTCAAGGGTGCTATTGGAACCGTCGAACCAGAAGTCGGTGCTATAAATAGCATTATTCTGTGTACTACTCCAGTAGTCACCTTCTGTACCGCGACTGGTTAGTAAACCAGTGTTATTCCAAAGGGTCCCGGCAGCATGAAGCTTTAGCCCGGAGTTCCACGGACCGGTCCAGGTAGTCCAGCCTCCAGCGGCATTCACATTGTTCCACTCGGAAGAGGTTGGAACGTGCCAGTTGCTGCCAAGCTCGATCGAACATGGGTCATTGGCTGACTGCCAGTCAGAGTCTTGAAAGATAGAAGAGATCCAGACAGAACCGGGTGTTCGGGTGGTGCCATCATCAGCAAGTTTATAACCCTGCATGCGGTTAAACTGCCAGTACCAGCCTCCCGATGCTTCGGTGGCGTCGTTGACCGCAGTTGCCTGGTGGGTGGCTCCAAGGTTGGATGTAATCCAGCATTTAGAAGTCTCACCCGGGATATTTGTAACGCTGCCGTATGTGACCGTTTTACTCACCGGGGCTAAGGTACCCGCCACATGGTTAATTGTGAGGGAGGAGCCACAGGTCCATAGTGTGGTAAAACTAAGCTCGGGTCCGTAAGATGTTCCCATGCTGTTGGTCGCATAGGCTCTTACATAATACAAACAACCCCCGATCATACCTGAAAGGCTGCTGGTAAAGCTTCCCGTACCACTTCCGTCTGTAGTATGACTTCCGGCAATTGTGGGACCCGGGTTCCGGCTCCAGCAAACTCCCCTGGCTGTCACCAGGGCACCCCCGTCGGAAAGTACATTCCCCCCGCCGGTGGCAGTGGTCAGAGTAAGGTTTGTTACGCTGGTGGTCGTTACAGTCGGGGAATTAATGGCCCTGAGGCAGCGAATCGAAGTAGCGTCTGCCTTAAGAAAAAAGTCATCCATCTGACAGGTGGCAACATTGAAATACAGGCCACTTGCATAGGGAGTGAGATTCTGGTTACTGCTCCAGAAATCGCCTTCCGTGCTGCGTGCTATCAATAAACCGGTGTAGCCTCTGATGTACCCGGCAGCATGCATTTTCAAGCCTGAGCTCCAGGGACCGGTCCAGGTGGTCCAGCTGCCACCGGCCTTCACATTGTTCCATTCGGTGCTGGTTGGAATGCGCCAGCTGCCGCCAAGTTCAATCGTGCAAGGGTCGTTGGCAGGCTGCCAGTCCATGTTTTCATCGATATAAGTGATCCATGCAGTATTGGGTGTTCGGGTGACACCATCATCAGCCATTTTATACCCCTGCTTGCAGTTAAACTGCCAGTACCATCCTGCAGAGGCTTCGGTGGCGTCGCTGACCGTGCTGGCCTGGTGGTCAGCTCCAAGGTTGCTGGTTATCCAGCATTTTGAAAGCTCACCGGGGATATTCGTAACACTGCCGTATGTGACTGTTTTACTCACCGGGGCTACAGCTCCTGCAACGTGATTGACAGTGATGGCAGAGCCGCAATACCAAAGCGGAATAAAACTAAACTCGTTTCCGTAGGATGTTCCAACGCTGTTGGTTGCATAGGCTCTTATGTAGTATAAAGTCCCCCCGGATAAACCTGTAAGGCTGCTTACAAAGCTTCCAAGTCCCCCTCCGTCAGAAGTGTGACTTCCGGCGGTTGTCGGGCCTGGGGAAGTGCCCCAGCAAACTCCCCTTGCCGAAACTATTGCATTTCCATCTGAAGTTATTACTCCTCCGCTGGTAGCAGTGATTGTTCCTATGGTGGTAACCGCAGTAGTTGTTACTATTGGTAAAGCGAGGGCTCTGAGGCAGCGGATCGAGGCAGCCCATGCCTTAGCCCAAAAAGGGTCAATCTGACAGGTGACATTGTCGAAATACAGGTCATAGGCAGAGGCATTGGGGTTTTGTGTACTGCTCCAGTAATCGCCTTCTGATCCGCGGCTGATCAGGGAACCATTGCTATACGAGAGGGCCCCGGCAGCATGCATTTTAAGCCCTGAAGACCAGGGGGAGGCCCAGTTGGTCCAGCCATTCTTCACATTGTTCCATTCGGTGTAGGTTGGAATATGCCAGTTGCTGCCAAGTTCAATAGAACAGGGATCATTAGCTGCCTGCCAGTCAAAGTTTTCAATGATAGACGATATCCAGGCAGAATTGGGAGTTCTGGTAGTGCCATCATCGGCAATCTTGTATCCCTGCTGGCGGTTAAACTGCCAGTACCAGCCTGCCGAAGCTTCGGTGGCATCGCTGACCGCAGTCGCCTGGTGGTCGGCGCCAAGGTTAGAGGTAATCCAACATTTTGAAGGCTCACCGGGGATATTCGTAACGCTGCCGTATGTGACAGTTTTACTGACCGGGGCTACTGCACCCGCAACATGATTTACAGTCAGGCTGGAACTACAATCCCATTGGGTGGTAAAACTAAGCTCGTTCCCATAAGATGTTCCGGCGCTGTTGGTGGCATAGGCTCTTACATAATATATTTTCCCTGAAGTTAAACCAGTCAAACTACTTGAAAAACTTCCTAAGCCCGTTCCATTCGAAGTATGAGTTCCCGCGGTTGTCGGGCCCGGGGCAATGCCCCAGCAAACACCACGTGCTGTAACAGTCATCCCTCCGTCTGACATGACATTTCCACCGCTTGCGGCGGTGGTTGAGAAGATGTTCGTCAGGTCAATGGTCGTCACTGTTGGTAAAGTAATGGCCCTGAGGCAGCGGATCGCAGTGGCGAATGCTTTCATGAAATTGCCGTCAATCTGGCTAACACCACTGCTGATCCAGAAGTCATTGCCTGCGTCGGTTAAACTCTGTGTACTGCTCCAGAAGTCACCTTCTATACCGCGATTGGCCAAAGTGCCATCGCCATTCCAAAGGACCCCGGAAGCATGTAATTTCAAGCCTGAGCTCCAGGGACCGGTCCATGTGGTCCAGCCGCCAGCTGCATCCACATTGGTCCATTCGGTAAGGGTTGGAATACGCCAGTTACTGCCAAGTTCGATCGAACAAGGGTCATTGGCTGCCTGCCAGTCCATATTTTCATTGATAAGAGTGATCCAGGCAGAATTGGGTGTTCTGGTGGTACCATCATCAGCTATTTTATACCCCTGCTGGCGGTTAAATTGCCAGTACCAGCCTGCAGAGGCTTCAGTCGCATCGCTGACCGCTGCCGCCTGGTGGTCGGCTCCAAGGTTAGACGTAATCCAGCATTTTGAAGTCTCACCGGGGATGTTTGTAACACTGCCGTATGTGACTGTTTTACTCACCGGGGCTAATGCTCCCGCCACATGGTTTATAGTGATTGTGGAGCCGCAGTCCCAAAGCGTGGTAAAAGTAAACTGGGGTCCGTAGGATGTCCCCATGCTGTTGGTAGCATAGGCTCTAATATAGTATAAATACCCCGGGATTAAACCCGTAATGTTGCTTATAAAGCTTCCCGTACCTGCTCCGTCCGAAGTATGATTTCCTTCGACTAAAGGGCCGGTAATCCTGCCCCAGCATACACCACGGTCTGTGACTGCAGCCCCCCCGTTTGAAAAGACCCTGCCCCCGCAAGTGGCAGTGGTAGCTAAAATATTTGTGACAGCTGCTGTTGTTATAACGGGTGGCTCCAAAGTTGGAGAAGGAACATTACTGCCATTTACATCTCCCACGCAGAGGACATTGAAATTCTGAATAACATTGCCTCCGCAGACAATAATGGTATCCTGGCCCGAAACAGGCTTAGCAATAGTCCAGTCGCCACGGTCGAAATAAAAATCCAATGCCGCAACCCTTCGTTTGATCTTGGCAGCATCGGTGCCATTGATTGAGTTGCTGAGGTTCACGTCGGCGGCCAGCAGTTTAACAGGATCAGTCATGATTTCAACCGCGGCAAAATGCCTTTGCACCTTGGCGGCATCCGTGGCATTGACGCTGCTCCAGGGCTTAGTTGTAGAGATGAGCACCTTGTATGTGCCATTAGCAACTGCAGGGAACAGATAATATCCGCTCGCATCGGTAGTAACAGAATCGACTCTCAGGGTTCCCTGCTGGAGAACTACCTTCATCATATCCATTGGTGTGGAAGGCGTATTCAGATAGTTGAAGTTGCCGCTGACCGAAAAGACCGATTGTGCGTTTGCAAATGAGATCGTCATCCCGCAAAAAATAATCAGGAAGTACAGGTTTTTCATAATGCTTTGTTTGTTATCAGACTTGTTTCTGCTAAATTACAACTGAAAAATTAAAAAACAAACTGTGCAAAATTAGTTTTTGATACATCTTACCGAAACTCCATAGCCCAGGTTAGTGTCAAACTCCAGGAAGGAGGTGTCATAATTCAATAAACGGTACTCTTTCATAAAGAAGAAACCTCCCGAAGTAAAGGAAGTGGAAGACCATAACGTTCCTGAGTTTGAAAGATCTGAAAATGCACCATTGGAATAATTACGCACTCCCCCGGGGAGGCCTGAAAACCCGCTGGTATTTGTTGCACCTGTGTTGGGAGATGCCCAATGCGGGGTTCCTGCTTCTTTCATTGGCCCTCCTGCCGCGCCGCTTCCTCCCAGGAAAGCTGACAGAACCGAATATTCGCCCTCGGACGGCAAATGCCAGCCGGCCGGACATAAACCCTGGGTTCCTTCTGCGGTAACATACTGCATCATTTCTGCCCATTGATAAAGCCCGCCGTAAGTTGTGCAGTTTGATTCCAGGTCATTGTAGCAATATTTCTCCTTGATGCCATTATTGGTTTGTTCTGATGAACCATTGATCTTTGTGCCAACATTCAGGTTTTCCCTGAACCAGCATTGGGAACCAATCAGGACAGTATTATAAGTTTTTCCTTCATAAACAACCGTCGGAACGCCTGGGCATGTAGGCCAGAGTGTTGTAAAACTTAATTCATTGCCATATGATGTCCCGATCGCATTTGTCGCATAAGCCCTGATGTAATAAACGGTATTGGCAACCAGTCCTGTAAGACTGCTGACAAACGTACCGGTTCCTGCACCGTCGATGGTAAAATTATTTGAAAGTGTGGGATTCGGGACAGTACTCCAGCATACGCCTCTTGCCGTCACAGGGACCCCGCCATCCGACGAAACGATACCTCCGCTGGTGGCTGTAGTTTGGGCTATGTTGCTTACTGCGGATGTTGTTGCTGTTGGCACATAAAAGGTCGTAAATGTGAGCACCACGCCGTAAGCTGTCCCTATGTTGTTCGTGGCATAGGCCCTGACATAATACAATGTTCCTCCTGTAAGCCCTGAGATGTAGCTGGGGTAGGGCCCGGTGCCTGTCCCATCCAGGGTATGACTGTTCGCAATTGTAGGGCCTGGCGTGGTGCTCCAGCAGACTCCTCTTGCAGTAACTGCAGAGCCCCCGTCGGATGTCACATTACCTCCCAGCGTTGCGCTTGTCTGCGTAATGATTGTAACCGCTGAAGTGGTAACTGACGGGAGATTAAGTGTTGTAAATGATTGGCCTGCTCCGTAAGCTGTTCCCACAGAGTTGGTCGCATAAGCCCTGACATAATACAATGTGCCTCCTGTAAGCCCTGCCAGATTGCTTACAAATGCGCCTGTACCAGTCCCATCGGTTGTATGACCGCCCGAGGTGGTGGGATTAGGCGTTGTACCCCAGCAAACTCCCCTGGCGGTTACAGCATCTCCCCCGTCGGAGACCACTTCACCTCCGCTGCTTGCCAGGGTCTCCCCGATATTTATTACGGCTGCAGTTGTCACCACGGCTAAATTAAGGGTGGTAAACGTTAGTTCATTCCCGTATGATGTCCCGTAATAATTTGTTGCGTATGACCTCACGTAATATTGTGTGCCCCCTGTCAGCCCGGTGATGCCGCTGACAAACGTCCCCGTACCTGAACCGTCGGTTGTATGACTGCTTGTTGTTGTAGGTCCGGGAGATGTGCTCCAGCAGACCCCCCTTGCCGTAACCGGTGATCCGCCATCCGCTGTGATAGTCCCGCCGCTTGCTGCAGTGGTCTGTGCAATGTTTGAAAGGCTTGTCGTGGTAATTGATGGCAGGTTGAATGTCGTAAAGGTAAGTTCACCACCGTAGGCCGTGCCCACACTGTTGATCGCATATGCCCTGATATGATAAAGGGTTCCCGGGGTAAGGCCGGTGACGTTGCTTGTATAGTTCCCGGTGCCGGTACCGTCGGTTGTATGGCTGTCGGCAGTCGTCGGGGCTGCAACGGTACTCCAGCATACTCCTTTTGAAGTCACAGGGCTCCCGCCGTCAGTTATTACGGTGCCACCGCTGCTTGCAGTGCTGAGAGTAATGTTTGTTACTAAAGTTGTATTGAGCCCCGGGAGGTTAAGGGTGGTTAAGGTATCCTGGTTCCCGTATGCAGTTCCAACGCTGTTCGTGGCATAAGCTCTTACAAAATATTGAGTGCCGGGTGTGAGGGCGGTTAACGAACTTACAAAGGTTCCTGTACCGGTTCCGTCGCTTGTATGGCTTCCCGCAATTACAGGATTCGAGGTTGTTCCATAGCACACACCCCTTGCGGTAACATCTGCTCCCCCGCTGGAAGTGACATTGCCTCCGCTTGTCGCGGTCGTTTTTGTAACATTTGAATGCGCGGCTGTCGTAACCGTAGGTGTGGTGAGTGTTGTGAATGTAAGTTCATTTCCGTAAGCTGTTCCCATGGTGTTTATAGCGTAAGCCCTGACGTAATAAAGAGTGCCCGGGGCCAGTCCTGTGATAATGCTTACGAACGTCCCTGTTCCGCTGCCATCGGTTGTATGGCTGCCTGCAGTTGTCGGCCCTGTTGTTGTACTCCAGCATATTCCCCTCGCTGTCACGGTATAACCTCCGTCGGAAGTCACATTACCTCCGCTGGTGGCGGAAGTCTGGTGAATACCCGATATTGCGGTTGTTGTTACCGTGGGTATTGTATTGGTTGTGAACGTAAGCTCGTTTCCATAGGCTGTTCCTAAACCATTTGTCGCATACGCCCTCACGTAGTAATGTGTGCCCTGGGTCAGGCCGGTTATGCTGCTTACAAATGACCCGGTTCCCGTTCCGTTTGTTGTATGGTTTCCGGTTACTACGGGAGCAGGTAAGGTGTCCCAGCAAACACCTCTTGCTGTAACGGTCGATCCTCCCGACGATGTCACATTACCTCCGCTGGTCGCTGCTGTTTGCGTTATACCAGTCACCGCCGAGGTAGTTACTGTGGGTAAATCAGTGGTTGTAAAAGTAAGTTCATCCCCGTAATCGGTCCCGTAAATGTTGGTTGCATAGGCCCTGATGTAGTAAAGGGTCCCGGCGGTAAGCCCGGTAAGGTTGCTGTAGAATAACCCGGCACCTGTGCCGTTTGAAGTATGACTGTCGGCAATAGTTGGGCCCGTAGAAGTACTCCAGCATACACCCCGGGCCGTTACAGGAGCACCTCCTTCTGAAGTAACGTTGCCGCCGCTGGTTGCAGTGGTAAGGGTTATATCGATCACAGCCGCTGTAGTGACAGACGGCAAATTAAGGGTTGTAAAGTTCCTTTCCTCCCCGTATGACGTACCTGCGATGTTGGTAGCATAAGCCCTGATGTAATAATGAGTTCCCCAGTTCAGCCCGCTTAAATTGCTCACAAAACTCCCAAGGCCCGTACCGTCGGTTGTATGAGCATTGCTGATCGTCGGACCCGGGGAAGTGCTCCAGCAAACGCCCCTTGCCGTGATCACTGCCCCTCCGTCGGATGTTACCTGTCCGCCGCTAACGGCAGAATTCGACGTCACACTTGTGACCTCCGCCGTGGTCACCGCCGGAAAAGTAGGTGTTTTGAAATCAAGCTCATTGCCATATGTTGTGCCAACAGTATTGCTAACGTATGCTCTTACGTAATACCTTGTATTGCCAACTAAGCCGGTAAGGTCGCCTGTAAATGATCCAAGACCTGTTCCGTTGACAGTATGAGCTCCGGCGGTTGTGGGATGAGGCGTAAGGCTCCAGCATATACCTCTTACAGTCAGTGAATCCCCTCCATCAGATATGACATGGCCGTCACATTTTGCTGAAGTCGGTGTTATGTTGTATACAAGCACGGTTGTGACTGCCGGGAGATCAAGGGTTTTAAATGAAAGTTCCTGCCCGTAAGCCGTGCCTCCGTTGTTTGTAGCATAAGCTGCAACATAATACACTGTGCCCTTTTCCAACCCTGTGATGTGGCTTGTAAACTTACCTGTACCTGAACTGTCAACAGTATGATTGTCGGAAATCTTCGGGCCATGAGCAGTGCTCCAGCATACTCCTCTTGCAGTGACAACAGCACCTCCGTCAGATTTCACATTGCCCCCGCCTCCGGCAGAGTCTTGAGTAATCCCTGTCACAGTATCCGTTGAAACCTTCGGATATGTGATTGTTGAAAAGATCATGGTCACACCATAAGCAGTTCCAGCTTTATTGGTAGCATATGCCCTCAGGTAATACTGAGTATCTGAAATCAAGCCGTTGATAGTGCAGGCAAAGATCCCTGTGTCGGCACCGTTGGTGGTATGACTGCCGGCGACCGACGGATTTGGAAGCAGGCTCCAGCAGAAACCCCTGGCGGTTACAGCCGCCCCCCTGTCGGAAGCTACATCGCCGTTAGCGGTAACAGTGGTTATTTTTATGTCGGAGACCGGGAGGGTAATTACCTCGGGAATTGACGTAAGTGGGGTGAGTTTGAAAGTATAGGACGTATCGCCTGACGGGCTGTCAGTGATCGTCGTATCATAATAGTTGGTTTTTAACGACCTTAAAAGTAACTGATCGCCTAAACGAAACCTGAATAGGGTGACCGAAGAAGATAAGTTTGTTCCTTCAGGTACTGTTCCGGTATGAGTGATACTGTTCTCAATACTCCCGTTACTGTTGTTTATCAGTTTAATGGTTTTAAGAGTCTGCCCGTCAGAGATCTTCAGCAACAACAGGTTGGTCGCCGAGGACCTGATCTCAAATTTGTGCTTCCCTGACTGGAACCCGCTTCTGTACTCGGAAATTACTTTGCCCTGGACGTTAAAAACACTTAAGCTCAAGGTACCGCTGTGATTCAGGATTACCTCCACGCTTGTTGTACCGTTAAAAGGGTTTGGAACAGGAGGCAAAACCTGAAATGCCCCGGAACCCGGCATTGCCAGATCCCCGATGCCTAAATGGGGCGAAAGTACCAATGAAGGTGCACTCCCCCTTAGTATGGTATCGCATCCCAGTGTAATGTTTTTAACATAGACCACTTCAAGAGGCAGATCCAAATGCGTATATACATCCTGACCAAGAAATGTAAGAGTGAGTGTGCTATTTTGACCAATCCCGGAAAGCATGAATATGCTAAACAGGATCAATAGATAAAATTTTCTCATAATCTCTTGACTTATATTAAACCAGGTAATTTTCCCGGAATAGGATTATTGATTTAATACAAAGATATTTATAGCATTACTGATTATGAGAAAGTGTGAATAAGTATTGATAAATCGCACCTCTCCCCGGAATTCTTTCTGCCGCTTTCGAATCTGTTCTTACTGTGGAATTGAGATATGCGCCTATTTGTTCATTATTGCATACCCATACCAGTTCATCTTCAGGAAATTAACAGGCTTTTCCATATCGCAGATCAGCTTTCTCCTGTCAATCTCACTAAATGGTAAAACTCCTCCTCCCATTTTCCGCTGAAGCTTCTGCAGGTTCCTTAAAGCAACGATACCCCTGGCCATGCTGTTGGCTGCAAATACGATAAAGAATTCCAGGTCGGCACGCCGGTATGGTAAAGCCCTGGCCAGCAAACAAAACTTCCTGCATTCATCCAGGTAAAATCTCTCAAACTCCTTATAATCCCCGCAACTGTTTGCAAGGGTGGTCACTCCTTCGTGAAAATCCTTGTAAACATCAAAAATATCCTGGGCTATCTGCAGCACCCCGCCCATCTGGTAAATCATATCGATCGTTTGCGGAGTGGGCACTTCGGTTATCAGGTAGTGGTATAATATCAGCGACCAGGCTCCTTTATCCATGGTTATTTTCAGGAGATCTGACTGCGGAAGTCCTTTCAGGGTTTGCCTTGCCGATTCCTGCTGTGCCTGCAAAGTCCGCCTGAAGGCATCCACCGTTCCCTCCCTGCTGCTTACCCTCTCATACAACTTTACAAGGATTCCGTTGACTATTGCTTCCTCGAGAGTCGGGGGTTCTGCCCGGGATGAAAAGGACAATAATGTATTCAGCTGCCCTGGCGAAAGCTGATTTCTATCTGTAAAGTCATCGATGAGAGGCGTGATTATCCCTCCCAGGGTGGCATTTTCACGCTCTTCTGGCGTTAACTCCCTCCCGTAAATCCTGGCAAACCCCGCACAAACAACGGGGACGCCGATGCAGTAATATTTTTTGATTTTATGCAGGACCGCCGTGGCGGGGCGGGTATTGTACTTTCTGCAAAAGGGTTCAATAAACTCATCAATAAAGCGTGAATTGAATTCCTCCTGGGTTTTGAAAAACCTCCTGACAAATACGACAGCCCTGGCTAAGCTAACAATGTACATCAGGATAAAATTACGCTCTTTTTCTTTTCGGCCGGGTTAATGATGCAAATAATCCCTGGAGCGTGAACATATAAATTAAGCTAAAGACCAAACGGATCCTTGGCCCCAATTTATTGACCTTCAGGTTCCAGATAAGCTTTTGAAGGGAGCGTTCGACCGGGGGGTAATCTGAGGCCGTACCAATAATATAATTCAGGAGTGAGGGGTGGTGTAAAAGGGACCGAAATTTATTATGAAACTTAAACTCGGGCATCATCCTGCGGTAAATCTCGTCATCGTATGCTTTGTTGAATCCCGCCGAAAAATCATCCGCCCTGAAACAATTAATGATATGCTCAGCAGCAACCCTTCCGCTCCTGATCGCATTTCCCACTCCTTCGCCGGTTATAGGATCAACCAGGGCTGCCGCATCTCCCGCTAAAAGGAACCTGTGGCCGGATATGGGACCCCTGCGTCCTCCATAGGGGATGGTATACCCCTTCACCGCTTCTGTACGCACAGCACCGGTAAGCCGGCTTTTAAGGGGTTCAGACATCAGCAATCCTTCAAAACACTGTTTCAGGGTTATCCCCTTTTTATTAATTAGTGTGGCAGGCATGCCAACGCCCACATTCGAAGTGCCGTCGCCAAGATGAAATATCCATAAATAACCGGGGAGTATTTCCACGGGCAGGTACATCTCGATATGACTGCCTTCGCGCAAAGGTTTTAAGCCTGTATAATAGGTCCTCATGGCCACACACTGCTGTTCCCTCGTAATCCGTTCTACTCCCAGTTCTCTTGCAACAAAGGAATTTACCCCATCGGCTCCGGCAATAATGCGGCCTTCAAAGGTATCTTCGCCGCATTCCAGCAGTATCCTGTCTTCAATAATAATAAGTTTCTGCGGATGGGTATTCTCAAAAACGCTGACATTGCCACACTTTCTTACCTGGTCAAGGAGAAAATTATCGAAATCGGACCGGCGACAGGTATACATCGGTCTCTGCTCCTGCTTTGGCCTCACTTCTATGCTTATCTGCCTGTAATCAGGGGAGAATATTTCGGCACTGTAACAGGGTAATTTGGCAGTAAAGTTCCCGAACGAAGCGGCAAGTTCCCCTGAAATCAGTGAAAGCTGATTAATCACGTCTAGGGTCAAGCCGTCGCCGCAAATCTTCTCACGGGGAAAAACGGCTTTGTCAATAAGCGCTGCACTGAGCCCGGAATTCCTGAGGCAAAGTGCTGCCGAAGCACCTGCCGGGCCTGCACCTACGATAAGTACATCGAATTTTCTGTGCATTAAAAACCGGGTAAATTATTAGCTTTGTGCACTTAAATATAATCATTCAAAGATATGAAAATACGAATTACAGGCCTCGGGCTGGCGATATTGACGACATGCTTCCTGTTCTCATGCAAGAGCGGCAGCGACAAAAAAACCGATAACCAGGTGCCCTCCGACCAGCAGATGGGCCAGATGCACCAGGCAGGAACTGCAGGCAAAATGCCTGCTGTTGAGCATAAAGGGATCTCCGTTCCCAAGCTTGCCGGGGGTGTGACGATTGCAGAACTGTATAAAGGACGGAAGAACTTTGAAGGAAAAACCGTAAAGATCCGGGGAGAGGTTGTGAAATTTTCACCCGGTATCATGGACAAGAACTGGGTTCATCTCCAGGACGGCAGCAAGGAAGGGGAAAACTTCGATCTTACAATAACCACCCAGGACATGGTAAAAGTTGGAGAAACAGTAATCTTTGAAGGGAAAGTAACTCTCGACAAGGATTTTGGCGCAGGGTACTTTTATGAACTCATCCTGGAAGATGCCGGTTTGAAGAAATAACCTCCGGTCAAACCATAAAAAAAGCCCCGCTGAATTGACGGGGCTTTTTTATTAAAAGATATGACACCTTACTTCTTTTCAGGAGTTGCTGTTGTTTTCTTGTCTTTATCGCAGCATTTGCCACCTTCTTTATGCATTGTGCAACCGGGCTTGCAAGCTTCCTTCGAAGCAGGAGCCTTGGCATCCGTCTTTGCGGGAGCTGTCTGGGTTGTTGCAGGCTTGGTTTCCTTGGTTTTATCCTGGGTTTTATCCTGAGCTAAAACTGAGGTTGATAAGAATGCTGCCATGGCAATCATTCCAACAAATAATGTTACTTTTTTCATCGATTGTTCTGTTTTATGATTTAACATTTAATAAACGTTCAAACTTCAATTAAAGTACAAAATTACAAATTTTTCCTGAGCGCGGATGACATTTCCCATAATTTTAATCCGTTGGCCGGATCCATTGCTTTGAAATCCACGTCTTTGCGATTCATAAGAAAAAGGTAATCAAAAGCTTTCCCTTCCACATCCTTTGATACGGAAAAATAAATAACCGGGGCTGCAGCATCTTTGGGCGACTTGAAAAATAACCTGAAGACCACTTTCAGCAGTGGCTGGAACACTTTTGGCGTTTCCCTGGCGATGTTTGAATTGACAGGACCTGGGCATAAGGCAAACACCGAAGCTGCAGTATGGCCATTTGTGTTGAGCCTTCTTGACAATTCCACGGCAAAAGTTGTCAGCAGGAGTTTATTCTGGCCGTAATGCTCCATAGACTGCTTGATACCGTAAGGTGTGAACTTCCCGAAATCATCCCATTTTATGGCGGCCGGGTTCCTGTGTGATTCGGAGGAAACGAAAATGATCCTCGGAATGGCTGCTCCTTTATTTTCTGAAACTATGCCCGGGTTGGCAGGGAGGGCTTCCTTATCAGTGTTCTTTGATATAACAGTTGTGGGCGCATCACCGGCCTTGGGCCTTACCGCCCTGGCCTCAAATCCGATCCTGCCGAAGCTTCCGTTTTCGATCAGGGCTGTAACGTAAAGGAACTTAGAGAAATAATTCACCATGAACATCTCTTCAAACCCCTGGGGTGTTTTCCTTGCTTTGTTCGGTACCACACCTGCATTGCAGATCAGGATATCTATAGGTGAGAATTTTTCTTTTAATTCCGACACGAGCTTTTCAATGCTTACGGCATCCGAGAAATCAACCTTCAGCATGTGAACATCCTGGTTCCCGCTGAGTTTTTTGACCTCCTCCCCTTTTGCCGGAATTCCGCTCCTGCAGGCCATGATAGTTTTCGCTCCCCGTTTGGCAACTTCAACAGCAATGGCAAAACCCAGGCCCGAACTGGCCCCGTCAACAACCACGGTCTTACCGTCAAGCCTGTCGGTATCACTGATGGTCCCGACAGCTACCTGCTTTTTAAACAGGTCCATGATGCCTGTAAGCGTCGCCCTGAAAGGGTCTTTATATTTCTCCTGCTTATTTTCTTCCATAATGCTCTTTCATAAAATCCTGGTAATGCGAAGTATGACGGTCAATGTCGGCTTCGGTAAGACCAAAATCGCCAAGGGAGTACTGGTGAATACCATGCTTGCGGTGAGGGTGGTCCAGCTCATGTTGCCTGAAACTCTCAACCAGGGCCGGGTTTAATCCCCCGTCCATGGAATAGATCCTGCCCATCTCCTTCATTGAATCACCGATGAGATCCTTGTAATAAATATCGAGAAACTTGTCCCCGTTATTTCCTTTCAGCCTGAAATCCAGCGCCTGTTCAAGCATGTAACCGGTTTTCCTGACCCAGTGGGCCGCGATCTTCCGTTCATCCACATCATCACTGAACATCATGTAATTATAAGTGAGCATGCTTAAATACGATGGAACCGATTCGTATATGTTCCGGTGGGGCCAGATAAACTTCACATCATTGAAATATTTCGTGATGAGATGAGGGAACTCAAGATGGTGGGGAGTTTTCAGGACCCACCGCTTTGCCGGTTTTGCCCATTGCAGGAACTTCAGGAGTTTAACGGCATATTCATATGCAGGCGACTGGTCGGTTGTTTCAAGCCAGGCAGCATAAGAAGGGACATTCATCATGGCCTCCGTAGTGGTACTGAGGAAACTTACATCCAGCATCAAGATATCCTCTTCAGGCTGGCTGGCATCTATGGGATGGATAGCAAAGAAGCCCGGCGACATGAGCTCCACTGCCTTAACTGAAGTACGGGCCACCTTAAGCCTCTTCGGGTCTTCATGACCCCCCGAAGGCATATAGTCAAGGTTTAACGGCATCGGATTGATAACTTCCCAGCTGGGGATAACCCTGTGGTTCGGATCAACCGCAAGCAGGCGGTGAAGTTTGGTGGTCCCTGTCCTTTGAAGGCCTACGATGATCCAGGCCGGGTATAACTCCTGTTCAAGTATTCCGGGGTGCTTCTTAAAAAAATATTCTGCCCTCAGCCTGATGCTGATAAGACTGGCCAGTCTTTCCCTGGTAATAAACCGCCCTGCAGGATGAAGGTTCGCTTCCTCATTGATGGATTTGAGCATGCGTTCAACCGGCTCATCCGAAAACTCCCTGCCAAGGTCATTCAGGCCGGTTTGCTTTTTCGCTTTGCTGATCAGGTCGTCCTTGTCAAGTTTAATTTTTGTCCCGAGAAAATAGGTCCCCTTCCATGCAGAGTTTATGCCCCTGAATAATAGCGGCCTTTTTGAGAAATTTTTATTGTTCATTATTTCGTTTCATTTCTTTTATTGACTGCGGATTCCCTGCTCCCCGCTCCCCGCTCCCTGCTCCCTGCTCCCTGCTCCCTGCTCCCTGATCCCCGCTCCCAGTTTCCTAGTCCCTGTTTCCTGATCCCCGCTCCCTGCCTTGATCACCCTGCATGCAGGTTCAATTGCTTCCGAGCCGGGGGCAAGGCGGTACCATCTCCATAGCATGGTGCCTTCGGAATGCCCGCATGTATTGATCCAGTTTGGCACACCCGGATCTGAATGTGCCACAACCACCTTCACAGAGCCGTCAGGCTCATATTTAGCCGAAGCTTTGTTTATACAAATCGTGAAATACCTGTAGTCAAGCGACTCCATCCAGTAGTTGTTCAGCTGGAAGTTCCAGGAGTCGCAGGCAGGCGGCTTTACTTCGATAAGCAAAGACTCGTCAGCAGCCAGTTTCCAATAGCTGTGATAATAAATTATAGAGGCGTCGCCTCCTGCATCGTTTGATTTCTTCGGGTCAAACAGGGGCAGTTTGTTCGCGTGTTCCTTAAATCCTTTGGCCCAGCTGGAAAACATCAGGGCTGCGCCCCCCACGAACATGGATGCGGTTTTAAGCCCTTCATCCACCATAGCCGGGGTAATATTTCCCGGACTTGTCCGTCCGTCAAGGTTTTCAATGCAAACTTCCGCGGGAGTTTCGGCGAAACGGTCAAGGAAGGTCTGCCTCACCATCAGCATACTTGTCGTCTTTTCTACTTTAAGCCAGTTCTTTCCTTTCTTTTCCCTGCTGAGGATGACTTCAAAACTGCCGTCAGGCTCATATTGAATTTCATTATGGTCGAGGACTGCACAGGGCGCCATTCCGCCTGTCGTCCCGTAGTTCCCGTTCTGGGTGAACAGCCCGAAGTAATGGACGGTATTCCGTTTTCCCTTAAGACGGTATTCATATTCTCCGCTGATCTGGGCATTGAAGTAGTAATTATCGGGGTTATCGGCTCCCAGTTTGATTGTTTCATGGGCGGTGCGCCTGAGGACAGGAAACGAAGGGTCGTTGTATTCCATGAAGGCTTCAAGTCCTCCCCTGGTGAGGCGGCTCAGGTAACGCAAGCCTTCGGCCTGGTTGAAAGCATCCTTTGGAGTACCCGGCATTTTCAGGGCGGCCCCGGCGGCTTTAAGGTTATCGCAGAATTCATCCCATGCCTTACCCGAAACGATACGTTCATGGTGGATATCATCCGCAGTCTTACCTTTAATCTTTAAAATAAAGGATTGCCAGGCCTTCATTAAGCGGAGGAAGAAAAAAAGCAACTTAGACATTCCCGGGAATTTAAGTATTATTGCAGGCCGCAAATTTAGGAAATATCATGAAAGAAGGGCAATGGGCCATGATCGCAGGATCGGCTGATGGTTTGGGAGAGTCATTTACCACACTCCTTGCTGCACAAGGGTTTAACCTGGTCCTTATTGACCGGCAGCCGGAAGCGCTGAAGAAGACCGCTGAAAAGGTCGAAAAGAAATACCGGGTTAAAACCTTATTATCCTGCATTGACCTGGCCGGTGAGGATGCCTGGAAAATATGCATGGGCCTGATACAGGAAACAGGATGCAGGATGCTGGTGTATTGTGCGGCCATGTCGGAGGTTAAACCTTTTCTGGAATATGATTCGGGGAACCTCGAAAGGTTCATTGATGTGAACAACCGCACAACGATACTACTTGTACATGCTTTTGCCGGGTATCTCAGGGATACAAAAAAACCGGGAAAAATACTGCTAATGTCATCCCTGGCCGGGTTGCTGTCACCTGTCTATGTGACTCCCTATGCAGCCAGCAAGGCATTTCTGATATCCCTTGCACGTTCCTTGTATTACGAATTCAAACCATTTGATATCGGGATAAGCGTTTGCTGCTCCGGAATAATCAACACGCCTAAATTCCTGGAAAGCAAGCCAGGTGGCCCTGTGAGCATGGCTGACCCGGATAAGGTTGCCGGGTATGCCATCAGGATGTGCGGAAAAAAAGCGGTTTGCATCCACGGATGGACAAACCGCCTAAATTATTTCATCCTCTCTGTGATGCTGCCTGCTTCACTTTCCTCTTACTTCGTGAACAGGACGATGCGCAGTATTTACCCTAATCTCTCTCGGTAAGGGGGATGTAGCTGTTACTGGGCTCAACTGCTTTGTATGCAGGGCGGATGATCCTGCGGCCGCTGATGAGCTCTTCAAGCCGGTGAGAGCACCATCCTGAGATCCGGGAAATTGCAAACAACGGGGTGTACAGTTCCTTGGGTATTTTGATGCATTCATAAACGAAACCGCTGTAAAAGTCGACATTCGGGGAGATAAGTTTATCCCTGGTTCCCTTGAACTCATAATAGATCTCAGGTCCTATTCGCTCTATCGCTTCATAGAGCGCCATTTCCTTTTCGCGTCCTTTTTCCTTTGACAAAAGCCTGGCTTTTTCTTTTAGAAGGATGGCGCGGGGATCTGAAACTGTGTATACGGCATGCCCGAAACCATAGATCTTTCCGCTTTTGTCATAGGCTTCTTTCTTCAGGATCTTGCGGAGGTAATCGGTAACTTCATCATCATTGCCCCAATTCTTGATATTGGCTTTGATATTGTTCATCATGTGGATGACCTCGATGTTCGCGCCTCCGTGCAGGGGTCCTTTAAGGGAGCCGATAGCTGCAACAATAGCCGAGTAGGTATCGGTGCCGCTTGAACTGACGACCCGGGTGGTGAAGGTTGAATTGTTACCGCCTCCGTGTTCGGCATGCAGCACCAGGCAGAGGTCGAGGAGTTCGGCTTCAAGGGGGGTGTAGTCATTTCCCTTGAGCATATACAGGAAATTCTCGGCTGTGCCAAGTTTTTTATCGGGGTACCTTACGCTCAAGGTATCGTAATAAATCAGGTGGCGCATGGCATGATAAGAATACACGGCAATGGTAGGGAACTTCGCGATCAGGCTTATCGACTGCCTTATGATATTCTGGATCTCAGTATCGTCGGCCTGCTCGTCAAGTGTGTAAAGGGCGAGGATCGAACGGGCCATCATATTCATTATGTCCTTGCCCTTCATGGTGAGGATCATGTCACGGTTGAAATTTTCGGGCAGGGCCCTCTGTTCGGCCAGCCCTTCACTGAAAGTTTTCAGTTCCGCGGCTTTAGGGAGCCTTCCGAAAAGCAGGAGGAATACGGTTTCGTCGAAACCGGGCCGTTTCTCGGTTTGTGTTCCATGAACGAGATCGTTTATATCTATCCCGCGGTAGATAAGCTTACCGTTAATGGCTTCGAGTTTGCCGTCAATTTTTTCATATCCCACTACGCTGCCGACCCTGGTAAGCCCGACAAGCACACCGGTATGGTCGGCGTTACGCAGGCCGCGTTTCACATCAAACTGTTTGAAGAGCTGCTCATCAATAGTGCATGAAGCCTGGGTCTCAGGGGCATGCTCTGCTATAAATTTCTGTATATCCATATGAATCTGCTTGTTATAAATTCAAAATTATTACTTTTCTTTCATAGAGTTCAGGGCGCTTCCTGCCTTGAACCATTTGATCTGGAGGTCGCTGTAGGTATGGTTAAGAAGTATTTCCTCCGCACTGCCACCGGCATGGTGTATTTTCAGTTTCAGCGGTTTGCCGGGTGTAAAAGTCTCAAGGCCGATGATGTCAAATACATCGTCTTCGAGAATTTTATCATAATCAGAGGGATTGGCGAAGGTAAGCGCCAGCATCCCCTGCTTTTTCAGGTTGGTCTCGTGGATCCTTGCGAAAGACCTTACAAGGACGGCTCTCACTCCCAGGTACCTGGGTTCCATCGCAGCATGTTCACGTGAAGACCCTTCTCCGTAATTCTCATCGCCGATTACCAGTGAGGGGATGGCATTGGCTTTATAATACCTTGCTGTTTTTGACACTTCGGCATATTCACCGGTAACCCCGTTCCTGACCGAATTGGTTTTGCCGTTGAATATATTGACTGCACCCATCAGGAGATTATCGGAGATCTTATCGAGGTGCCCGCGGTATTTCAGCCAGGGCCCTGCCATAGAAATATGGTCGGTGGTGCACTTGCCTTTAGCCTTGATAAGAAGGCGCATACCATTGATATCCTTCCCATCCCATGCTTTGAAAGGCTCGAGGAGCTGCAGCCTGCCGGAGCCGGGGTCCACCTTAACAACTATGCCGGCGCTGTCGTCGGGAGGAGCCAGGAAACCAGGATCTTTAACATCGAAACCCTTTGGGGGCAGTTCGAAGCCATGAGGCTCGTCGAGCATAACCGCAACGCCATCAGAATTTATAATGGTATCTTTTGCCGGATTGAATGATAGCCTGCCGGCAAGGGCCATGGCAGTAACCATCTCGGGGGATGCCACGAAAGCATGCGTACCTGCATTGCCGTCGTTGCGTTTGGCGAAATTCCTGTTAAAAGAGGTCACAATGGAGTTTTTCCTCTCGGGATCATCCATTTTCCTTGACCACTGGCCTATACAGGGACCGCAGGCATTGGCCATGATGACCCCTCCGATTTCGTCAAAGGCTTCAAGAATGCCATCTCTTTCGGCTGTAAACCTGATCTGTTCCGAGCCCGGCGTGATGATAAAGCCTGATTTTACATTCAGTTTTTTAGCTTTTGCCTGGCGGGCAATGAAAGCGGCCCTGGAAAGGTCTTCGTAAGAAGAGTTGGTGCAGGAACCTATAAGCCCGACCTCAAGTGTGTCGGGATAATTATTCTCTTTGAGAAAAGCCGCCAGTGCCGAGACCGGGTTAGCGAGGTCGGGGGTAAACGGTCCGTTCACATAAGGCTCAAGCTCCGAAAGGTTGATCCTGATGACCTGGTCGTAATATTTTGAGGGATCTGCTGCCACTTCAGGATCAGCCCTTAGACAGGATGCGTACTGGTCGGCTTTGTCGGCAACGACTTTGCGTCCTGTCGATTCCAGGTACCGCTTCATGCTGGCATCATATGGAAAAACCGAACAGGTTGCACCAACTTCGGCGCCCATATTGCAGATCGTCCCTTTTCCTGTGCAGGAAAGGGACTCGGCCCCTTCGCCGAAATACTCGATAATGAACCCTGTACCTCCCTTTACCGTTAGCATGCCGGAGATCAGCAGGATAACATCTTTTGCCGATACCCATCCGCTGAGTTTGCCGGTAAGCTCAATTCCCATGATCTTCGGCATTTTAAGCTCGAGCGGAATTCCCGACATCACGTCCACTGCATCGGCGCCTCCAACGCCAATAGCAAGCATCCCCAGGCCGCCTGCGTTCGGGGTATGTGAATCTGTTCCTATCATCATCTGGCCCGGGAAAGCGTAATTTTCAAACACCACCTGATGGATGATGCCCGCCCCGGGTTTCCAAAATCCTATACCGTATTTAGCCGAAACTGATTGCAGGAAATTGTACACTTCGGCATTCTGCGAAAGCGCTGATGTAAGATCGGAACTTACACCTTCCTTTGCAAGAATAAGATGATCGCAATGCACGGTCGCCGGAACTGCCGATGCGGTCCTTCCTGCGGTCATGAACTGGAGTAAGGCCATCTGAGCCGTGGCATCCTGCATCGCCACCCTGTCGATAAGGAAATTCACATAATCCTTCCCCTTATCATAGGGCTTATCAGGAACCGCATCAAACAAATGCCCGTATAACAGCTTCTCGGTAAGCGTTAACGGCCGGTTAAATATCTTCCTGGCTTTTTCTGCAGAAACGCTGATTTTCTTATAGATAGCCTCTATGTTTTCTAATTTGAGCAACATGTAAAAAAATATCTTTTATTCGAATTCAAAATTAACAATTTGAATCAATAAATTTGCATGTTTCCTTTAATCATTCTGATTTAAATTTAAAATAATGCTGGCTGAAGTACTTGGTTCCTGGAAGAATGCGAAAGACAAGCAAAAGCAGGCTTTGGCATCTAAAATTCTGGCTGAGGCAGAAGCAGCCGTTTCAACATGGGACCAGGCGACAGCAAAACGCAAACCCAAACCAGGCATTTCCCATAGGAAACCCGCGGCCGATTTACCCGGCAGGGAATCCTGGATGGATTTCCTTGACTTGACCGGCAGGCCAGGCTTCCTGCGTAACCTTGATCAGGGGCAAAGAGACCGTTGGGCAGAAACGGTATTCACTATACTGCAAAGGACACAGTATTCGCTGAATGACTTATTAGCACAAAGGGTAAACGAACACCCGCGTCAGGTCCTTTTCAGGGACATGTCGGTTTCGCCCACGGTGGATTGGACTTATGAGCAGATATACCGCCACCTCAGGGAGATTGCCGCCGTTTTTTGCATGGCCGTGGAAGAGGAGCCAAGGATTGCACTATACACCGAGAATTGCGTTGAAGGAGCCTGTGTGGATCTTTCCCGCCTTTGTTCCGGGATTTTCGTTTCACCGTTCAGCACCCATTTTGGCGCTGAGATACTGGCCCCTTTGTTTGACAAACTTTCGGTCAATATTGCCGTTGCCGATACGCCTCAGAGAGTTTCGGTTCTCGAAAAAGTATGCCAGATGACCGCCCGGCCTTTCCGTATCTATACCATGAGCCCGGGCTCAAAGAAGGGATCTGCCAACAAATACCTCCAGGAGGAATGTAAAAAGATCTCCCGTTCTGAGATTGAGAACCTTCTGTCAGCCAGGCCGCTGAAACCAACCAATGAAGTTGCAACAACCATGTTCACCTCGGGAAGCACCGGTTTGCCCAAAGGAGTTTCATTCTCGGTTTATAATATTGTATCCAAGCGCTTTGCCCGTGCTGCAGCCCTTCCGCAGGTGGGAGATGAGACTTTCCTTTGCTACCTGCCCCTGTTCCATACATTCGGACGTTTTCTCGAGATGTGCGGGGCGATTTACTGGCACGGCACCTATGTTTTTGCCGGGAACAACTCAGCAGACACGCTTTTTTCCTTATTTCCCAAGGTCAACCCCAGCGGGTTTATCAGCATACCTCTTCGCTGGCAGGAGTTATTTGAGAAATGCCAGGAAAGGATCAACGGCATTGAGAGTGCCGAATTAAGAGCCAGGGCCATCGAGGATGTGACCGGCAACCGCCTGAAATGGGGGCTTAGCGCTGCAGGTTACCTTGACCCCCAGGTGTTCCGGTTCTTCAACGAAAACGGTATCGCATTATGCAGCGGCTTTGGAATGACAGAAGCAACAGGCGGTATCACCATGACTCCCCCCTTCCATTACCAGGATTTTAAAGTAGGCACACCTCTCCCCGGGGTTTTTACAAGGCTGAATGAGAACCGTGAGCTCGAGATTAGCGGGCATTATATCGCACGCTATCTCGAAGATGCTCCGCCGGGAGGCATCATCCCCTATCCCGTTTCAAAAAAAGAAGATTACTGGCTTAAGACAGGAGATGTTTTCATCATCAACGAGGACGGATATCATGAGATCGTTGACAGGGTTAAGGATATATACAAAAATAACCGGGGACAGACAGTCGCCCCCCAGGTCATTGAAAAGAAATTTCATAATGTACCGGGTATAAAGAGCACTTTCGTGGTCGGGGACAACAGGCCTTATAATGTTCTGCTCATTGTACCCGACAAGTCAGACTCCCTCTTCACTTCGTGTAAAGGCGATAACCTCAGGGAGTATTTCCACCAGATTGTCATGTCGGCAAACAAGGATGTGGCTCCTTATGAAAGGGTGGTGAATTTCGCCCTGCTCGAGAGGGATTTCAGCGCCGAAAAAGGGGAATTAACACCCAAAGGTTCATTCAACAGGAAAGCCATTGAGAACGGCTTTCTGAAACTGATAGATTCCCTCTACCAGAGCAATGTCGTCCTGATTAAAAGAGGAGCTGTTTCCTGTTCTGTTCCAAAGTGGTTTTACAGGGACCTGGGCATACTTGAAACGGACATTGTTTTTGGCAAGGACAAGCTTGTAAATAAAAGGACGAAACAGGTTCTTAACGTCAGGAGACGAAAGCCGGGGAGCTGGATTATTGGTGACCTGGTCTATACTCTGAGCGGCGACACAATTGACCTGGGGCTGTTCACCCGTTCCCCAAAGCTATGGACCGGGAATCCTTCCCTGATCTCCTTCTGCCCTGTTAAAGAGGGATGGGACGTACCTGTAAAAGGGATGGCCGAAGGCATATATCTTGCAGAACCCGGGCTAACCGGCAATTATGAATGCAGGGCCACCCGGAATATCCGCGACCAGTTCCTTGCCAATGCCAACCTGCTGTTGTGCCAGGCCCTGTTTGGCCCTGAATCTGCTTCAATAAGCGCAATCGGGAAGATAGGCGATATCTTCGGTGACTCGGAACCCAGGCTTGCCGAAGTGATGAGGCTGAGGCTTGAAGCCCTGGCATTTCATCCTTCGGAAGAGATCCGATGCCTGGCCTATCGCACCATTCTGATCCATGCTCCCCAACCTGAGACAATTTCCAATCTTCCCATGTTCCTCGAATCGGGTCTTTCATTTTTAAATGAGCAGTCGATCCGCGCCATTGCTTCATCCAAAATAGGGAAACACAGGCTTGATGCACTTAAACAAAGGCTTTACTTCTACCGTACCCACTTCCCCTGGCCTGCGCCGGTGAAAATGCGGCAGCAATTCGAAAATGTTCTCAGGATGCTTTACAACTTTGCCCTCCAGCATCTTGATTTCTACGTACCGGTGAGGGCAGAATTATCGAGATGGATACTTCACCGACAGGACCCCTTCCTGTCAAAAAAAGCAGAGGAATATTTTTACAAGCTGGCCCGGGTCTTTGAAAACCATATTGAAGGAAGAGGCCCGAAATATCCTGCATCAACATGGAAATCGAAACTCATTTTTGAACACGGCATTCAGGAAACCGATAAAGAAAGGATTGTAAAAATTTTCAGGACAACGAAGTTCCTGGAAGAAAGTATTATCCTGACTTTTAATGAATGGGATTTTGATCTGAAAGACGTTCCTCCGGGAGGAATATGGGTGCTGAGGCTACTGGCATATAAGGAATTCAAGCATTACAGGCTCAGCGTAAATACAAAGGCAGGGAAACATTTTGATCTGCACTTCGTGATCAGCAACAACCCCGAATTCAGGCCGAACCCCGATACATTTTACTGGCAGGCTTCCCTCGCAGGCTTTCCTTACGGGGCCGCTGTTGCTTCCCTGCTTGGAAGCAGCAGGCCCAACCTGGGACTCCTCAGCACACAATACATAGGAGGGCTTACCGCATGGGATAAGATAAGGGAGTTTGCCGAAATCCACCGCTCTTCCGGTTACGTAAAACCGAACGCATGGAAAAAAGTGTTCATCCGTTCCCTGGCTACGGTGTTTAAAGCCTGGCACCATAGCGGGTATCAGATTGTTCCCGGTGCAATTACCCTCACCAATATTTCTGTACCTGAAATGGATTTCCGTGAATCGGCTGTCATACTTACCCTTACAGGCTGGTCGGAGTACAAAGGCCCGCTTTCCCTGGTTATCCCGATTGTACAGGACTACTATTGCAAAACCACCGCTTTGTATCCCTGGGTTAAAAAGCAGATAGAAATCAACTGGATTTTTGACGCATGCATTGAAGCCCTGGGCAAGGAAGAAGCAATTGAATTCCTGGTTAAACTCAGTCTTGAATTAAAAAAACATAAAGTAGTCTGCCATGATCAGACCAGCCTGAAGGACCACCTGAATAAGTACCTTGCCGAAAACATCAAACGCTTTCACCTGCCGCTGTCGTTATACTCAGCTATAGACCAGTATATTGACTGGTACCGTATCAATCCGCTTACTACCTCGGCAGCCAAGGAACAAACAATCACCGAGCTTATGGATCTGTTCAGGCTGAATTCATGGCCCGACCTGATCAGGTATCATTTTTACAGGCATACCTACTTCATGGATTCCGACGAGGGTGTCAAAGTCTCGTTTGACAAGCTTCTTGAAAAAATGCAGGAAGAGCAGGAAACTTTGCCTATTCAGCTTATCGAGCTGTCGGACCTGCAATCATCGTTATCGGCAGAAGAAGATAAAAATATTTTCAGCCACATGGTATTTCCGAGATTGCAAACCGACCAGCATATTGACCTGCTGAAAATAGGTGAACGCTCAAAAGAACATGTACTGGTTCGTTTCGATATCCACGACGGCGAAGGAAAACATTACGTGCAATATGAGCCGGGCGAACCCAGGGAGATCGGGCAATTATACCAGATGTTCTTCCGGGAAAATTATCCAAAAGAGATCAGTAAACATGATCACCAGCATGTTGTTGCCGATCCCCATGGAAAGATCATCGGCGGGCTTACCTGGCATTACCTGGATGAGACGACCGCCCTGTTTGACGGGATCGTTGTAACTTCATCATTACAGGGGAAAGGGGTTGCTTCGGCCATGATCGCCAATTTTTTTGTCAGCATGTCGGCATACGGGATCAAAGTCATAAAGGCCCATTTCCTTTTCGGAAATTACTATATGAAACATTTCTTTGAGATTGACCGTAAATGGGGTGCCCTTGTGAAGGTAATCAATGACTGAATATTTACTAATTAATAATT
>CAILVF010000052.1 GCA_903837605.1 uncultured Bacteroidales bacterium | reverse complement strand
TCTATTATCATGCCCGGATTTGGCGGGAGAATGATGACTCCTGAAGAAGAAGTAAAGGAGAATATCCAGGAATGTCTTCAAGAGTTCGGTCATATTAAACGCTCACTGCCCGTTCCGGGAGGCAGCGATTCAGCGCTGACGCTTGAAACCGTTTACCGCCATGTCGGCAGTGTTGATTTCGGCTTTGTTCCCGGACGTGGAATTTTCGGCCATCCAATGGGCCCCAAAGCCGGTGCAACGTCTATACGTCAGGCCTGGGAGGCCATTGAACAGGGCATACCTCTTGAGACCTATGCAGCCGGGCGACCTGAACTGCAGGTAATGGTTGACGGGGCAAAGGGAAAAACGAAATAGCAGGTAAAGTAATCACAACGTCTGAGTATGGGTATACTCGAAGAGAAAGTTGCCATCATTACCGGTTCCACCAAAGGGATCGGTAAAGCAATAGCCCATGAGTTTGTCAGGGAAGGAGCCAAAGTTGTCATAACCTCTTCTTCGAATGCCAATGTTCAGGCGGCACTCTTGGAATTTCCCCCGGATTCAGTACACGGCTGTGTTTGTAATGTTGTCTCCTCTCTTGATATGGAACAACTTATTGCGGATACGGTCAAAAGGTTCGGCAGAGTAGATGTATTTATCAACAATGCAGGAATATCAGATACCTTTCACAATATTACTGAAAGCGATCCTGATGAATGGGGAAGAGTAATCGATACAAACCTTAAAGGCACATACAACGGGTGCCGGGCCGCTATCAACTACTATCTCAAAGAAAAGCGTAAAGGAAAAATCATAAATATGGCTGGTTCCGGAACGGACAGGGGATCTAATACACCCTGGATCAGCGCTTATGGTTCAACAAAAGCAGCCATTGCCCGGTTTACCTATGCTGTTGCTTCAGAGTATCGACATACCGGGATATCTGTCATGCTCCTGCATCCTGGTCTGGTCCGCACCGGTATGGTCAGTGCTGACACTCCCACTCCTGAACTTTCCCGTCAACTGGCGACGTTCAATACCATTCTGGATATTTTTGCACAGTCGCCTCTCGTTGCAGCGCAGTTGGCGGTAAAGCTGGCTTCCGGCTGGAGTGACTCGAAAACAGGCCTCTATCTCTCCGCCTTGAATGGCCGAAGAAAAAAAATGTTGCTCCTGACCTATCCCTTCCGTAAAATACTGAACAGAATTGACCGTCGAACCTATTAATCCAAAGGACAGTCATGCTGAAGACCGGAGCCGCCAGAGTCTTGCTTTTTCTTCTTGTTGCTGTATCCCTTCATGGCTGTTACAGCTTCAAAGGGGGATCGATACCCGCGCACCTGAAAACCATTGCAATACCTGTTTTCGATGACCGTTCCGGTGCAGGCATTGCCCAGTTGAGATCAGAATGTACAAAAGCTCTGGTCGACAAAATAGAGTCACAAAGTCCACTTCGCTTTACCCCGTCCATGGCCAGTGCCGATGCTCTTCTGGAAGGGACGATCATCTCCTTTTCCGATGTACCGGGTCAGCTTTCAGGCAAAACAGAGCGGGCCATTACCAACCGGATTACACTTGTTGTGCAGGTTACGATGACGGATCGTGTAAAAAAAACTCCGGTATTTACACAATCGTTTGTCGGATTTGCTGATTATTATGCAGGTAATTATGTTGCACAACAGCAGGCAATAAATGTTTCCCTTGGCCAGATTAATGATGAAATTTTTGATCGGATTGTATCAGGGTGGTAATAGTCAGGTCGATCAGCTTGAAATAGTGTGTCATTTATCAGATGGTTATCATCAAATGTCAGGCCTGCTGGATGCAGGTATGTTTAAAGGAGGGTTGTCATGGGATTGAAAAAAAATGTCGAATACAGGTTCGAGCTTGCACGTGGGTTTCTGAATGAAGCCGAGCAGGATTATTCTCTCAAGCGATGGCGTGCATGTGTTGCTGCCTCTATAATGGTTATAGAAAATACCGGTCTTATCGTACTGATGCTGTTCGGCGTTTCTTCTTTTGCTCATCAGCCGGGTGTTCATCTGTCACAGCTGATTTCTGAAGGAACTATTGCAGAAGATATTGCCCTGTTAGTTAAAGAGCTTCTTCCTGATCTTGAAAAATATGATTCATACCAGAAAATGCTGGCTAAATATGGTGATGAATCCTCATACAGGCTTCCCTGGGAGATTTTCAATGAGCATGAGGGGCTTTTGGCTATCGAGTCTGCCCGCAAATGTATCAGGGTAAGCTCTGAAATCGCGGAACTGGTGAAGTAATTCAACAAAAAACTCTTATGAAAGGCATTATTCTTGCGGGAGGCTCTGGTACCCGGCTCTACCCTGTTACCAGGGGGATATCAAAACAGCTCCTGCCGGTCTATGACAAGCCTATGATTTATTACCCCCTGACAACGCTTATGCTTGCAGGGATCAGGGATATTCTCATTATAACGACACCTGAAGACCAGCCGATGTTCCAAAAGCTGCTCGGAGACGGCAGCGACTGGGGCATTTCTCTCTCTTACACCGTTCAGCCTTCTCCTGACGGGCTTGCCCAGGCATTCATTCTTGGTGAAGCATTTATCGGAAGCGATGACGTCACGCTTATTCTTGGCGACAACATTTTTTTCGGTTATGCGTTTACTCAAATGCTTGAGGCTTCGGTTCAAACGGTGC
>CAILVF010000051.1 GCA_903837605.1 uncultured Bacteroidales bacterium | reverse complement strand
CTATAAATGTTCCTACTTCGGAGAAGAAGGCCACTTACAATCCTGCGGTTTCAATGCCCATTGATCTTAACAGGGGAACATCTAAGGAGATACCGAATCCCTTTATTATCCCGGGATTGAAGAAGATCAAGGTTAACTCCCAGCTTATTGAGAGTTATTCGTTTGAGAATTTTATCGAAGGTGACTGCAACCGCCTGGCCAGGTCAGCCGGTTTCGCTGTTGCCAGCAACCCGGGGAAGACAGCCTTTAACCCTCTCCTCTTATATAGTAATACAGGGCTTGGGAAAACCCATCTCTCTCATGCAATTGGTTTGCAGGTGAAGAATAGTTTTCCTGAGAAGACGGTTCTGTATGTGACCACCGACCAGTTTATCAACCAGTTTATCGACTCTGTCAAGAATAACAATCAAAACGATTTTATTCATTTCTACCAGATGATCGACATCCTGATCATTGACGATATTCATAACCTGGCCGGCAAAGAAAAAACACAGGATGTCTTTTTCCATATTTTCAACCATCTCCATCAGAAGAGCAACCAGATCGTTCTTACCTCCGACAAGCCTCCGGTTGAAATGAAAGGCATTGAGCCACGCCTTCTTTCCCGCTTCAAATGGGGATTGAGCGCTGACCTGCAGGTTCCCGACCTGGAAACACGCATCGCCATCCTTCAAAAGAAATTATACAATGACGGTATCATTGTACCCCCCGAGGTCGTGGAATACCTTGCATACAGCATCAACACCAACATAAGGGAACTCGAAGGCGCCCTTATCTCTCTCCTCGCCCAGTCATCGCTCAACAAGAAGACCATCACACTTGAGCTGGCCAAGCAGATGATAGATAAGTTTGTCAAGAACACATCAAGGGAAATTTCCATAGATTATATACAGAAGGTTGTTTGTGATTATTTCAACATCCCTGTTGAGATGATCCATTCCAAGACGCGCAAGCGCGAGATCGTCCAGGCCAGGCAGCTTTCCATGTATTTCTCGAAAAAGCACACCAAATCTTCACTGGCCAGCATCGGCCTCCACTGCGGGAACAAAGACCATGCAACTGTACTGCATGCCTGCCGTACGGTAAACAACCTGGTTGAAACAGATAAACAGTTCCGCCAGTTTGTTGAAGAACTTGACAAGCGCATTAAACTATAATTTTTTTTCTTCCTTATGAAAATCCTGTTTGTCTGCACCGGCAATATCTGCCGGTCGCCTATGGCTGAAGGTATTCTAAGAAGCAAACTCAGCAAGGCCGGTATCAAAGCCGAAATTGATTCCTGCGGGTTTGAGTCATTTCATATTGGCGACCATCCCGACAACAGGGCACAGAGTATATGCAGGAATTACGGGATCGACATCTCCGGGCATGTTGCAAGACTCTTCAGGAAAAATGATTTTGACAGTTTCGACCGCATTTACGTCATGGATGCATCGCATTATTACAGTGTTTCCAGGATAGCCAGGTCCGCTGCTGACCTGAAAAAAGTTGACTATATGCTCAACCTTCAGTATCCCGGGCAGGATCTGCCTGTCGATGATCCATGGTACCATGACATCCACGCCTTTGAAAAGACCTACCTTCAGCTTGATGCCGCCTGCGAACGTTTGATTGAACAATTGCTGTCCTCCAAACCGGGTCCCCAATGAAAACAAATTTTCCATCAGCCGGTCTGATAAAGGAGGCCAGTGAAAGGATCAGGCCTTTCATCAACCTCACCCCTGTTCTCACCTCAGCCACTATAAACAGGATGTTCGGGGCAAACATCTTCTTTAAATGCGAAAATTTCCAGAAGGTGGGGGCTTTCAAGGCAAGGGGCGCAACCAATGCAGTAAGGAGCCTTGACCCTGTTTCTTTACATAAAGGTGTTGCAACGCATTCCAGCGGCAATCATGCCCAGGCGCTTGCCTGGGCAGCAGGTCTTGCCGGGGCGAAAGCCTATATCGTGATGCCTTCCAATTCATCCCCTGTTAAAGTCGGGGCAGTCAAAGGATATGGAGGGCGGATCACGTTTTGCGAACCCACACTCCCCTCCCGCGAAGCGACCCTTCTCAGAGTTATAGAGGAAACCGGCGCTGTAGAGGTACATCCGTACAACGACAACCGTATAATTGCAGGGCAAGCCACATCCGCCCTCGAACTGATTGAAGAAATCAAGGACCTTGATATCATCCTTGCTCCGGTCGGCGGCGGCGGTCTCTTAAGCGGGACAGCGCTTTCGGCATTCTACTTTTCCCCGGGCACCCGTGTGATTGCTGCAGAGCCTGAGCAGGCCGACGATGCACGCAGGTCGTTTGTTTCAAAAGCCTTTGTCGAAAGTGTCAATCCCCAGACCATTGCCGACGGCCTGAGGACTTCCCTGGGCAGCCTCACGTTTCCCATCATCCGGGAACATGTCAGCGACATAGTTACCGTGAGTGAGGAAAGCATTGTCCAGGCAATGAAATTCATATGGGAAAGGATGAAGATCATTGTGGAGACTTCGTCGGCAGTGCCATTTGCTGCCATTCTCGAGAATAAGATTCATGTCAAAGGCAAACGCATCGGCATCATACTGTCGGGCGGTAATGTCGACCTCAACAACTTACCCTGGTAATATGAAACATGGTGTGCTTTATCTTATTCCTTCAGCCCTCAGCGATGGTCCGGTTGATGACGTGCTGCCTGAAGGAACCCTGAAAGTCATCCGAAGTCTTGATTATTTTATAGTTGAAGAACTCAGGACGGCCAGGCGATTCCTGAGAAAAGCCGGTTATACCCGTGATTTCAGTGAAGTCACCCTGAATGTTTATAATGAGCATTCCCCCCCTCCCTCTTTTGAAGAATATCTGCAGGTCACCGACGAAGGCAGGGACATCGGCCTTTTGTCGGAAGCCGGCAGTCCATGCATAGCCGACCCGGGTTCCGAGATAGTGAGGGTTGCCCATGAAAACGGAGTCCCCGTTAAGCCTCTTACGGGGCCCTCTTCCATACTGCTGGCCCTGATGGCATCGGGTTTCAACGGGCAGAATTTCACCTTTCACGGTTATCTGCCTGTCGATAAGCAAATGCGTACGAAGAGGCTGAAGGAAATTGAAAAATCAGCCGGCGAGAAGAAGCAAACACAGATCTTCATTGAGACCCCTTACAGGAACGAGCAGGTATTCCAGGCTATTCTGCAAAGCTGTAAGGACGATACAATGCTCGGACTGGGAATCGGCCTCACCGGTCCTTCAGAAAAGATAGAGGTGTATGCGGTAAGGGACTGGAGAAAAATGAAGCCGGTCCTTGGTAAAACCCCTTCAGTATTTCTGATTTACTCATATTAAGCTGTAACTTAACAGACTCTTCCTCGTCTTAAATTTACTTCTAAACAAATGCAGGTGGAAACCATTTTACATGTTGAAAAACTATCCAAGCGCTTTGGCAAGATCAGGGCGGTAAATCAGCTTTCCTTTGAAGTTGGGAGAGGCCAGGTTTTTGGCATCCTTGGGCCGAATGGCAGCGGGAAGACCACTACGCTGAGCATGTTGCTTGATCTTATTCCTCCCGACGACGGTACATTCAGCTGGTTCGGGCAGCCTCCTTCGAAGGACTCACGGAAACGGATAGGTTCGGTTATTGAAAGCCCGAACTTCTTTCCGTACCTGGATGCTGTCACAAACCTCAAAATCGTTGCCGACATCAAGGATAAGCCTTACGATGACATTGACGAGGTTCTTCAGCTCTCCGGCTTATATGAGCGCAGGTTCTCCAAATTCAGGACTTTTTCATTCGGAATGAGGCAACGGCTTGCGTTAGCCTCAGCCCTGCTTGGGAAGCCGGAGGTCATGATCCTCGATGAACCTACCAACGGACTGGATCCACAAGGCATTGCCCAGATCAGGGATCTGATTTCCCTGGTTGCTTCTCGCGGCACGACCATACTGCTGGCTTCCCACCTCCTTGACGAGGTGCAGAAGATTTGCAGCTATGTAGTTGTCCTGAGAAAAGGCGTCATGCTCTTCAGCGGAAACGTCAGGGAAGTGCTTGCAGTATCTGATTCCATTGAGATGGCCAGCTCCGATATGCCAGTCCTGGCTGCCGCAATCGCGGAATTTCCAGGGTTCCTGGCTTCAACAGCCATCAACGGTATCCTCCAGGTTCATTTTGACAGGCCTGTTGTTACTTCAGAAATCAATACATTTCTTTACATCAAAGGAATTGTGCTTAGCCATCTGTCGGAAAAGAAACGCAGCCTTGAACAACATTTTCTCGAACTCTTACAGGACACACCATGATCAAACTGCTAAAAATAGAATTTAAAAAGATCAGGACATATAAAGTGTTCTGGATCCTCTTCGGCCTGTATTTCGTATTTCTTGCTGCCGGCATACTCCTTGCCGAATTCATGATAAACCATATGGTCAACAACGTCAACCAGAGGATGCCTATTCCATTTCCCCATGTTGCCATTTATTATTTCCCCGATGTTTGGCAAAATGTGGCTTTCTTCGCAAGCATGAGGTATGTACTGATATTCCCGGCAATTATTATGATCATCCTGATCACCAATGAATTTACTTTTAAAACAATACGGCAGAACGTGATTAACGGGATGAGCAAAACCGAATTTCTCGTTTCAAAACTGCTGATGATCCTCCTGATGGCCGTGATCATGGGAATTATTCTGACGGCCGGTTCGTTTTTTATCGGCCTTTTCCATTCGGGATTCACCGATGTGAACTTATTTTCAAAAGGCCTTCCTTTCATGGGAGGGTTCTTTATCAGCCTGGCCTGTTATATGGTTTATGCATTTTTCTGCGGATTCATGCTGAGAAATACAGGTATGGCAATCGCTATTTTCACCTTATATTCCCTGATAATCGAACCGGTGATCTACTTTCTTTTCAGGGCGCCATTTATGTTTAAGAATACTATTTATACCTATCTCCCTGTAAATGCAGTGATCCGCCTTACCGAATACCCGGCTATTCCCATGCTCAAGAAAATGATGGGACTGGAATTACAGAACCATGTAAGCATTGTTGCCTGCCTGATACCTATGGCCTATGCGGCAATCATGATCGGGATAGTGTTCTGGGTAATGAACAGGAAAGACCTTTGATGCCGGGTTGGAAGCCCTTGGTCATACCTGGGAACAGGCATTTTACAAATTACATATGAACATGCGGCATGGACGGAATGTACATTAAATCCCGTTTCTCTTCCTTATGGCCCATTCAGCCGACAACAGGCCCAGGATCAGCAGGAGCAGCCACCACTCCCCGGCAAGGTCAGTGTATTTTCTTTTAAGGTGGATCACAGGCTTGATATCATTCCGTTTTTTAATGGCTTCTGCCAGTTTAAGAATATCTTTCTGAGAGACCATTTCCCCTTTGTTTCTGGCCGATATCTGCTGCAACAGGGTATGGTCGGCCTTTAAATTAACAAGTTCAATATCCAGGGGAGTAATGCTTATCATGCCCTTTTTAGTATAGAGGGCCTGGGCCGTTTTAGCCGAAGCCGACCATGTATAGTTGCCTGAAGGAAAATATCCTGCATTCAGGTAATATCCTTTCTCGGTACGGGTAAAAAGGAAAGGGTAAGTTTTGCCCTCTTCGTTTTTTAATTCCAGGGTGACATCCGGTGTATTTATAAGCTCATGCGCAGGGTTAAACAATGTGGCATCAAATTCAATGGGATCTCCTTCTTCCAGCCGGTTTCCGGCATTGATAACGAAAGGGCTCGGATCATTTTTAACGGCAAGGTACTGCACCATACGGGTTATCATATCATCGAACAGGCTGAAATCTGATACCTGGATATAATCAGACATCCTCCATCTCCAGATATTCTCCCCGGCGATTATCCCGGTCTTACGGGAAGGCATATCGAAAAACATCAGCAAAGGATATTTTGTTTTCACTTCACCGATTTTCTGGAAGAACATTACATCTGTTATTGCAGCTGTTTCAAAGCTTCCCGAAGGACATTGAACCGGGGGGAATTCCCTGACAATCCCGGAAAATTCCCTGCCAAGCCCGAAAAGCGAGAAGTCGGGATTGAGCAGCGGCTGGATATCAGTCATCGATTTCTTCTGGGTGTTGATGATTAGGCCTGTTTTTAGCCTGTTGAAGCCGGCTATATCGGTCTGGCTGCCTATCACATACAAAACCGGGCTTCTTTCAGGTAAAAGCTTTGAAATATCTGATGTTCCCGCTACAGAAGGCAACTGGTAAAAAATATAAAGGTCAAAATCCCCGGGTCTTTTTAAAAGCTCGGATGGGCTTATCTGTGTGACGCTATATTTAGCAGATGATCCCAGTGCGCTTGCAATTGCTGCTATGTCGGGGTGAGGGCTTTCATAAACCAGGGCGACCCTGATCCTCGATTCGAGAACTTCAACATAAAAATCGCGCTTATTATTCGCCCGGCTGAATTCATCCCCGGGAGTTTCGAGTTCCACTGAATACTTCTGCATTCCTTTTTGCCTGGCCTGCAGAGTTCCGCTGACCCTGATGAGTGCATGGTCATTGCTTGCTTTGAGCAGCCTGTTAATGACCACTTCCCCTGAATGTTTCACCCCCAGCTTGATTTCTTTGCCAGTGTATTTGTCGGCTTCAACCATGATCTCAAAGGGGAATTCGTCGTTAAGGTAAACCTGTTTGCTCACACTAATATTCATGATCAGGACATCCTTGTGCAGGGATGTATCTCCAAGTGCAACTGAAAAGACAGGAACACTTAGTTTTTCGGCTGCATAATACGGGTTGCTCCCTTTATTATATATACCATCCGTGGCAAGGATCACAGCTCCCAGGTTGCGGTTGGCATACCTGCTTCCAAGCTCATTAAAGAATTCGGAGATATCGGTATGGTTCCCTTTGAAATCTTTCGGTAAACCGGGTATAACATCCTGGCCAAAAGTGTAAAATGCAAACTCAAACCGGTCCGATAATTCATGGCTGAGGTTTTCAATATCCCGGCCGATATTTTCTCTTACTTCAACCGAATCCACTGATGAAACAAGCGAACGGGACCCGTCAATACCAACAGCAATTACAGGCTTCTCGACCTGCCGGGTAGTGCGCTGTACTAAAGGATTAAGGAGAAGAAAGGAAATGACGGTTACAGAGAAGAACCTCAGAAGCAATAAGGCCGTAAACACTGTAAGACCGTCGTCGGTTCTGCGTTTGCCATAATAAAGGCCAACGGAAAAAAACGCCCCGGCCAGAATGCAGAACAGCAGGAACCAAACAGGATATTCGGTTAAAAGGCTCACACGATAATACTATCAGGTATGAAGGCCACCGCACACACTGATTACCTGGCCGGTAATATATTCTGAAAGATCGGAGGCAAGGAACAAAGCCAGGTTGGCAACATCATCGGGAGTTCCACCACGCTTCAGGGGGATATCCTCTATCCATTCCTTCCTGACTTCTTCAGGAAGTCTTTTGGTCATCTCAGTCTCAATAAATCCCGGAGCAATAGCATTTACACGGATATTGCGCGACCCGATTTCCTGGGCGACCGCCTTGGTAAACCCGATGATCCCGGCTTTTGAAGCGGAGTAATTGGATTGCCCTGAATTACCTTCAATCCCCACGACAGAGCTCATGTTTATAATGGAACCACAGCGCTGTTTGATCATCTGGCGCTGGACTGCCTTGGTAAGGTTGAATACCGATTTAAGGTTTACTTTGATCACCAGGTCCCAGTCAGACTCGGTGAGCCTCAGAAGCAGGTTATCGCGTGTGATTCCGGCATTGTTAACAAGGACATGGAGTTCCCCGAAATCTTCAACCACGGCATTTACCAGTTTTTCACTATCCTCAAAGGAACCGGCATCGGAGGCATAGCCCTTGGCTTTAACCCCGAGTTTTTTCAGTTCTTCTTCAAGGGATGCGGAATTCTCATCAAATGCAATATCAGAGAATGCGATATTACCTCCGCTGCGGGCGAAACAATGTGCAATTGCCCTGCCAATACCACGGTTTGCACCAGTAATCAGGATTGTCTTACCTTCTAATAATTTCATGCCTGGGTTTTAGTTATTAATCTAATTCGGTTTTATTCGACATAATGGTGATTTCATCCGGGTTCCCGTTTCGGCATAACCGAACGTAAATTGCAACTCATTTTCACATCCACTTCACCAAAGGGAAGTCCTGCCTGTGCGGCAATAACGGGCTCTTTGGAAAAAGCCTGAAAACAAAATCATAAACGCCTGCCTGGTTAAGAGGGATACTGCACTCAAAAACTGCAATGTTTTTTTCAGACCGGGAAAGGGTCATTTCTTCAATAAAGATGGGCGTCTCTATGAGATCGTTCACCTTCTTGCCGAAAAGAACTTCAATACCAACGTCTGTCGCAGACAATTCATTAAGGTCAATTATGATCTCAGCGGCAAAAATATCTCCAAGCGACAAGGGTTTCTGCTCTGAATAAGGAGTTTTGAGGGAAACGATCTCAATACTGTCCCATCCCCTCAATACCTTTCTTTTCCATGAAGCAATATGCCTTGCCATCTCATAATTCTTGCCGGTCATTATCTTGGTCCTCTTGAACAACTTTGTGTAATACTGACGGTAATAGTCATCAAGCTGGCGTTTCATCGTGAAATGAGGTGCGATCTCGGCAATTGTATTTTTAATATAGGATATCCATTTTACAGGAACCCCGTTTTTATCCCGGTCATAATAGATCGGCACTATTTCTTCTTCAAGTATGGAATAAATTACTTCAGCATCAAGATCATCCTGGAACATGCTGTTGTCGTATGTGGCTTCCTCCTGAAGGGCCCAGCCGGCATCAGGCCTGTAGCCTTCGGCCCACCAGCCGTCGAGGACGCTGAAATTCACCACCCCGTTCATAACGGCCTTTTCACCGCTGGTACCGGATGCCTCCAGGGGCCGTGTCGGTGTATTAAGCCAGATGTCAACACCCCTGATCAGGTATTTGGCAAGTTCCATATCATAGTTCTCTATGAACATAACCTTGCCCAGGAAAGCCGGCATTCTTGAAACTTCAATAATCCTTTTGATCAGATCCTGTCCTGCTTTATCGTTAGGATGTGCCTTGCCTGCAAAAAGGAACCTGACAGGTTTTTCGGTATTGTTCACGATACGTCCGAGCCTGTCCAGGTTGCTGAATAAAAGATGGGCCCGCTTGTAGGTTGCAAACCTGCGTGCAAACCCGATCGTGAGAGCCTTAGGCTGCGCAGCTTCCCTGATCTGGAAGATCAACTTGGGATTTTCATGCCGCCTGGTCATGTCGATATATACCCTTTCGTGCAGGAACTCGGTAAGCTGGTCTTTCTGTTTTTGGCGGGTCTGCCAGATAACTACATCGTCAACTTCATGAATCTTTCTCCAGTATTCAGGATTTGACTGGTCATGAAGGAAGCCTTCGCCAAATTTTTCTTTATATAACTGCTGCCAGGATTTCGCAGTCCAGGTAGGAAAGTGGACTCCGTTGGTCACATAACCGATGTGGAGTTCGGTGGCATAATAACCGGGATAAAGCGGCTGGAGCATGTCCCTTGTTACCCTGCCATGTATCCTGCTGACTCCATTGATTTCCTGCGAACATTTCGCAGCAAGAACGCTCATCGAATACTTCTCATCAGGATCGTCATCCACCATTTTTCCCAGGTTCAGAAACTGCTCCCATTTAATATTAAGGTAATCGGGATAATGCGAAAAATACCGTCTCATCATATCTTCAGGGAAAGCATCATGCCCGGCCGGTACAGGAGTATGAGTCGTAAACAGGGTTGATGACCTCACAATTTCCATGGCCTGCACAAAAGTCAGCTTTTCGTTCTGAATCAGTTTGCGTAGCCTTTCCAGACCAATGAAAGCGGAATGCCCTTCGTTGCTGTGATACAGATCAGGCTTGATTTTAAGGACATCAAGCAACCTGATCCCCCCGATTCCCAATACAATTTCCTGCCTTATGCGGTTCTCGAGATCGCCACCATATAGCTGGTGAGTGATGCTGCGGTAGCTTTCATCGTTTTCTTCAATGTCGGTGTCAAGAAGATATAAAGGGATCCTGCCTACATCCACCCTCCATATCTTGGCATATAAGGTTCTCCCTGGCAGGGCAAAAGTTATTTTTTGCCAGTTTCCCTGCTCATCACGCACAGGGATGATAGGCAGCTGCGAAAATTTCTGCGGAGTATAGTTTGCAATCTGGTCCCCTGCAGGGCTCAATGTCTGCATAAAATAACCATACCTGTATAAAAGACCTATACCGACAATATTGACGTTTGAATCGCTTGCCTCTTTGAGATAATCTCCGGCAAGCATGCCGAGGCCGCCCGAAAAAATCTTAAGGGTATCGTGAAGCCCGTATTCCATGCTGAAATAAGCGATCATTTCCTTGGGCTTATCATTACCCTTGGCTATATAACTGTTAAACTTTGCTGTAACCTTTTCAAGCCGCTCAATGAATGCCTCATTATGGCTGAGTTCCTGGAGTTCTTTGTACGACAAGGATTCAAGTAAAGCAATCGGATTGAATTTCAGCTCATACCAACGGTCATGGTTGATCATCTCGAACAATTCCGCGCCTTCCCAGTTCCAGCACCACCAAAGGTTCTTCGAGAGGAGGTCGAGATTTGCAAGGTTTTCAGGCAATCTCTGTTGAACCAGAACTTTCTTCCATTCGGGTTTTACATCCGACATGCTTTTGAGAGAAAGTGCGATGATCTGTGGCTGCTTACCGGCATAGAGTTCACTCCTGCCCATTGCCTTCTCAAGAGCCTTATCGAACGCATCATGGTAATTTGATATCAGATTCCCCCACAACGCCGACCTTGAAATTTCGTATGCCTTAATCCTGATTTTGATTATTTCCTTTTCGCTTTTTAATGCGCAGCTGACAACGGTTTGCAAAATTTCGTCAACGACTTCGCTGTCATTATCATCATCCCTGTCGATTACAGCAATGCAATCCTTTATATTAGGGTACAGGTTCTTTACCCATTGTCCGAAGCCTGTAAGGCTGGTTGTAATTGTAGGAATATGAAATGAGAGGCTTTCCTGGGAAGAATAGCCCCAGGGTTCATAATACGAAGGGAATATGGTCCCGTCAAAACCTACCAGCAAGTCATAATATGACAGGTTGAAAACACCGTCTTTCCCATTCATTACTGCAGGCACATAAAACAGCTTTACCTTATCTTCCGGCCTGTTCTGTATTTTACTTTGTTTAATCTTGTTAAGGATCCAATCGTTGTCGGGTTCATTCAGAACATGTGTAAGGTACTGTTCCGAGCGGGGGTTATTGTGGTCCTTTCTTGACATCCACTCAAGCAGTTCTTTTCTCGGTCCGGTCTCATATGCCGGAACAACGATAAATGCAACCACGCTTTCAGGAATGCTCGACTGAGAGTTTATCCTAGACATGGTATCTATAAACAACTCATAGCCCCTGTTCTTTTTCTCATGAGGGCCACTGGTCAGGATAAGGATACTGCTTTTTGAAACCGGCTGTCCTGTCATGGCTTCTGCAACCTGCAGCAATTTAGTCCTTGCCCCTGCCCTTTTCTGGTAGTATTCATCCTTCACCGGGACAAAGCTGTCCTCGAATCCGTTCGGCGTTATAACATCTGCAGACCGGTCAAGGAAATGCCTGCACTCTTCATTGGTCAGGGAAGAAAGGGTTGTCAGTATGTCGGCTTCGACCGCAGCAGTCTTTTCAAGGGAATACTTAGAAACAAGGCCGAATTGCTTGGCAATGGAATCTCCATGAAACTGTTCAAAATTCTTATACAGGGGAAGATTGTTGATGGCAATATTTCTTCCGATCACGGTGGAATGAGCAGTAAAAATAGTTCCTGCCTGGGGCACCTTCTCCTTGACATATAAAAGTCCCGTGCCGCTTGTCCATTCATGAAAATGGCTGATGATCTTATCGTGATGCGACAGGTTGTAATTGTAAAAACTTTCAATCACCTTTCCTGCTGCATATCCGAATAAAGCAGGTTCGAGGTAATCCCATCCCCCCATAAGGGAATCAAGGTTAAACCGTTCCCAGAAATGTGACAATATTTTATCCTTATCAGAAAAAAACGGTGTAAAGTCAATAAGAAAAACAAGGGGTTTGCCGGGAATGTTCCAACGCCCTATCTTAATGCGCAGTCCTTCGCTCTCTGCCCTTTCCCTCCAGGATTTATATAAGAACCTGTCCTCCTGAAACTCGGGATTCTGATGAGTTTCCTTCCAAACATCAGGCCCGATCAGGATGTAATTATCCCTGAGTTCCTGAGCCATCGTAAGGCATTTGGTAGAGAGAACAGTGTAGATCCCACCAACTTTGTTACATACTTCCCAGCTTACTTCAAAGACGTAATCCGGGACAAGTTTTGATTCTTCTTTCACGCTGAATGATTAATTAGTTCGAGAGTCAATGCTAAGCTTTCTTTGCAGCAGAGCCCGTGTTAATGGCTTCTTTTGTTTTTCCGGCTGTTTTACCAGGTGTTTTACCTTTTGCTGCTGAAGGCTTTGTTTCTTTTTTCTCTTTAACGGCAGCTTTTGGTTTGGCTTCCTTCTTCACCTTGACAGCGGCT
>CAILVF010000050.1 GCA_903837605.1 uncultured Bacteroidales bacterium | reverse complement strand
CCTTGAGGCTGAACCTGGAGGGACACCCTGCGGGAGTTTATTATTTAACCGCCGTGTCCTCATCCGCACGGCAAACCAGGAAGGTTATCCTGCTGTAGCTGTTGATTCCGTTTTGCGTTTAACGTAGTCGTTGAACGCGCGTTCGCCTTCTTCGTTCCAGTATTGTTCGTAGTAACTCCAGCGCATACCCGGGTCATTGCTTCCGCCATGCATCCCGCCCCTGTGCCACCAGGGACCGAATCTCTGCCTGCGGCCGCCGTGACGGGCACCGTGATGCATATTCCCGAACAGCAGCCTGGCGAGCACGGCCAGGCCAATAGCCTGCCAGTATGTGATAACTCCAAGGTGGAAGATCACAGGCATGAGACCGTTCCAGAGCCACATGATGGCGGCTGCGAAAAGGAAAAGCAGGGCTGTGAACCCAAGTATACCAAGCACTATCCATCCTGCGCGGGGCCTGCGTCCTCCGCAGCAGCGGTTTTTCATTGTTTTATTTTCAGTTGTTTCCATGATTTTTATTTGTTTTTGTTTAATAATATCTTGTGTAGTTTCGAAAGTGCCCGGTGCTTGCGCGAAAGCAAGGTGCCAACGGGAACTTCCCATTCATCGGAAAGCTCCTCATAGGTGCGCTGCTCAAACTCGGTCGCGATGATCACGGCCTGTTCGTCGGGCCTTAATTCTGCGATTGCTTCCCTGAGCATCGCAGGCTCTATATTGTTGTATGCATTCTCTTCTGCTGTTTCATCGGCCATGGTGTTTAGTAAATAATTCCCGTTGTCGCGGTCCGCGAAGCTTTCGATGGTGACGTTGGGCTGCTTTTTCCTGCGTGAATCGATGATCCTGTTCTTTATCGACCGGTAGATATAAGCGCTCAGGTTCTCCACCTGCCGGTCGGGGTCAAGACGGGATATCAGCCCTAAAGCAACGTCCTGCACTATGTCTTCGGGAGAAGCCCCGAAAAACCTATCGTCGAGGTTCTTGCGCACGAAATTCAGGAGCTTCTGGTATTCAGTACGGAAAAAATTATCGACTTTGGTATTTTGGGAGTTCTGGTCCATGATGGTGTAGACGAAGAATACTGAAATTATTGCAGGGAAGATAGAAAAAAATTCGTGATCCAGTGATCCAGTGATCCAGTGATCCAGCCACCCAGTGATCCAGCCACCCAGCTATCCAGCCACCCAGTCACCAGTCACCAGTCAGAGTCTAGATATCAGCTACGATAAGAGTACGCCGGTATTCCTTGCTGCCCACATACCAGTAGAATTTGCCAGTCTTGAAATTGATATTGGGGATGGTGAGCTCCCTGATGCCGGGCTTGATCCCCTTCCACAATGCAAGCTTGTTGTTAGCTTCCGAGATAAGGTAAAAATTGGTAAAGCTGTCGGTCTTCTGCTTCCACCTGAATACCACATCCTGCCCCCTGCTTACGACTTCGTCGTTGATAGGCAGCAGGAGTTCGACGGGTTTGCTCACAGCTTCAGGAACTGCAGGGGCGGGAGTTGCTGCAGCCTGTACCTGTGCAGTGGTCTTGAGCCCTGCTGCTTCAATTGTTTTTTTTTCGGCGGATGTTTGCGAGGTGGTCTTCAGTTCAGTTGTTTTCTTTTCGCCGGATGCCGGTAATACATTGTCATGGCCTGTTGATTTAAATACCGGCAGCAGGAAACGAATGAACAGGAAACCTGAAACTGCGAGGATAAGCAACCCGGCAATAACCCATAAAACACGCCTGCTCCCTTTCTTCCGGACCGTTTCGGTGAGGTAAGATTCGACAGGGGTTTCGGGTAAATCCATGATAATTTCATCCTGACCTTCCGCCTTAAAAAGTGAAGGAAAAGTCTTCCTCAGCCTTAACTTCCGGGCAAATTCATGGTCCTCCTCCAGCCTGGTCTCAATTTCCATAGCCTCCTTATGCGAGAGATTCCCGCTCAGGAACCTTTCAATAAGATCAATATCTTCCAGTTCTGTATTCATTCAACAGGGCTTAACTCTTGTACGCAGAAAACGGTATTTAGTTTCACCGCAGTGGAGAAAGTTGGGATGCGGAATAGCGGGATGCGGGATAGCGGGATCGGGCAACCAGTCCCCAGTGCCCAGTCCCCAGTCCCCGGTCCCCGGTCCCCAGTACCAAGGCACCAGCCACTGTTCACGCTTAGTTCCAGTAATGCCCCAGTACGATGTAATATGCAAACTGATTGGGTCCTACGGCCAGGTCAATACCCATCCTCATCCGGAAGATCCTGGAAAGGAGGTAACGAAAACCCGCGCCCCCGGCCACATGCCAGGTAGGGTCCTCGAGGAACCTGGAACTGCTGAAGGTCTTGCCAACCCCCGCGAACCCGAGTAAACTCCACCTCAGGCCAAGGTCGAAGCGTTGCTCGGTCTCCAGCTGCAACACCTGGTCTCCCTGGTAAACCATGGCTCCTATGCCTCTCATTTTGATGTAAGGAAGCAGGTAAAAGGGGGTCGTGCCCCCGGCCCACTGCCAGTCGGCCCTCAAACCGCAAACCCACCATTTTGTAAAAGGAATAAAGCCGTTGATATAGACTTCACTTTTCTCATAGTCGAAATCGCTGGCGGTCCACTGCCTGCCAATGCCGAACGAAGCCTTACTGCGTATGCCCCTGTCGGGGGTGAAGATGCTGTTGCGTGAATCCCATTCAAGATAGAGGCCGAGCAGTCCGGTGTTTTTAGTCATTTCGGGTTGCTGGTTGAATACTTTATTAAAAATGTAATTGACTGTGTCGCTCAGTTTGGTGGAGACATTCACATTGGCATAGGTATAGTTGATCCCGGCAAAGAGCTTGTTTTTGAATAAATTCTCACTGATATCCAAAACGCCGAGTATGGTCGTAAGCTTGAAAAGAACATCCTTCTCCCCGAGGTAGGTGAAGTTCCGGTAAAAGTTGATATTGATGGGGGCATAGGCCGCGGCAATATTGTACCTCATGCCTATCCTGGGGAAGCTTCCCTGCCTCATCGCCCCTACCCCCCAGGTGTTGTTCAGGGTCCACATGCCTGCAATCCCCGTGATGTCGGGAAAATGGAACTGCTCTTCTTTTTTCGCGGTTTTCTTCGGACTGATGAATACGATTGCCAGGGCCAGCCCGAAGCTCCCCAGGGAGGGTTCGCTGATGATCACCGGCCAGGGAACAAAGCCATGCATGTTGATCAGGTAGTCGCTCATGTCGAGCTTATGATCAAGGGTGTCTTTCATGCTGATCTTTTTCTTTGCAGGCTTAATCTTGATTGTGTCCTGGGCCCGCAGGTTCAGACTTAAAATGGTTCCAAGAATAATTAGAAACAGGATGCAGGCCTGGTACGGTTGTTTGCTGTTCTGGTTCATGTCTTGTTGTAATTGTTTAGTACTTTATCCGGAAACATTGCGTTTCATATGCTTGATGTCTTGAAAGCATCTCAAAATTAATCATTTCTTTACCTTACCTTGCAAAAAATTTAAACTGATGAAACTAATTAATAAGCTTGCTTTACTGCCAATCCTAATCTCATGTTTAATACTTGTTTTTTCCTGTAAAAAGAAAAGCGAGGATACTCCTGCAGCCGGGCCGGTCCCGGTCCTGCTTACGTCGGGTTTCAGCAATATCCTGCTGACAACAGCTAAATGTACCGGAAATATTACCAGTGACGGGGGTACTTTTGTTGTAAAAAGAGGGTTCTGCTGGAGCCATACCAACCAGAACCCCAATATACAGGACGATACGGTCATTGCCGGGAACGGGGCCGGAGTTTTCTCGGCCACAATGACCAACCTTAAAGGCCAGTCTGTGTTTTATGTACGTGCCTTTGCAACAAACAGCAACGGAACGGGCTATGGGTCGATACTGACCTTATCGACCCTCGATTCAACGATCTCCGACATAGACAATAATAATTACCGCATTGTACAGATCGGGACCCAGGTCTGGATGGCTGAGAACCTGAAAACGACAAAGTACAGCAACGGGAATCCCCTGCCCAATGTTTATGATGCAACGGAATGGAGCCAGCGCACTGCAGGCGCTTACTGCGAATATGACAACTCTTCCGCCAACGCGAGTGTTTATGGGATGCTGTATAACTGGTATGCCGTAAACGACAGCCGAAACATCGCCCCTGTGGGCTGGCACGTACCGTCCCACGACGAATTCACAGTCCTGCTGACTTACCTGGGAGGGAAGGATGTTGCCGGCGGGAAGCTTAAAGAGCCGGGTACAACCCATTGGGACAGCCCCAATACAGGAGCAACCAATGAGACAGGGTTTACTGCCCTTGCCGGCGGTTACCGCAGTGAAACCGGATCGTTCGGGGGGAAAGGAGGAGGAACTACATGCTGGCTTTCTACTGATTATGGCTCGAGTAATGCCTGGTTTATGCAGCTTACCTATAATAATGCCATGTTTCTCAATTCTGTTTTATATATAAAGGCCGGGGCCTCTTTACGTTGCGTTCGTGACTAAGCTGGTACAGTAGCCTTTGCAATCAGGGGATTGATATCTTACGGATGATCTGAACTGTTTTATCCTTTGAAAGCAGATATTTTAAACAATGTCAGGCCATCTTACTATATAAAATAAATTTATACTTATTTTTACCGAAATTAAAAACGCATGAAAGTATTTGCTACAGTTTCCACCCTGGCGACCCTGATTATAGTCATGATGTTAAGTCAGGCTTGTAAAAAGAAAACCGATGATACACCGCTGACCGGGCCTGTACCGGTTATAACCACGGTGGAATATAGTAACGTGCTGCTTAACACAGCTGATTTTACTGGGAATGTAACAAGCGACGGGGGAAGTTATGTAACAAAACGCGGGTTCTGCTGGAGTAATTCCAACCAGAACCCGACAATACAGAACGACACTGTAGTATGCGGGAGCGGGGCCGGTTCTTATACAGGAACGATAAAACGAATGCATGGACAGAGTTTATATTACGTAAGGGCCTATGCAACAAATACAAACGGAACTGGATACGGCAGTACATTTAACCTCACAACCATTGATTCAACCATCGCCGATGTTCAGGGCAATTATTACCATATTGTCCAGATCGGCACCCAGGTGTGGATGGCCGAAAACCTGAAAGTGACATCCTCACGCAGCGGGGTTCCGATACCCAATGTTACAGATCCAGTTCAATGGGGCCAGCTTAACCAGTTTCAAATTGGAGCATATTGTGATTACGAAAACGATCCGGTCAAATCAGGCACGTACGGGAGGTTGTACAATTGGTATGTAGTTCAAAATATCCCCCTTTCCCCGGCAGGCTGGCATATTCCCAATTATGTTGAATGGTATATAATGATAGATTACCTTGGAGGCGAGACCATTGCAGCTGCAAAACTTAAAGAAGCCGGTACACTCCACTGGGACAGCGGTAATACCGGGGCAACAAACGAATCAGGCTTTACAGCCCTTCCAGGCGGATGGCGTAACGTGCAGAGTGCCTTCTCGGAGATCTTCTATGCCGGGAACTGGTGGACATCAACCTATTACCAGGCGGATGAATCTTGGATGATACGTATGACCAGCGATAAAAATAGTATGTATAGCAACAGATTTTCAACTACTTTCGGTTTATCAATCCGCTGTGTAAGGGACATGCAGGTATCAGTGACTGGTAAAAAGTGACTGGTGACTGCCGGCTCATGGCTTATTGCTCATGCCTCATGCCTCATGGCTTATGGCTTATGACCGGGCCCTAACCTTTATCAAGAATTACTCCTCCTTCAAAGACTGGGATTACCGAAGTTGAATCGGCTGTGAGGCTGTATGGGATCACATCGTCGAGACCCAGCTTCTTCAAGCGGTGACGGTGGGCCGCTTTTTCGAGATAAGCCGGCAGATCGGTCTTCGCGATATTCCAAAGGTCCATCGAAGCATGGGCGCTGTCGCAGAATGTTTCAAAACCGGGATGCTTCAGCAGCTTTTCTGACAGGGCCCCGGCAAAGAGCGAATCCTCAAGGCAGAATTTGTTTTTCCAGCCCGAACATAAGATCACAACGTTTTTATTTTCATTAACAAGCCATTCACTTAAAGCGGTGATGTTCACGAAAGCACCCATGGCGATCTTCCGCGCATGCCTGGCGGTCTCAATGGCCCGCGTTCCGTTAGTGGTGCAATAAACCAGGGTCTTCCCTCCTATGGCCTCAGGGGTGAAATTGAAAGCCGAATTCCCGAAGTCGGCCCAATCGAGTTTTTTCCCGTCCTGCTCGCTGGCAACCAGGTAGCCTTCCGATTTAAGCTCCATGGCCTGCTCCAGTGAGGCTACCGGTATGATCTCCTTAACCCCGTTCTGAAATGCAGCACATATGCTGGTGGTGGCACGCAGGATATCGGCAAGAACAACGATATAATCGTCTTTGGTGGTGATATCCGCGAAGAGCTTGGGCGTAAAGCAGACTTCTATGGTTTTGTTCATTGGTTCTTGATAATGGCGCTGCGCGCCGATTCTTCCTATCCAGTTATCCAGTTATCCAGCTATCCAGCTATCCAGTTATCCAGTTATCCAGTCATCCAGCTATCCAGTTATCCAGTTATCCAGTTATCCAGCTATCCAGCTATCCAGTCATCCAGTTATCCAGCTATCCAGTTATCCAGCTATCCAGCTATCCAGTTATCCAGTTATCCAGCTATCTAGTAAAACACCACCTCGCACTTAGGATGTGCAGCCTTAAACTTCTCCACTTTCTTGGCCGAGATCTTGGTGTTAAAGATCTTGAGGTTTTCGAGGCTCCTGATGTTATCCAGCTCGTCGAGGCTGCTTACCTTGGTATTGTATAGCTCCAGTATTTTCAGGTTGTGAAGGTTCACAAGGTATTTCAGCCTCTTTACCGGGGTCCCGCTGAACTTCAGGCTCTCAAGCTGGGTCATGTTCTGTATGGGCATCAGTTCCTCCACCTGGCTGTTGCTGAAATCGAGGTCTTTAAGTTTTGGGAGCCCTGCGATCGGACTGAGGTCGGTAACAGGGTTCTTCCCGCAATGAAGGCTTTCAAGTTTGGTCATATTCCTAAGGGGCTCCAGGCTGTTCACCGTTGTACCGGTAAAGGTAAAATCCTTAAGCCTTGTAAGCTTTAGTACAGGCGTTAGATCGTTTATCGAAAAGTTTTCGGCAATGCTGAGCTCATCCATATTGGCGATTCTTTGCAGTTGCAGCTTGTCGGGCTGTCCTTTGAGCTCTTCTGCAGCCATAAAGACATCCTGCCAGGCTTTGCTAAGCCCTTTCCACCAGTTATTATTTTCAAACGTCTGGAAAAGAAGCAGGCATCCGGGATCCTTGTCAAGGAAAGCATTGGCTTCCTTCAGCACAACCTGGCTGTTGTCGGCAAACACGAATTGCAGGTCCTTCATGCCGTAAAGAGGGCTTAGATCGGCAACCTGTGTATTTTCGATGCTGATGACCTTAAGGTTGGCGAGGGTGCCCAGGGCCTGCAGGCTGCTTACCGAAGTATTGTTAAGGTACAGGGTTTGCAGGTTGACCAGGTTCTTCAGGGGAGAAATATCGGTCACAGCTGTACTGGATGCGTATAACACCCTCAGTAATGAAAGCATGGCAGCGGGTTCCAGGCTTTTAATGTTCATCCGCCCCACAACATTAACACTGTCGACGAGGATGAGCTTGTGAAGCTGCTCTTTTGAAGGCGGATTGCTGAGTTCGGTAAAATGGCTCAAGAGGTTCTGCCAGTCGGTGTTCAGGCCTGACCACCATTTGGCGAGTTCGGCCGATTCAAACACTAAGAAGGCTTTAGGATGCCTGATCATAAATGCAATGGCTTCCTGCTTCGGCAATGGGGTATAATCGCAATAGATCCTCTGCAGGGCGGGTAAGTTGTCCAAGGCTTTGAGGCTGGTTATCCCGGTGCTGTCGGCCTGCAATATCCTCAGCTTGCTCAGGTTCTGAAGCGCATCGATACTTTTTATGCGGGTGGATGAGATATTGAGCAGCTCAAGGTTCACCAGTGTGGCAATGGGAGAAAGATCGCTTACGGGCGTATTGCTCAGCCTGAGGTCGTCAAGGGAATCGAGTGAGCTTATGGGCGCCAGCGATGAAACCTTAGTATTGCTGATATCGAGGTCTGACAATCCCGGAAAATTTACAAGCAGTCCCAGGTCCTGTATCCCGCTTCCCTTCAGGAACAGCTGCCTGATATGGGTGCAATAATGCAGGGGCTCCAGGCTGCTCACAGCGGTGTTGGAGATATTGAGGATCCCGAGATGGTTCAGGTTCCTCAGGGGCATGAGGTCGCTCACCGGGGTGCGGGCCAGGTTGACTTCAAGGAGGTCGCTGAGTTTGCTTAAAGGGCTCAGGTCCGATATGGTCACGTTCCCCGAAAGGTCTATCTTTTTCAACCTCATGATCTGGGTAAGTGCGTTATAGTAGGCATTCTGGTCTATGGCGACCTGTTGCCCTGCCACCATTGCAACGGTATCGTTGTATGAAGCCACAGAGCCGAGGTTCACGCCTCCCCCAAGCTGCATATCCTTTCCCAGGGTTGCCTGCCATCCCTGCGACAGGCCGTTCCACCAACGCCTCATATCGTCTTTTTCATTGAGCTTGGTGGTATATACGCTAACGATCTTCAGCTGCTGGTTCTTTTCGTCGTAATTGATCTCGATGTACCTCACCAGATTGTTATTAATACTCACATCGTTGAGGTTGACACCGCTAAGGTTGCGGTTGCATGTTATTTTGAAAAAAGTATTCCCCAGTTCGTTGGTCATCACGCTGATGTCCTGAACGTTATAAGTAAACTTAGCCTGTTTGAAGAAGAAGTCCACATCGGTGAGGTAGCTCTGCACATCCTTGTACATCGGCACCATATGGGTATCGAGGTCGTCTTCGATCTGCACTTCGCTGTCCCAGAAAAACTTTAAATAACTGTCGTTGATGATCACCTGCTTGTCCTGGACTGTGTTCTTCTTATCGGCCAGGAAATTCAGGGTGCTTTCAAAGAATTTCACTATGCCGTTGGCCTGTTCTTTTAAGGGATCGATCTTGTCGGCAGGCAGAGCCCCGGGTTTAGGGGCGTTCTTATCAAGCGCTTTTCCCGGGGAGGTCTTAGAGGATCCTGATTTCTGTATCCCGGTTTTCGTACCCTTTGTCGCGGGCTTTGCGGCAGTCTTGCTGCCGCTTTTGGTTGTGGATTTAGTTTGCGTGCTGCTTGTTTTCTTGGCCTGGGCCTGGGCCTTGATGCATACAAATCCGCCGAAGGCGATAATTAAAATAATGACCGCTATTGTGTGAAACCGGGTTCTCATGAAACTAATAACTATGTGTGTAATGCTTGAGCAATTCATTTTTGTCTCCGGGCGACAGCCTGACGAGGTTTGAGATAAGCCAGCCGCTGTTGTAGTTGTTGCGGTTAAAGAAGGATATCTCGAAATACCAGTTGGGAACCTGGAAGACATGGAATTTTTCGTTGTTGACCGATACAAATTTAAGGTTTCCTTCCTTCAGTTCCGAAACGAAGAGGGCCAGGTAGTCGGGAACATAGTTCCTGTCGAGGTAGAAGTCGATATTCTTCGGATCATCCAGGGCCTTATGGATGTTCATAAAATCGATCTCGTGGCTCATGGGGTGGAGGAAAAATTTAAGATTCGTAGTATCGCCAAGATGAGTGAAATACGTATTAAACTTGTCGCAGAAACAGTTTGAAAGCACCCATTTGTATCCCCCGTTCTGCTGTTCTATCCTCAGGTAAAGGATGATGTTTACCGTTTGCTTCTTCCAGGTGAAGGTAGTAGCGACCTCGCAGAACCAGTCTTTGGCATGGAAATCGAGCAGTACCGGGGCTTTCTTATTAAGGACTTCCTCTATGAAAACGGTTTTCTGGTCGTTGTTTACCAAAGGGCTGTCCTTGTCGAACAGCATGTTCATGTATTTGCGCCTGAGTTTGAGGTCGTGGTAAGCGGTTTGCCCGGGGTAGAGCCTGGTTCCGCTCACGTCTTCCTCCCCGTTAAAGCGGCGGAAGAACTGGTTTACCTGCTTGGTCTGGGCGTAGAACACGGTTTCGTCGCCGGCAATTCCGCCAATGCTGCCTTGCGGTCTTGCGCAAAGCGGGGCCAGAAAAGCCAGGAAAATAAAAGCCAGTATTCGCAGAGCTTTTGTTTTAGCAGGTTTCTTGAAAGCCAGTGTTCGCAGAACTTTGGTTTTAGCAGGTTTCTTGAAAGCCAATGGTTTCAGAGCCTTACTTTTTGGAAGTTTCTTTCACCCTGATATCGCCGAGCATCACATCCCAGAACCCGATAAGCCGTCCGCCGATCTGTGTTTCCTTGCGCTTAACGTAGATCGTGATGTCTTTTTTCGTAGTGTCTTCGTAAACCAGTCCTTTTTCCTTGTCATATCCCTGGAATTTCTGGTAAACAGTGATAACACCCACGAAAGTGCCGTCGGGCTGGCGTTCGAGGTCGCTCACATACTGGATTTTGTACCAGTCGATTACAACTTTGCTGTAGTTTAACTGCATCAGGCGGTCGAAGTATTCGCGCACCTTGTAATTCGTGATCTGTTCGGGACGGTTGATGGAACTTACTCCCATTTCTGCTCCGTCCATGAAAAGTTCGCAGGCGCGTTCGATCACCCTCTGGGCATCGCTCCAGGGTGTGGTTTTATCGCCGATAATGCTGATGTATTTCGAAAGATCCCTCACTTTCTCAAGTGCCAGGCTGTCGATAGCATGTTTACGGTCAGGTGTGATCTCAACAGGGGGAACCTGCGTTTGGGCATATAATCCTGTTCCGAACAGGCATGCGAATATTGTTAAGGCTAATAGCTTCTTCATGGTCTTTCTTACTTTTTGATCAGGTCAAGTTCTTTGATTTTTCCGCTGGCATCCTGCTGAATGGCATCCACTGCATTGGCGCTTTTCTTCTGGTCTTTGCAGAAGTTGAGATAGCGCTGTATGGTGGTGGGTTTGTCGTAGTCGACCGTGTTGCCCTGGCGATAAATAATAATGAGAACCGGGGCATCAGGATCTGAGAAATACTGCAGGGTGTTTTTGATGAGGTTGTCGGCTTCGGTTGGGTTGCCCGCCTTGGCGGCATCGGCAATACCCTGGAAAGCGTTCTCAAGCTGTGTCTTTACAGGGAGTGCAGGTTTGTTGCGCATCCCGTCTATCTTGTTCTGGACCTTGTATATCAGGTCATTGACCTCTGAATCTCCAAGATTCTGTGATTTGATCACATCGAGTTGCTTTTGAAGCTCGGAAGCTGATTTTCCTTCATTGTTCAGCAGCATGTCGAGCAGGGCCGCCTTCGCCGCATCCACTTTTTGCGCATGCAGTTTCTCGTTATTTGCATAGGCTTTTTTTATTGCCTGCTGGGCCTGGATGATCAGGTCGTTGACAGTCGGGTCGTTGAGTTTCTTATTGATGATATCATTTACCTGCTTTTCCTGGTCGGCCAGCGAAAGTGTGCTTGTGCCGTCTATAATTGACGCCAGTTGCTTTTTCGCGATCTCAATCTGGGCCTTACGTTCTTTTTTGGACATTTTGCCCGTTGATTTGCAGCTCTCGGTTCCGAGGCCCATCGCGATAATTGCGATCATCACAATGACTGATGACCACCTGATAGTTTTTAGTTTATTCATTGGTTGTGTCATGTTTATTTACTTTTTTGATAACGGGATGCGGGATAAGGGATTCGGGATATCCTGCATCTTGCATCCTGCATCCTGATAATAACGTTTCTTAAACTCACTTAGTATATCTATCCTTTATAGAAAGGGAACTTTACCACGTGGGCTTTAAGCACTTTGTCTCGTACTTTCACGTAAATCGTTGATCCCTCTTTGGATAATTCCGAAGGAACATACCCCATGCCGACAGGTATTTTTACCGTTGGTCCCATGGACCCGGAGGTGACCTCCCCTATCTTGTTGCCCGAAGCGTCGGTGATATCGTAACCGTGGCGAGCGATACCTTTATCGTCCATCACGAAGCCCACCAGCCGGTGTTTTACCCCTTCGCTCTTCTGTTTCAAAAGGTATGCCTTATCGATGAAGTCCTTGGTGTCGGTGAATTTGGTGATCCATCCCAAACCGGCTTCAATCGGGGAGGTTGTGTCGCATATATCGTTCCCGTAAAGGCAATAACCCATTTCAAGGCGGAGGGTGTCGCGGGCAGCCAGGCCTATTGGCTTGATGCCGTATTCTTTCCCTGCTTCAAAAACGGCTTCGAAAATTTTAGGGGCATCTTCATTGGCCATATAGATCTCGCATCCGCCTGAACCGGTGTAACCCGTGGTGGCGAAGATCACATCCTTCACTCCTGCAAACGTGAGTTTTTTGAATGTATAATACTCCATGTCGGTGACCTTGGTATCGGTCAGCTTCTGCATTGCTTCCAAGGCTTTCGGACCCTGTATGGCAAGCTGGGCGATCTCATCCGAAGCATTATAAAGATCGGCTCCCATTTTATTGTTTTTAACGCACCAGGCCCAGTCCTTATCAATGTTCGCGGCATTCACGACGAGCAGGTAGGTTACGTCATCGACTTTATAAACCAGGAGGTCATCCACAATACCGCCCTGACCGTTGGGAAAGCAGCTGTACTGTACCTTGCCCGGGACGAGTTTGGAAGCATCGTTGGAGGTGACCCATTGCACGAAGTCGAGGGCCTTGGGGCCTTTCACCCAGAACTCTCCCATATGGGAAACATCGAAAACGCCTACGCCTTTGCGCACTGTTTCGTGTTCTGCAATAACTCCCTCGTACTGCAGGGGCATGTAATATCCTGCAAATTCCACCATCTTGGCGCCCATGGCCTCATGGAACTTGGTAAAAGCTGTGTTTTTCATTATAGCGATTTTTGAAATGTCGGAGGAAAAAGCAAAGTTAGGGAAAATCCCCAAGCTTTCCCGGGCCTGTTCAAATATTTGGAAGAATGTTCATAATCGAACAGGAAATTCATTTCAGGCTAAAAACAGAACTTAAGCAAGGATTCCTTAATTTTGAGACCGCTATGAACATTTTATCCCTACGCAGGAACACCCCCAGGGGCATCATCTGGCTCATCGATATGCTGATCGTAATGGGAAGCATCATTCTCGCTTACCTTCTGAGGTTCAACTTCGACATCCCGGCCAGCGAGATCAAGCCATTCCCTGTCATAATCCCATGGATACTTGCCGTAAGGGGGGCAAGCTTTTTGATTTCACGCACCCATGCAGGGTTAATACGATATACAAGTACTGCCGACGGACAAAGAGTTGTGCTCACACTTCTTGCCGGGAGCCTGGTGCTTGGCCTGACGAACCTTGTAACCTGGTTTACCATGCACTGGTTCATGATACCTACGACAATCATCATGCTCGAATTCCTGATCACCACCGTAGGGATGATAATTTTCAGGACCAGCGTGAAGATCGCCTGGCTGGAATTCCAGAACCCCGGCGGACAAAGGGTTGACGTGATCATTTACGGTGCCGGGGAGGAAGGCATCAGCGCCAAGCATGTGATGGACCGCGATGCGGCTACGCGTTATAAGGTGATGGCTTTCATCGACGACGACAAGGCCAAACAGTATAAAAAACTTGAAGGGGCGGATATTTACCCGCCTTCCAGGCTGGAATCCCTTCTTAAAGACCGTACCATTGCACAGCTGGTCCTCGCCTACCACCCGGTCGATACGGCTTACAGGCAGGAACTTGTAGACCTCTGCCTGAAATATGATACGAAAGTCCTGGCGGTTCCCCCGGCTATTGCCTGGGTCAACGGACAGCTCAGCTTTTCCCAGATCAGGCAGGTGAATATCGAAGACTTGCTGGAGAGGGATGTGATCGAACTCGACACCGACGACATCAGCCGGTACCTGAACAATAAAGTGGTGATGATCACCGGCGCTGCAGGCTCGATAGGTTCGGAGATCGTTCGGCAGGTTGCAGGCTTCCTGCCCGCCCGTATGATCCTGATCGACTATGCCGAAACGCCTTTGAACAGCCTGGAGCTGGATTGCAAAGCAGCATATAAAAACGTTCCCATTGACTTTATCCTGGGCAACGTTTGCAATGTACTGCGGATGAGATCTCTCTTTGATCATTACAAACCCGAAATTGTCTTTCATGCCGCGGCATACAAGCATGTTCCGGTCCAGGAAGCCCATCCCGGCGAAGCCGTCTTTACGAATGTCCACGGAACCCGGGTCATGGCTGATCTTTCCATGGAGTTCGGGGTAAAGAAATTCATTATGATCTCGACCGATAAGGCGGTGAACCCCACCAGCGTGATGGGGGCCAGCAAACGAATAGCCGAGATCTACTGCCAGGCCATGAATAAGCTGAACCGGACTTCTTTTATAACCACACGCTTCGGGAATGTGCTTGGCTCCAACGGTTCGGTTATTCCCCTGTTCAGGCAGCAGATCGAAAAAGGCGGTCCGGTCACGGTAACCCATCCCGATGTGATACGGTATTTCATGACCATTCCCGAAGCCTGCCGGCTTGTGCTTGAAGCCGGGGCAATCGGCAAGGGCGGTGAGATCTTTATTTTCGACATGGGCAAACCTGTGCGCATCATCGACCTTGCCAGGCGGATGATCCAGCTCTCGGGGCTGGAAGCCGGGAAGGATATCATGATCGAATTTACCGGGCTGAGGCCGGGTGAAAAACTGTACGAGGAACTCCTGAACCTCCAGGAAAATACGATGCCCACCCATCATCCGCTCATCATGATCGCCAAGGTAAGGGAATATGATACGGAACAGGTAAGCACCGACATTGACGAGCTGGTGGAACTCACCACCCGCCCAAACGATATGGATATCGTTCGCCGGATGAAACAGATCGTTCCTGAGTACAAAAGCCAGAATTCGGTGTACGAGGTCCTGGACAAATCGTGACCTCTTTGTCAATCGTCAATCGCAAATCGTAAATGAAACCCATGCCCGTCATCCTCGGTCCCACTGCCTGCGGCAAAACCGCCGTGGCTGCCAGGCTTGCGTTTGAACTTGACGGGGAAGTGATCTCGGCCGATTCGAGGCAGGTTTACAGGGGAATGGATATTGGCTCGGGCAAGGACCTGGGTGATTATATTGTTGATGGGCACAGCGTCCCATATCATCTGATCAACATTGCCGAACCCGGGTCAGAATACAATATTTTCGAATACCAGAAGGATTTTGCAAGGGTTTATGCCGATATCACAGGCCGGGGCAAATTGCCGGTTTTATGCGGGGGCAGCGGAATGTACCTTGAAGCTGTGTTAAAAGGCTATTCCCTTCCCGAGGCCCCGTCTGATCCGGGTTTTGCCGAACGCATGAACACCCTGGATGATACAAGCCTCCTGGCTGAACTCGGCCGCCTGAAAAAGCTCCACAGCACCACCGATACCGTTGACCGCAGCCGGATTCTAAGGGCTTTGGAGATAGAGATGAAACGAAGGGAGGCAGGAATAACGGATGATGCGGGAGTAAGCATTTCACATGAGCCGCATCAGGAAGGCGAAGCGGGCCGTAGCGGCGGTGTGAAGATGAGAGCGACCTGGAACCTTCATCACGTGATTTTCGGTCTCAACCCCGGCCGCGAAACCGTCAGACAGCGCATCACCACCCGCTTGCAGTCCAGGCTCGAAAACGGCATGATCGGAGAAGTTCGCAGCCTTATTGAGCAGGGGATCCCCCCCGAACGACTCAAAGCTTACGGACTGGAATACAAATACATCACCCTGTACCTTGGAGGGGAGCTGAGCTATGACGAAATGTTCAGGCTGCTAAATATCTCCATCCACCAGTTCGCCAAACGCCAGGTGACCTGGTTCAGGCGCATGGAACGCCAGGGAATGCAAATCCATTGGATAGAAGGGGAAATGCCATCCGCCGGCAAAGTAAAAAAGATCAGGGAAATTCTTGAATCAAATGTCTGATTCATTGTCCAATAATGCAGGATTATAGCATGCCTGCATTTTTCAGGATTTCGGCAAGCTTTGGCTGGGATCTTGAAAATTCCCTCAATACCGATTTGAGCTTTTCATCCTCGCGTTTCAGCGGAGCAAGTGAAAGTTTCCTGTCCCAGAATGCGAAACCGAACACACTGACCATCATGGTGGTGAAAATGCCGATTATAGCCCATAGAAAATTAAAGAGCTGGTCAAAACGCTTATCTATATTTTCAAAACGCTTGTCATTCGCGTCGAAACGGATTTTCATTTCCGTTTTCAGGGCCTCCAGTTTTTGCTCTGTCCTGATGATCCTGTCCCTGTCGTCTAAAGTAAACGGGATATCCTTGCTTTCGGCCCTGGATATAGCAGGCAAAAACATTAAAAATAAAACGGTAATTTTAAGAATCGTTCTCATGACCCTACAGATTAAGTTTTTATTCCTTAATCCGCCTGAGGTACAAAAGTAATACAGATCGACTGATTTTATTTCAGAAACCCGCAATAAATGAAAAAAACCGGCCCCTTTCAGGAACCGGTTTTTTTATTCAAAGCGGGCATTTCACAAAAGCCGCCTTGGGTGTAGCGCAGCAAACCACAGCGGCGGTTTGATATATGAGCAACCGTTACTTCGTCTTATCGGGGAAAGGCGGCATGCCGGGCAGTTCTTTTGGCCAGGACTTCAGTTCTTCCTTCATCTGTTCGATGGCGCGGTTGAGCTGCTGGTCTTCGCCTGCATATTCCTTAGCCGGATCGTTGTCGACCACGATATCGGGATCAACCCCGTGGCCTTCGATGATCCAGTTCTTCCCGTCGTTATCGTAAGGAGCGAACTCGGGACGCATCATGGAACCTCCGTCAACAAAGGGTAATGAACCCCTGATCCCTACAACTCCGCCCCAGGTGCGCAAACCGATTGCTTTTCCTATCTTCAGTTTCTTGAACTGGTATGGGAACAGGTCACCGTCGGATGCTGAATAATTGTCGATAAGGATGCACTTTGGCCCCCATTGCATTTCCAGACGGCCAGGTGCGGGTTCGGTATTCCTGCTCATCGTGATCATGGTCATCTCGCGGTTAAGGCGTTCGATGATCATGGGCGATACGTTTCCTCCCCCGTTGCCGCGGTCGTCGATGATCAGCGCGCGTTTACGCAGCTGGGGATAGAAATGCTTTACGAATTCGTTGAGGCCTTCGGCACTCATGTCGGGAATATGGATGTAGCCTATCTCGCCGTTGGACGCATCGCTTACTTTCTTGATATTGGCTTCAACCCAGTTGTAATAGTAGAGTTTTGCCTCGTCATCAACAGGGACGACAATGGTCTTACGCGCGCCATCCGTCGAGGCCTTGGCATTGACTGTAAGCTCAACCTGCTCCCCTGCGGTATTGACCATGGCTTCGTTGATATCATTCATGTCTTTGGTGGGCTTTCCGTTGACAGCGATGATGAAGTCGCCTTCTTTCACATCCACCCCGAGTTCGGTAAGAGGTGAACGCTCTTCACGTGTCCAGTTCTCTCCCTTGAGTATCTTGTCGATATGGTAATAGCCCGAAGGATCACGACTTATCTTTGCTCCGAGCAATCCCAGCTTGATACGTTTGGGTTCGGGCTTGTCGCCACCGCCTACATAAGAATGGCCTATGCTGATCTCGCCCACCATTTCGCCCAGGATATAGGTAAGGTCATACCTGCTGTTGATATACGGGAGCAGGGGCTCATATTTCTTTTTGATGTTATCCCAGTTCAGTCCCTGCATATTCGGGGCATACAGGAAATATTTCATCTGCCTCCATGCTTCATGGTAGATCTGGTCCCATTCAGATTTCAGGTCAACGACCATCTTCATGTTCGACAGGTCGGCCCAGTCCTTGACATCGATCTTGCCGCCTTTGGGAAGGTCGATCACGGCATATCTGCCCTGGCCGCCTACCATCATTTTCTTAAAGTCGGCCGAAATATCATAGATGTAAAAATCACCAAGGCTGCTTTCTTTCTTTTCCTTCAGATTGAAAGTCATCAAACCGCCTTGTCCGCGGCGCCCGCCTTTTACATAATATACATTATCGCCAACGGCTGTGACACCGCCGTAATTTGAAGCATCGATGGGAAGGACAACAATGCGTTCCATGATCCCGTCAAGGTCGACCTTAACATCAGGAACGGCGTCTTTCTTCACGTCTTTTCCTTCATCTTTTTTAACGTCTTTCTTATCATCTTTTTTGTCGGCGGATGGCTGATCGGCTTTTTCATCCTTTTTTACGGCTACTTCATCGTTCTCGTAGGCAAACGGATTGGGTGTAGCCTTGGCCAGGGTCACGAAATAGACCTTGCCCATATCGCTGTAGCTATGGTTCCATTCGGTGTTCGAATAGGTGGGGTTGAAATCACGGTTTGAAGTAAAGAACAGGTACTTCCCGTCATTGCTGAATGCGGCGTCGCCCGAGCTGTACCAGGTATCGGTAACTGCAGTTTTTGTTTTCGAGGCCAGTTCATAGATATAAACAATACTGAAACTGCGGCGGTCGGGAAACGAATAGGTGATCCATTTGCTGTCGGGCGACCAGTTATAGTTGTTGAATTCCCAGGCTTTGGATTGATCAACAATCGTTACTTCCTTCGAATCAACATCCACATACTGCAGCCTGAGCATTTTGTCGGACCACATGAGCTTTTTGCCATCGGGCGACCATAAAGGCGAATACTTATAAGTATCGGCATTCTTTGTCAGCTGGACTGCATCTCCTGTCCCGTCCTGTTTCTGGATGTAGATCTCGTCTTCCCCGCTGCGGTCGCTGATGAAAGCGATGAATTTCCCGTCGGGCGACCAGGCCACATCGCGGTTATGAACGCCCCTGGTCTGGGTGATATTGCGCGTGATACCGGTCTTTGCAGGCACCGTCCACACATCTCCGCGGGCATCAAATGCAATGCGCTTGCCGTCGGAGGAGATGGAAGATGAATTGATGAATTTGGAGGCATCCTTGAGCTGATTCCTGCCGGTGATGAGGTCGTTCGCAATGTTTACAACCACCTTGTTGTACTTCTGGGTTGCCAGGTCGAAGACGTAAAGAAATCCGCCGTTCTCAAAAACTATGGCATTATCGCCCAAAGATGGGAACTTGATGTCGAATTCGGTGAAATCGGTGAGTTTCTTCGTTTCTTTCGTTTTAAGGTCATACACGAAAAGGTTCATGGTACGGTCGCGGTCGCTGGCAAAATAGATCTTATCGCCCACCCACATCGGGAAGATGTCCTGGGCGGGATTATTGGTAACGTTCACCGTTTCCTTTGTTTTGAAGTCGTAGATCCAGATATCGTCGGCCATACCTCCGCGGTAGTACTTCCAGGTGCGGAATTCACGGAACACACGGTTGTAAGCCAGTTTGGATTTGTCGGGGGAATAGCTGCAGAAACCCCCTGCAGGCAGCGGGAGTTCTTCGCTGAGCCCGCCTTTTATACTGGCCAGGAAAAGCTGTCCTTTGAAATCGTTGAAGCTTTGTTTGCGTGAACGGTAAACAATATTTTCATTGTCTTTCCAGGTCATCACGACATTGTTCGGGCCCATGCGGTCAGAAACGTCGTCGCGGTTCAGGGTAGCGGTATACGTTAAGCGAACAGGGACACCGCCATCCGCAGGTATCATATAAACTTCGGTATTACCGTCATACTGTGCGGTGAAAGCGATTTTTTTCCCGTCGGGCGAGAAACGGGCGAACATTTCGAAACCGTTTTCGTCGTTGGTAAGTTTGCGTGCCATGCCTCCGGCTTTGTCAACTGAATATAGGTCCCCGGCATAGGTAAATACGATCTGGTTCCCGTGAACGGCGGGGAACCGCATAAGCCTTGCTTCACCCTGGGCTGTAACGAACCCTATGAGCAGCATGGCAAAAAGAGTCAAACTGAGTTTTTTCATATGTTTTTTTGGATTAATGGATCATGGATAAATAACAAGGCAAATTTATTGATTTAATAAAACCGGCCCTGAGAAATCGGTGAAATCGGCTTTTAAGTCGCTGATCCCTGTTTCTTTTTGCGATATCTGCGGATGAGGGAGCGGTTGAGTGCTTGCAATTCGCGTTTTATGCGTTATTCCGGGTTTTATTCGCGGGATTCAGTTTTGATGAGCTTATGCACGGTAGTATTTTTGATCCTGAGATTAAACAACAAGGCTATGAAAACAATTGTACGATCCTCAGAATTGCTGCTGCTTCCCATGCTTTTATTATTTTTTTGCAGGGCCGGGATCCAGGCACAAAACAAGCCGGTATCGCCTCAAAAGCTTTATGACACCTGGATCTATCCAAACAAGGAATTTAAAGGACAGCACCTGGTATTGTTTGATCTTAAGGATTCGGCTGTCATCCTGAGTGACTCACGTTCCAAATATGATTATAACAAGGGGGATTATTCCTTGTCAAAGGTCGACATAAAGAATATTAGCGTGATGAAGGTCAGGCGAAAGGGAGCCGGGGCTGCCATCGCTATCGGCGGCATAACAGGAGCAGCTCTTGGAGGGATCATCCTTGTTTCATGTATCAATGCCCAGCCAAAGCCGGAGGGACTGGAACAATTGTTCAGACCCACGGTGCCGGTCACCGGGATCATTGCATTCATTGTTTCAACGGCAGTCGGCTTCGGAACGGGGATACTTCTGTCTTCCCCTGTGAAGTTCAACCTTCACCGCAGCCAGGCAAACTATGAAAACAATAAACAGACGCTCAACGAATATGCGATCATGGGAACAGGATATCTGAAGAATATTTCCGGGGCCACATTTTCAATTCTCCCTGACTCGGTTTCCGATATCGACGGCAATTACTATCATACACTGGCCCTTGGCGGACAGGTATGGATGGCCGGCGACCTCAAAGTATCCCGTTACCGCAACGGGGATACTATCATTGAAATGAAGGAAAATTCAGAATGGGGAAAATCGGTTTATCCTTCCACCTGCTGGTATATGAATCATAATCCGGGCAGCAGGATGAGCGGAAGGTTGTATAATTATAATGCGGTGGCCGACAGCCGCGGCCTTTGCCCTAAGGGCTGGCATGTTCCTTCCATGCCTGAATGGGAATCACTGGTTGCCTGCCTTGGAGGCGGTACCGAAGCGGGGAGGAACCTGTCGTCGGGTATCGTGAACGGGACTGGAGGTGGAACCGGAGCCAGTGTCCTTTCCAATCCTTTTGCACTCCCGGGCGGTTTTCGCTTTCAGACCGGTGAATTCTCTTCGACGAAAGCTCCTTCTTGCCAATGGTGGTCCTCTACACGCCAGGATCCGGCTTTATCGAAAACCATACAACTTGGGAATGATGACAGCGGGATATTTTTTACAGGCTCTGATACCCGTTCGGGTTTATCGGTGAGATGTTTACGCGATTAAATTGTGAGGAGGAGCAAGGTTTTCGATGTTATTAAAAGCTTGAAGCTGCCTATTTCCTCCGTTCTATCCTTTGCCTGAGCAGCTTTACTTTTTCCTGGAGGGAATTGAAGAAGTGGTACCTTTCCTTTGCAGAGGTACCGCTTATCAATGTTGATTTCTGCATCAGGTTACGAAGGGAATTCTCAATCTGGTCGCAGAATACAGGGTTACTGGTGATCATCTGGTTGATGACGTTATAGGTAAGGTAGGCCGTTTTCCGGCCCTCGGTATTGACAAGAATGGTATTGTCGTTTACGAGTATCTCATTATGAAACAATTTATACGAATTTTCAATCCCTTCGGCCGGCCTTCCCTGCATATACTGGAATCCATGCTCAGCCTGGCTTTGCACATGATCAAGCCAGGTGTTTATAACATCACATAACTTCAGGGCATCTTCCAGGCGAGTAAAGAAACCCGACTCCAGGCAATAATCTATCTGTCGGATGATGCTTGCAATGGTGTCTTCACTCCAGATCTCAATAACGGGTATCTTCGTATAGCAGGACAACAGCCTTCGACCGGTCTCAAACAGTTCTCCGGGAGTTTCCAAAACGACATGCCCGTTTTTATATTCGCCATAGGGAATGAGAACCTTATGCCAGAAAAAGAATTTAAAAGCGGCTATTTCGGGGAATTCAAAATAGTAGAAAATAGGTACGTCTTTGGCAGCATAAATAATCTCCCTGTTCCTGCAATCGTATATCCTTTTCATCTCACTAAGGAGGGTGTTCAGCCAGTTTTCAAAGGTGAACCCGTCTTTTCCAATGGCCAGCGTCTTGAACGATACCTGGTCAGAGTGGAAATTCAGGGCTTCGTCCATCGAAATATTGTAGTGCGAGCAAATCTTTTTCACTTCTTCCAGGGTCAGGTCTTTCTGCCCCCTGATCCTTCGGTATGCGCTGTCATAGCTAATTCCCAGAAGTTCTGAAAGATCGTGGACAAATGAAATATTGGGTGCAAGTTTGCTTTTTATGAGACTGAAAAGCGTTTCCTGGATACCGGAATTTTCATTCATAATGTGCAGGTTGATGTAGTAAAGATAGATAAAATAAAACACAAAAGTCAATAGCTGGTCAGGATTCGTGATGAATGTGCTGCGCACAGATGCGGGATAAGGGTGCTTCGCACCGATGCAGGATAGCGGGATAAGAGAATCATGATATAAGGTAGATTACATATATTTTGTTGATCCCGTTATCCCGCATCCCGTTATCCCGCATCCAGGCAATGACTTCACATCAAAAAAACCATTTCATGCAATAGTTTCCGGTCAGATCCCGCGATTTTGCAAATCCTGCAAATCCAGGCCACCGGGACCGGCCGATTTTGGATTTTATGCAAATATCCTCCCCCGGTTAGCGTAAATCAGTTTTGATCCGCCCCGGGACCATGGTAATTTTGATTCAGACACTTTACACAGGAATTATGAAAAACATAAGCGGAAATCTTACCACCTTCCTGTCTGCAGCGATCCTCCTTTCTTTTGGATTCATTTATTTATTCAGGAACAGTTTCATGCCCTATCACTCTGTTGCAATATCCATGGACTGGACCCAGGTTGACCCTGCCACGAGATACCTCATCCTGGCGTTGATGAGAGCAACTTCGGGTGGATTCATTTCACTGGCTTTCGCAATGATTTTCCTGCAATACAAATTTACACAGTGCAGGATTCCATGGATACCTTCATTGATACTTATCATCGGCACCATCGCCATGATCTGTATCTCCTACGCCACAATTATAATCAGCTCACATACCCCCGGCAGGCCGCCCATCCTGGAAGCTGTCATTGGGGAAATATTATTGATCGCCGGATTTATTTTTAACCGTAAACATGTTCAAAAAACAAGTTCATTATGAGAACAACTTTACTCATTGCAGCACTTATCCTATGTATGGCCGGTCCTGCAGCTGCGCAGAAAGACTCGATCTGGAAAAAGAAACTTTATAAGTCGTGGCTCAAGCTGGATAAAGAACCTTCAAGGCAAAAAGGGGTACTTTTTGAGATAAGGGACTCCTCGGTGATACTCTCCAATTCAAAAAACACTGAGGATTATGTCGCAGGCAACTTCGCTGTTTCCCAATTTAAGGTCAGCTCCATCGAGAACATTAAGATCAGGAGGAAGCGCAGCATCAACAGGGGGGCTTTGATCGGCATGGCTGCAGGGTTTGTTGCGGGTGTTATTACCGGTGCATGCATCGGCCATAATGCCGGAGCCGCTTTATGGGTAGGCTGCTGGGGTTTAGGTTTTGGTGCTTGCATTGGAGCTACTATAGGTTCGGTGAAAATTTCCATCCCCATACACCGGGACCAGGCAAAATTCAATGAAAACCGGAAAAAACTGATGATGTATGCTTTGAATAATCACTATACCAGTGTTCCTATGGCTCATTTTACCAGGCTGCACAGCAATGTGACCGATACCGACGGCAACGTGTATCACACGTTTGCTGTTGCAGGACAGGTATGGCTGGCCGGGAACCTGATGGTTAAACATTACCGCAACGGGGAACCAATTGCCGATGTAAAGGCGAACGGGGATTGGGGGAAAGCTGCTGCCGGCGCTACCTGCAGTTATGTGAGTGATTCTTCAGCAAGCAATAACACCGGCAATCTGTATAACTGGAATGCCATGAACGACAGTCGCGGCATTTGCCCGAAGGGATGGCATGTGCCGTCATTATCAGAATGGTCGTCGCTTGTCGACTGCCTCGGAGGGGGATCGGCAGCAGGTAAAAAACTGGCAGAACCCATTCCTGCCGTTACAGGAAGCCTGAGTGAAGATCCCTTTGCCCTGCCGGGAAGATTCCGCTTTGCAAACGGGGAATATTCATCCGCAAGAGGATTATCCTATCAGTGGTGGTCTTCAACGCCTGCCGACAGCCTTACGGGAAAAGCTTTTTATATGGGCAATGCCGACGGGGGCATCATGTATACAAATACTGATAAAAGATCAGGTCTGCCGGTGCGGTGTTTGAGGGACTGAGGGCTGGATAGCTGGATGACTGGATGACTGGATGACTGGATAGCTGGATGACTGGATGACTGGATAGTTGGATAACTGGATGGGATGTTGAAATTTAAAACGTACATAACATGAAAGCATTATTACTTGGTTGTGGTGAAATAGGGAAAGAAGCGCTCAGGGACCTGTATGATTACGGGGTCTTTGAAGAAATAATCGTAGGCACACGAACGATGTCCAATTCTTCAGGGTTCATTCCTTCCCTCAAGGGACGGTCAACTAAAATAACTGAGGCAAGGATTGACATCTCCGATTCCGATGCAGTGGCAGAACTCATGAAAGACTGTAAGGTAGCCGTAAACTGCGCCGGACCGAATTACAAATATGAGCTGCCTGTGGCATATGCCGCGATCAAAGCCAGGGTCCCCCTGGTCGATGTCAATGATGAGTACGAGATAACCTATAAAATGTACGATCTCGACGAAGCGGCAAAAGATGCCGGCATTCCCATCATATTCGGCCTGGGGGGAGCCCCCGGCATTGATAACGTTTTGGTCAGGGCTGCTGCCGACCAGCTCGACGAGGTGGATGAGATCCACACGGCCTGGGTCATGAGCGGGGCCGATCCGGGCGGATTTGCCCTGAGCCAGCACCTGCTGTATTCACTTTCAGGCAAGGCTTATACCGTGGAAGGAGGGATAATGAAAGAGATGAGGTCCTTTGTCGACGGGGGGGAGATCCTTGAATTCCCAGCTCCCATCGGGAATGTCGAAGTCTTCCACATAGGCCATCCGGAACCCATTACCTTATCAAGATCTTATCCATCGGCAAGAATTGTTGATAATAAAGCAACATTCATTCCGTCGGGCGTAAACAACGACATCCTTGAACTTGGGAAACTTGTGAGGGAAGCCATCGGGCCCGTGCGTGTGAACGGATCGCATGTCGAGGCCATGGACTTTGCTGCCACTAAGCTGCTCAAACGCTGTAAAAGCCTGGCCAACGTAGCCCCCGAGGCAGCATTGATGGTAAGGCTGAAAGGCCGGAAAAGAGGCAAAACGAAAAAGATACTGTTTTCATCGGTAGGCCGGCTCGGCCCGGCGACAGGGGTTCCGGCATCCATAGGCGCCATTATGATCGCCCAGGGGAAAATACATCTCAAAGGGGCCATGCCTCCCGAAGTATGCATAGAGGCACATGATTTTCTTTATGAAGTTCTTGACCGCCGTAATCTGGCCAAACTGAATGGCTGGGTAGAAGATTGATTATGGACCTGTTCGAAAAGTGCAAACGGTTTTATTACGAGGCTGATTACGCCCGTTCACTGGGATATCCCACCAACCCGAGAATGGCCCAGGCCCTGGGATTGTACCCGTTTTTCATTCCTGTGGATGAGCCTGAAGGGACAGAATTCATTCATGAAGGCCGGCGGTTCATTATGATTGGTTCCAACAATTACCTGGGACTTACGATGCATCAGGGTGTAAAGGAAGCAGCTGTCAAGGCGCTGGAGAAATACGGGACTTCCTGCACCGGCTCACGATTCCTGAACGGGACCTTGCAACTGCATCTTGACCTGGAAGACCGGCTGGCAGCGTTTACCGGGATGGAAAGCGCCCTGGTTTTTGCCACCGGCTACCAGGCCAACCTGGGCACCATCAGCTCAATATTGGGAAGGGGGGATATTGTAGTACTTGACAAGGAAGTTCACGGGAGCATCAATGACGGGGTGGGCCTGGCAAAAGCAAACAAAACGATTGAAGTCCGCTATTTCAGGCATAACGATATGCATTCCCTGGAAGAGGTCCTTAAGTCATACCCCGATGAAAAACCGGGGAAGCTGGTGATTGTCGACGGGGTCTTCAGTATGGAAGGCGATATTGCACCCTTGCCGGAGATCACGGCTTTGTGTGAAAAATATCATTTCCGTCTGATGGTCGATGATGCCCATTCCATTGGAGTGCTTGGGAAAGGACATGGCACCCCTGCACATTTTAACTGCATTGACAAGGTAGACCTGGTCATGGGGACTTTCAGCAAGTCACTGGCTTCTGTCGGGGGCTTCATTGCCGGTAAAAAAGAAGTCATACACTGGATCCAGCATACCGCCCGTCCGTTCATTTTCAGCGCCAGCCTTCCACCTGCAAACCTTGCAACGGTGATTGCAGCCCTCGACATCATCGACAGGGAACCCCGGCTTATCGAGAGAGTCAATAAAATTGGGATGACCATGAAAACCGGCCTTACAGCATCAGGTTATAATACCGGGAACAGCCAGACTCCCATAGTGCCTGTATTGATAGGCGACCAGTTTAAAACGATGAGGGCTTGGGACCTCCTCTTCAGGGATGGGATCTATACTAATGTTGCCCTTCCCCCTGCTGTGAAAAGCAAACGTTCATTACTGCGGACCAGTTATATGGCAACGCATACCGAAGACCAACTGGCAAGGGTTCTCTCGGTTTTTGAAAAAGTCAGGAAAATCATGACATGGTAAACAAACCCTATATGACAAACGAAACCACGCATCCGGACCTGAGGATAAGGCCGGTCCATACAAAACGCGAACTCCGGGCCTTTATCATGCTGCCGTTTAAAATCCATAAAATGCATGAACGATGGGTTCCTCCCCTGCTGGTTGAGGAATGGAGTTATTTCGACCGGAAAAAAAATCCCGCTTTTCAAAAAAACGACACCCTGCTCTTACTGGCTTATGAAGGGAACAGGCCGGTCGGCCGCATTATGGGCATTATTAACAGGCAGAGAAACGAAAGACTCGGGGAGAAAAATGCATGCTTCGGGTACCTGGAATGTTACGACGACCAGGCAATCGCAGATGCCCTTCTGAAACATGTTGAAGACTGGGCATCGGTTCATGGTATGAAAAAAGTGACGGGCCCCATGGGATTTTCAGACCAGGACCCTGAAGGCTTTATTATAGAGGGATTTGATTTCGAACCCACCCTGGCTACCTATTACAATTTTGAATACCTGCCCGGGTTCGTGGAATCATCAGGATATGTAAAAGAGATTGACTATGTGGTCTACCAGGTCGACCTCACGAATCCGGTTCCGGAAGCATACAAAAGAATAGTGCAGCGGCTTTATGACAGGAAACAGTTCGACTTCCCTGATTTTAAGAAAAAGAAAGAGCTGAAGCCCTGGCTGAAGCCTGTACTGCAGCTTATGAACGAGAGTTTCGCAGGCTTGTACGGTTATGATCCCCTTACCGACGATGAAATCATTGCCATTGGCAGAAAATTTCTTCCTGTGATCGATCCCAGGTTTGTCAAGGTCGCGTTTCATGGACAAACCCTGGCCGCATTTATTCTCGGCGTACCAAACCTGAATTACGGATTCAGGAAAGCCCGGGGGAAACTGTTCCCTTTTGGGTTGTTTTACCTGCTTAGAGCTCCCAAAAAAACAAAACAGTTTGATTTACTGCTGGCCGGCGTGCATTCCGGTTTCAGGGGCTCGGGCCTGGATGCCTATGGGATGCTGAGTATCATCGAAGAAGCAAAAAAAGCAGGCTACACCGTGATGGACAGCCATCATGAACTTGAAAACAACCTACTTGTCAGAAGCGTAATGGAAAGGCTGGGTGGTAAACTCTGCAAACGTTTCAGGATTTACAGGAAACAGCTTATGTGAACTATGAATAAAGGCCGCATCACTTAATTTACTTTCATATGACAGACCGAAAAAAACTTTACAGGTTCCCCTGGTCAAAAACCGACAATCCCGGGGGGTGGATCGAAGTGACCGATGTATGCGACATGCAGTGCCCCGGATGTTACCGCAGCCAGATTGAAGGCCACAGGCCCCTTGATGCGGTTTACAAGGACATTGTTGACACGGCAGCGCTGACGAACTGCGATTATATCACCATCGCAGGAGGGGAGCCCCTGGGATATCCAAACCTGGTCGAAGTGGTGAGGTTCATCAGTAAAATGAACATAAAACCTATCATCATCTCCAACGGCTTGCTCCTTACCCCTGAATATGTATCGGAACTGAAAAAGGCCGGACTGGCAAAGATCCACCTGCATATCGACAGCCTCCAGAAACGTGAAGGCTGGGCCGGGAAAACCGAAACAGAATTGAACGAACTGAGGCAGTATTATGCCGATATGCTTTGGAACACCAAAAGCATACAATGCGGCTTTCATGTAACGGTCTTCAGGTCAAATTTCGCATTCATACCCCCTGTCGTTGAATGGTGCCTTAAAAACCTTCACAAAGTTCAGCATATTTCATTCATTGCTTACCGGGCCATTGCCGATGACAGCAGGTTTAAGTTCATTGCCGAAGGAAAAGTCATAGCGCCGGGAGATTACTCCCAGGGCAGGCCCGATCCCTACGAAATATCCATTACCAGCGAGGAAATGTATGATTCCCTTCTTAAATCATTTCCGGGGCTCCATGCAAGCGCCTACCTGAACGGAACCTCAAGATACGAGATCAACAAATTCATCAACATAGCCGCTATCGGGTCAAAGAGGCTGTGGATGGGTGTGCTTGGCGCCGAAACGGTGGAACTATCCCAGGTTGCCTATCACTTCTTTAGACGGCGCTATTTTGCCTTCCTCGACAGCTCAAAAGTCGGCAGGAAAGTATTTCTCGCTTCCGTGTTCGACAGGGAGGTGCGTAAGTCGGCCAAACACTTTATAAAAGCAGTGTTGCGCAATCCGCTCCATTTGTTTAACAGCATCTATGTGCAGAGCATCCATTTTCAGCAGCCGAATGAAGTAGATGAAGGGATGATCAACTTCTGCGATGACTGTCCGAATATGATGGCTTACCAGGGGAAGCTGATCAACTCCTGCAGGCTCGATGAATACAGGAAATACGGGGGTCCTTTACAGGTCATAAAATCCGTCAGCTAACATTAGAAGCCTTGAAAACAAACCGGAATACGATGTACAAACTGCCCTGGTCCCAAACCGACAACCAGGGGGGCTGGGTCGAAGTCACCGACCGCTGCAATCTCCTCTGCCCGGGCTGCTACCGCCAGCGTCTTGAGGGTGACAAACCCCTGGAAAAAGTAAAACAGGAAATTCTGCTCTGCAGGAAGCTGACGAATTGCGACACCATGGTGATCGCAGGCGGGGAGCCGCTTATATATCCTTATATCACGGAGGTGATAAGGTTTATCTCTTCCCTCGGGTTGAAACCTCTTCTCCTTACCAACGGGAAGGAACTGAACGATGAATCTCTTGGAAGACTGAAAGAAGCAGGCCTTAAAAGGATACATATTCATGTGGATGCACAGCAGGAAAGGGAGGGATGGTCAGGGAAAAACGAGACGGAACTGAATGAGCTGCGACAGGTTTATGCCGATATGCTGTGGAAACACAAAGGCATTCAATGCGGGTTCCATATCACGGTTGTTCGTGAAACCCTTGCTCATATACCGGCTATCATGAAGTGGTACCGTGCAGGCATGCATAAGGTGCAGCATATCTCACTGATTGCGCTGAGGGGGATACCAGTCATGCCCGGATTTGGCTATTTTGTAAAAGACAGTGAAGTTCCTGAAGATAAACTGGTCAATCTTTACCCTGACACTTCCAACATCGATATCACGACAGAGGAGATCCTGGATATCATCCGCAAAGATCATCCTGATTACCTGCCCTCCGCATATATCAGCGGGGATGCCCTCCCGGAAACCGACAAACAGTTATTCATCGTGAACATAGGATCCGAGAAGTCGTTTTTCGGAGTGATGGGAGCCATGTCCATGGAACTTACACAGGCATTTTACCACCTGTTAAGGGGAAGGTACTTTTCATTCATCCCTGACCCTGTCATCGGTAAGAAAGTCTTCCTGATGTCAATCTTCGACAAACAAATGAGAAAGACCCTGGGGATTTACCTGGAAAAACTCCTGAAAAATCCCCGGGTCCTGTTTGAGAAAGTATACCTGCAGTCGATGATCATCCAGCAGCCCATTGAATTCATCCGGGGCGAGAAGAACGTTTGCGAACATTGCGTGAATCCCATGATTTTTAACGATATGCTCATTAACCCCTGCGAACTTGATGAATACAGGGTTTACGGAGATACTATCGTTCCCCAAAAGAAACTTAAACTGAGCCTTTATGAATTTCGTAAGAGAGGATTTATTTCGGATGCCATGGTCCAAAACCGATAATCCCGGGGCCTGGATAGAAGTTACTGACGTATGCAACCTTAACTGCCCCGGCTGCTTCCGAAAAAACAGCCTGGAAGGCCATAAGGCCCTCAAAGATATCAAAGAGGATATCCTGTTCAGCCATAAAAGCACCAATTGCAGCCGTATCTGCATCTCGGGGGGAGAACCCCTGATGCATCCCGATATCATCGAGGTGGTTAAATTCATATCGGCACTGAAGCTGAAACCAATTATACTGTCTAACGGTGAACTTCTCACAACTGGTTTGATAAGTGAACTTAAAAAAGCCGGGTTGTACCAGTTTTACCTTCATGTCGACGCAAACCAGGGCAGGCCGGGATGGACCGGGAAAACCGAGTCAGGAATGAATGAATTACGGCAGTATTATGCCGGCCTGTTGCATAAAGGGAAGATCAAATGCGGATTTAACATCACCATACGCCATTCAAACCTTGGTGATGTAAAAGACATTGTAGGATGGTTCAGAAAGAATATTTCGAAAGTGAGCCACCTTTCATTGATAGCTTTCAGGGGGATACCGAGGTATGAAGGTTATGAAATGGTTGCAGATGGGCAGCGCGTAGATCCCAAACTTTTTTCCAATAATGTGAAAAATATGGATGAGATCGATATTTCAACCATGGATATTTATAATATGCTCAGTGAGAGCTTCAGCAATGTTTACCCCTGCTCCTATTTGCCTGGGACTTCAAGGCTGGACACCTATAAAATGCTCATCATAAACAATATTGGATCTGATTCAGTGATCTACGGTGAAATGGGAGGGAAAACAATTCAATTCTATCAGTTCATGGTCCACCTGTTATTCGGGAAATATGATGCGACGGTGCCTTCCGCAGGAAAAACCGTTTTCCTGTTGTCGGTATTCGATAAGCATATCAGGAAGGCCTTCGCAAAATACCTGAAAGCAGTTGCCATGAATCCAATGAGACTGTTTGATGGGATACATGTTCAATCCATGGTCCTTCAGCAGCCATTCGAAATGATCGACAGGGAAGCCAACCTTTGTGACGGCTGTGTAAACCTCATGCCCTATAATGGCCGCATGATCAATTCCTGCAGGCTGGATGAATACAGGCTTGCCGGCGGTCCTGTTAATTTCAGGAAGATATGAAAAAGTACCTGCAAAAAGCGATCATCTTATTGTTTTATGGCATAGTTGAACTTTTCAACCATATCGGTCTTGCCCTTGACAATATTTTTTACCCCTCATACAGGGGCGTCATCATTAAATCACCATTGTTTGTTGTAAGCATGCCCAGGACCGGGACGACCTGGCTGCAGAATGTATTGTGTGCCGACCGGGAACAAATTACTTCCATGAAATTATGGGAAATGCTTTATGCCCCATCCATTATCCAGAAAAAATTCTTTCTCTTTTTATCGAAAACCGACAAGAGCTTTAACTGCTTCCTGGGCCGCAGGCTTAGAAGGCTGGATTTATATCTGTTCAGGGATTATAATCCCATACACCCAAGCTCTTTTTTTGGTTATGAAGACGATGACCTGGTTCTTCTTCACATTTTTTCAAACCTTTTCCTGATATTCTTTTTCCCGGGGCTGAAACTCTACGATTTCCTGATGCGGTTCGACCAGTCGGCTGACGAAAAACGAAAGAAAAAAATAATGACGTTTTACCGAAAGTGCATTCAGAAACATTTGTATGTTTTCGGGAAAGATAAAATCTACTTCTCGAAAAGCGCCAGCCATATCCCGAAGATGCATTCGCTTCAGCAGACATTCCCCGATGGCTGTTTCATTTACACAGCCCGTTTCCCTGAGCAGGTCGTGCCTTCAGCCATCAGCCTGTATATCCGTTTCAGCGAGATATTTCATACACCGGTTGAACTGAAAACGATTACTGAAAGAACATTGAGAACATCCGACTACCTCTTCTCCTACCCGCTTGAAGTCTTTAAAAGCTGGCCGGGTAACAGGTATTTCGTAAACCTGTATGATGACCTGGTTGAAAACATCGAAAGAGAGGTCAAACGCATGTACGATCACTTCGGGATCCCGTTGTCTGATAAATTCAGCCTTTTCCTGGCAGAGGAAAGGTGCAGGGCACAGTCTTTTAAAAGCGCACATGTTTACGATCCTGAGAAATGGGGGCTCCCGGCGAAAGAAATCAGAAGCCGCTACAATGAAGCTTTTGAGCAATACAGCAGGCTGGTGAGCCGGGAAGCGGGAAGCGGGAAGCGGGAAACGGGAAGCGGGAAACGGGAAGCGGGAAGCGGGAAGCGGGAAACGGGAAGCGGGAAACGGGAAGCGGGAAGCGGGAAGCGGGAAACGGGAAGCGGGAACCCTGAGCCGCGATGCGTTTAAAACGAATCGTTAATGGTGATGCGTTATATGTGATAAAAATCACAATATTCATGATTATCACCATCGCCGGGACATTGTGATTTTCCGTACCTTTGCACACTCAAACCCGCTAACACATCTACACATGTCAATAGAAATATATTTCGCAGGACCCAAGAAGGTCAATGCAAAGCTCGAGGGATTTACCGTTGAAACCGACCAGGCCGTGCGTGCTGGCGGAGAAGGCAGCGCACCCACACCGTTCGCATTATTCCTTTCATCCCTGGGAACCTGCGCGGGGATCTATGTCAAGGGTTTCTGCGACCAGCGCGGGCTGCCGACCCAGGATGTGAGCCTCAGCCTTGATTATACCATCAACCCTGCAACCAAGAATATCGGTAAATTCATTATCAAGATCTTCATTCCTTCACATTTCCCCGAGAAATATGATTCAGCCCTGGTTCAATCGGCCTCTCTTTGCGCAGTAAAACGCCACCTGGACCCTGCCATCGAGAATGAGATCATCATCGTCAGGAAGTAAACAAGATCATACAATTCATTATAATTCCATTTTTTATGAAAAAGAAACATACCGGATTCAATTCCGCACTTGTGCATGGTGAGGGGTTTAAAGATCCCCACGGCAGCGTTATCATGCCCATCTACCAGACTTCTACTTTTGCCTTTGACAGCGCAGAACACGGAGCCCGCCTGTTTTCGGGCGAAAGCGACGGCTACATTTACACTCGTATTGACAACCCCACTACCCTGGATCTTGAAAAGACCATCGCCATGCTTGAACACGGGCATGACGGGATAGCTACATCATCAGGAATGGCGGCAGTAAATACCGTTTATATGAGTTACCTTGGAGCAGGAAAGCATATCGTGAGCCATAATGCGGTTTACGGCCCAGCCCGTGGCATCATGGAAGGCACATACGCAAGGTTTGGCGTGGAGTCTACCTATATCGACACGACCGACCTCGAGCAGGTGAGAAAAGCCATCCGCCCCAACACAAGCCTTATTTATCTTGAATCCCCTGCAAATCCTACCATGGGTATTTCAGATATCCCCGCTATCTGCGAGATCGCACATCAGCACAACATCCCTGTATGCGTCGACAATACGTTTTGCAGTCCGTACCTTCAGAATCCTTTGGACCAGGGGGCGGATATCGTTCTACATTCCTTGACGAAATTCCTCAACGGCCATGCCGATATCGTGGGCGGAATGATTGTGGTGAAGGATCCTGCCGAGTACAAAAAGATCAGGACCATGATGGTAAACCTGGGCTGCAATATGGACCCCCACCAGGCATTCCTCACACGCCGCGGACTTAAAACACTGGCGATCCGCCTCGACCGCGCACAGGAAAATGCCATGAAAGTGGCCGAATACCTGGAGAAACACCCCAAAGTTGAATGGGTGCTTTACCCCGGGCTTAAATCTCATCCCCAGTATGAACTCGGGAAGAGAATGATGCGCGGCCCCGGAGCCATGATTTCGTTCGGACTGAAAGGCGGGCTCGAAGCCGGCCGCAAGATGATGAACGCCGTTGAATTCTGCGTTCTTGCAGTTTCACTGGGAGGCATAGAAACCCTTATCCAGCACCCGGCATCCATGACCCACTCGAAACTCTCCCCCGAAGCCAGGAGACAGGGAGGCATCTCTGATGAACTGGTAAGGTTCTCGGTAGGCATCGAAGAAGTGGAAGATATCATCGCCGACGTGGAGCAGGCGCTGGAGAAGGTATAGCTGGATAGCTGGATTACTGGGTTACTGGGTTACTGGATAGCTGGATATCCAGTAATCGCAGCGAAGCTGCATATCCTGCATCCCCCATTTTTCCCTTACCTTTGAGAGACCAATACTGTTCCATGTCCTTCAGAAAACTGACGCTTTTATACATACTTGTAATCTGCTGTCTATTCGCTCATTCCCAGAAGGTAGCCGTGATACTTTCAGGCGGAGCCAGCAAGGGCGGGGCGCATATAGGAGTGCTCAGGGCCCTTGAAGAACAGCATATCCCAATCAGTTATATTGCAGGGACCTCGGTAGGCGCGATCATAGGAGGACTGTATGCTTCGGGATACACCCCCGACGAGATAGAAACCATGATCAGTTCGGAAGAGTTCCAGAAAAACGCATTGGGCACGATGTACGACGAATATGTTTATTATTACAGGAGAGAAGAGCCAAATGCATCCTGGGTATCGCTGGATATCAACCCGAAAAAGAAACTGACTTCTTCCCTGCCAGCCAGCCTGAAGTCCCCTTTCATGATCGACTTCCGCTTCATGGAACTTTTTGCCCCCGCAAATGCAGCCGCAGGTGGCGATTTTGACAAACTTTTCGTACCCTTCCGTTGTGTTGTGGCTGATATCGACTCCTCATCCGCAGTCATAGTGAAAAAAGGGGACCTCTCCAGCGCTATCAGGGCATCCATGAGCATCCCGTTCATATATAACCCGGTAATTCTTAACAATAAACTGATGTACGACGGGGGCATGTACAACAACTTCCCTACAAATGTTGCAGCTGATGACTTCAAGGCGGATGTCATTATAGGCAGCAGAGTGGCTGAACGCTATGACAAGCCGGATCCCGAGGATATTGTTTCACAATTGCTCATCATGCTTATGGGGAAACAAAGCTCCGGCATCCCCTACCCAAACTCGGTGCTTATCCTCCCGAATGTGCCTTCGGTGGACCTGCTTGATTTCGGACATACCAGGGTTCTTGCCGACAGCGGTTATGCAGCTGCCATGCGCAAAATCCCCGCGATCCGTAAACTGGTGCACGACAGTGTATCTGCCGAAGACCTCATCCGCCGAAGGGAAACATTTAATAATTCTAAGCCCGGGCTTGTTTTTGATTCGATTATACCGAAGGGGCTTACCAGGTCCCAGGCCGCTTATGTAAAACAGGTTCTCAAACATGGCCGGGAGATTGTGAGCCTCGACGATCTCAGGCCGGAATATTACCGGTTTATCGATGAGGGCTTTATTAAAACGATTTATCCCGGGGCCAGGTTCAATCCCCTGACAGGGCATTATGACCTTCTTCTCGACATACGGAAAGCCGACAAATTCAGCGTGGACTTCGGCGGTAACCTTTCGCTGGGGACTGTTAATGAAGCCTTTCTTGAATTACGGTATAAATACCTTTGGAACAATGCCCTGCACTTCCTTGCAAACGGGTATTTCGGTAAGTTCTATGCCTCCGCCAAACTCGGGGCCAGGGTGGATTTCAATACAAAATACCCCTGGTATATCGACCTGAGTTATACCTATAACCACTTCGATTATTTTAAAAATGCGACCTTTTTCTTTGACGATAAAACGCCGAGTTATATCATTGAACGGGAATATTTCGGAGATGTCTGTATCGGGCTCCCCATTACCAATGCAGGGAAACTGGGGATTGATCTCACCTATGCCTTCACCAATAATAAATACTACCAGTCAAACCAGTTTTCGAGGTATGATACGGCTGACCAAACGGGGTTTAATTTCTTTGCGCCTTCGGTTTGCTTCGACCTCAACAGCCTGAACAGGAAGCAGTATGCTTCGGCGGGGGCCAGGCTGAAACTGAGCCTTGCATACGTTAACGGGACCGAAGATTTCCTCCCGGGGTCCACCAGTACCGAGAAAAATGAAATTGAGAACCATCATGACTGGTTCTGCTTCAGGCTTCTTTACGACAACTATTTTAAATCATTCGGTCCTGTGAAACTGGGTTTTTACGGGGAAGCCGTAGTTTCAAACCAGGCCCTGTTCAGCAATTATGTTTCAAGCCTGATCCACGCCCCGGCATTCCAGCCTGTGCCGGAAAGCCAGACCCTGATCTTGCCAAACTTCAGGGCACTGAGTTATGCAGGGGCAGGGCTCAAGGTGATCGTAAGGGTGTATAAAAAAATTGAATACAGGCTTGAGGGGTATCTTTTTCAGCCTTACCAGGAAATTCTTGAGGACCCGGCAAAACAAACTGCATCCCTGGGCCCGGTGTTCAGCACCCGCTCTGTTATAGGATCCACCTCTTTCGTTTACCACAGCCCGCTTGGTCCTATTTCACTGGGTGTAAATTATTATGACAAATCGCCCGAAAGTTTCCATCTCAACCTGAATTTCGGGTATATCCTCTTCAACCGCCGCGCCATGCCTTGAGGCTCCGGGCTTGATTTCGTTAACGCTATTATATTATTTATTATCTTTGCTTCCCTTTAAAGCTAATCATTACCGGCCCAGGTCGGACTCTGAACAATAATATGCATAATTGGAGTTTATATTATAATGGAAAACACAGAAAACACCCCGAATCCCGGGTCAGTAGAAGATACTGCGCGGGAGGAGAATTCTTCATCTGCAGTTATCGCGGAACCTATTAACATTAACCCTCTGCCCACTGAGTCAAATCAGACAGAAAAAGTAATAACCGAAGAATTCCACGCCGAACTGGTTCTACCTGTAGCCGTGAACCAGGAAGAGCATCTTGAAGAGCTTGTGGCTGAGCACGATGAAGAAGAGCATCTTGAAGAGCTTGCAGCGGAGCATGAAAGCCCAGAAACTAAGGTAAATTACGACCAGATGTCGCGTGCCGAACTGGTCGATCTCCTCGAAAAAGCAGTAAAAGAAGACGATATCAATGTGATCAAAACAACGATCGCACTGATAAAAGTCGCTTTCCTGAAGAAGAAAAAAGAGGAAAGCCTCACCAAATATGAGGCAGCTCTTGGTGCCGAAGGAGAACCAAAGGAAGGCGAAGTAAAAGAAGAACTTCCTGCCGAACAGGATGAACTGGATGTTAAGTTCAACGAGATCTTCAATATATACAAGGCCAACAAGGCGAGGTATATAGAGGAACAGGAAAAGCTGAAGCACGAAAACCTGAAGAGGAAACTCCAGATCATTGAGGACCTTAAGCAGCTCATCGGATCTGAGGAGACCCTGAAAAAAACCTACGATGAATTCAAAGCCTTGCAGGAACGCTGGAAGAATGTGGGCATGGTCCCCAGGGGCGAGATAAACAACCTATGGCAGAATTACCACTTCCTGGTTGAAAAATTCTTCGAAAAAGTCAAGGTCAACAAGGAACTGAAAGACCTTGACCTGAAGAAAAATTTTGAAGCCAAGATGGCGCTTTGCGAAAAGACCGAAGAACTGCTGCTTGAAACATCCATCCTGAAATCATTCAAGAAACTCCAGAAATACCATGAGGAATGGAAGGAAATAGGCCCTGCACCGGCAGATAAAAAAGACGAGATTTGGGAAAGGTTCAAAAACGCGACCGATAAGATCAACGAACGCCGCAGGGAACATTATACCCGGGTAGAGGATGAACAGGGTAAAAACCTGGAAACAAAAACTGCTCTTTGCGAACAGGCCGAAGAAGTCCTCACTTCCAAAAATGAAACAATAAAGGAGTGGCAGGAGCAGACGAATAAGGTCAACGAACTGATGAACATATGGAAAAGCATAGGTCCTGTGCCCCAGAAGGTGAACACCGATATCTGGACGAGGTTTAAAACCAGCCTCGATGCTTTCTTTTCCAACAAAAAAGAATTTTTTGACAAGCTGAAAGACCAGCAGCTGCATAACTACAATCTTAAGGTGGAACTTTGCCTGCAGGCCGAATCGCTGAAAGCCAATACCGACTGGAAGAAGACCAGCCAGGAAATGATCAGGCTGCAGGGTGAATGGAAGAAGATCGGCCCGGTACCCAAGAAGCATTCCGACAAGATCTGGAAACGTTTCAGGGCCGCCTGTGACGAATTTTTCAATGCAAAATCCTCATACTTCAGCAATGTCCAGTCGCATGAAGAAGAAAACCTGAATAAGAAAAATGATCTTCTGAAGAGGCTTAACGAATATGAATTCAGCGAAGACAAGAACGCCAACCTCGAGATACTGAAGAATTTCCAGAGGGAATGGTCTGAGATCGGGCATATTCCCATCAAGGAGAAAGACAGGCTTCAGAATGAATTCAGGGCTGTTGTAAACAAGCATCTCGACCACCTTAAAATAAGTGAGATTGAGATTTCCACGCTGAACTACCAGAACAGGATGGACCATCTTAAGAATGATCCGAATGCGAGGAGGATGATTGGCCGTGAGAAAGAAGTCCTGATCAACAAGATCAGCAAGATGAAAGAAGACGTTAACCTCTGGGAAAACAACATCGGCTTCCTTGCAAAATCCAAGAATGCGGCCATACTGAGGGAAGAATTCGAGAATAAGATCAATAAGACCAAGAGCGAGCTGAAAGTCCTGGAAGCAAAGCTTAAGATACTGAAACAGCAGCAGGTCTAAACCTGCGGAGTATTTCCGGCAATGCCGGGCTTGTTCATGATCCCTGTTTTATGGGCGGAAATTCATTCGGAAAAATTCTCGTGCTGACGACCTTCGGGGAATCACACGGTTCCTGTACCGGCGGGGTTCTTGACGGATTTCCTGCTGATTTTCCTATCGACCTTCACTTCATACAGTCGGAGCTCAACCGCAGGGCTCCCGGGTTCGGCAATTTTTCCTCGCCCCGCAAAGAAGAAGACCGTATCGAGATCCTCTCAGGTGTTTTCGAAGGTAAAACGACCGGGGCCCCCATTGCTTTCATTATTCCTAACAAAGACCACCGTTCGGAGGACTATTCAGCTGTCAAAGACCTTTTTCGCCCATCGCATGCCGACTACGCCTGGGAAAAAAAGTTCGGGCATCGCGATTACCGGGGCGGGGGCCGTATCTCTGCCCGTGAAACGGCTGCCCGTGTTGCAGGGGGAGCCTTTGCCAGGCTGTTCCTTAACTCAAAAGGAATCAAGATCAAAGCTGTTGTTTGCGAGATCGGCAGGTTTAAATTACCTTCTGAAGAAACAGCAGCCAATGAATACCTCATGGCCCTGAAAGAAGCCGGGGATACTGCAGGGGGAATAATCCAATGTGTTATCAGCGGGCTGCCGGCAGGATTAGGGGAACCTGTATTTGACAAATTACAGGCAGGCCTTGCCAGGGCCATGATGAGCATCAATGCCGTGAAAGGATTTGAATATGGATCGGGTTTCGAAGGAGCAAGGATGAAAGGCTCTGAGCACAACGATTCTTTTATTGTTTCTGCGGATGGCAGTATCAGCACTTCGACGAATTTTTCAGGAGGCATCCAGGGCGGCATCTCAAACGGGATGCCTGTTGAGTTCAGGGTGGCATTCAAGCCTGTTTCGTCCATACTGCAGTCCCAGGAAACTATCGATAAACATGGCCGGCCGGTGCAATACACAGGCAGCGGCAGGCATGATGTTTGTGTCGTCCCCCGGGCCGTCCCTATCGTGGAAGCCATGGCGGCGCTGGTTATTGCAGACCACTTCCTGATGATGTAGCTCCGTATGTCACAAAAGCTGCCTTGATTATATCGAGCGAAGCATCTCACACAAGCTGCCTTGGTTATATCGAGCGAAGCATCTCACACAAGCTGCCTTGGCTTCAAGGAGCGAACTAGTGAAAAGATTCTGTTTTGGTGAAGTCCGGTGTGAGCGACGAAGAAGGCGCAGCAGCGGTGCGAGGATGCGAGCGATAAGGCGCAGCAGCGGTGCGAGGATGCGAGCGACAAAGCGCAGCAGCGGTGTGAGGATGCGAGGAACACAGCGCAGCAGGGGTGTGAGGATGCGAGCGATAAGGCGCAGCGACGTTGCGTGTATATGAGCGACATGGGAGCGCACATCTCATCAAACCGGTTCCTGCTGGCTCAGGCAGTGCCACGACCCCAGCCCCCAGATGATCTCAACCGAATCAATTCCCACCACCTTACGGTCAGGAAAGCATTGTTCAATTATACGCATGGCCTGATCATCCTGTTTGCATCGGTAGAGGGGAACGATAACTGCATTGTTGGAAATGTAGAAATTGGCATATGAAGCCGGGAGCCGCTGATCATCAAACACAATGGGATCGGGCATAGGCAGTTCAACTATGTCGGGCTGCTTACCGCTTAGCAGGCGGAAAGTCTTCAGTTTCTTCAGGTTCGCCTCCAGTATGGCATGATTTGGATCGAGGCGGTTGCTTTCGACCATGGTAATCAAACCGTCGGGTTTGAAAAAGCGGGTGATATCATCAATATGCCCGTTGGTATCATCTCCTTCGATGCCGTCGTCAAGCCATAAGACCTGGCTTACTCCATAAAAATTAAGCAGGTATTCCTCTATTTCGTGCTGTAATAAATGCGGATTGCGGTTCTCATGGAGGAGGCATGCCGTCGTCGTTAGCAATGTGCCTTCCCCGTTGAAATCCACCGCCCCACCCTCCATTATAATACCGGGATAATACACCGGCAGCTTAAGGAATTTCCCGACCAGCCCGGGTATCTGTTCATCAAGATCGTGCGGGTATTTGCCGCCCCAGGCATTGTATCTCCAGCTCACGATGATTTTGGGGTCCCTGGCCTGGCGATTAAGCAGGAAAGCCGGTCCGTGATCCCTGCACCATGCGTCGTTGGTGGGATGTATGAAGAGATCGATCTGTGACATATCCACTCCTTCGGCTGAAAGGGTTTCGGCGACATGTGTTTTCAGGGCTTCGTCCCTTACATTGATACAGACCCTCTCCCCTTTTGAGATTTCCCTGATGAAGGCATTGTAATAAGGGAATATATTCTGCAGTGTGCCCGGCCAGGAATAAGAGTCAGCATGAGGATAACTCAGCCATGTAGCCCTGTGCTTCTGCCATTCGGCGGGGAAGCTGTAACCAAGGTCTTTGGGAGTGGGATGAACTATACCGTTTGCCATAGGATCATTGCTGTATTATGGGAGATCATAGCCCTTGTCGATGAACCTGTTCATGACCGGCCTGTAACTGTCGATACGCCGGTCGCGAAGGAATGGCCAGTGTACACGGATTTCATCGATCACGCCCAGCCTTAGTTTTTCTATATGAACTTCTTCCTTATCGTGTGAGGCCTGGAACATAAGGTCGCCAAAGGGGGACGAAACGAATGAACCTCCCCAGAAATTCATATTCCCTTCCCTTCCCGTACGGTTTACCGATACGATATATACTCCGTTTGCAACGGCATGTCCCCTCTGAACTGTTTGCCAGGCCTGGTATTGCTGTCGGTTTGTGTCGGGATCCTGCCTGGCATCCCAACCGATGGCCGTAGGATAGAATATGATCTCGGCGCCTTTAAGTGCAACAATCCTGGCGGCTTCAGGATACCATTGGTCCCAGCAGATCAGGGTTCCTATACAGCCGTACCTGGTTTTGAAAACCTTATACCCCCCGTCACCGGGAGTAAAATAGAACTTCTCGTAATAACCCGGATCATCGGGAATATGGTGCTTGCGGTATTTGCCCAGGTATTTCCCGTCGGCATCGATTACCGCAACTGTATTATGGTAGATGCCACGGGCCCGTTTTTCGAACAAAGAAGCAACAAGCACAACGTTTAGCTCTGCAGCCAGTTCCTGGAAGATGGAGGTGGTTGGCCCCGGCACGGCTTCCGCAAGCCTGAAATAATCATAGTTTTCCTCCCAGCAGAAATACTTTGATAAAAACAGTTCCTGGAGGCAGATGATCTGCGCCCCTTTGATGGCAGCCTCCCTGATCAGGCCTACCGATTTTTCCAGGTTGCCGGCCTTATCATTTAAGCAGTTCATCTGCACCAATGCTACCGATACGTTCTTTTCTGACATCTTAAATGAGCATTTTCATTAAAGGCCGAGCAGTATTTTTTTTGTAAATGTCATCCCGTCATGCTGCACAGCCAGTACATATACACCCCGGCCGAAACCGTTGCATGGTATGACTATGCGGCCATTTGCAACCGCAACAGGGTTCAACGAATACACTTCGCGTCCTGTCATATCGTAAAGCCTTGCATTGACGATCTGTTCCTTGGTGAACTCACAAAACACGATAAGCCTGCCTGTTTCCTTATCATGGTATACAGAGATCCCTGAGGCAGGGTCCTGCTTGCCCACGCCCACCGTATAATCCAGGGAAAGGTCATCCACCCACAGGGCAGTACCGACATGCATATCGGTTTGAGCGCTGGAAATGGCAACGACATTCATGGTGTCGGGGGTAGTGGGAGTAAAATAGGTGATGTAAGCCGAAAAATGAGTCCAGTCGGTGGTTGCAACCTTTGCGCTGAACATTCCGCCACCAATAGTATCCCTTATACCGGCCGTAGTTTTGTACAATATAATACCAACTGTGCATGAGTCACCACCCACAGGCTGGAATTTATAATACCCCATAAGATGAGTAGGCTGGTCGTTGATAGGGACTCCACCGTTCACCGAAAAAGTTTGTGCGGTGATATTAATGGAAAGCTTCCCCAGTGTGATGAATCCCGGTGCATTAAATGCCGATCCCGGTATGGCAATCTGCTGGGTGAGCAGTTTGCAGGAATATGAGCCCCCATGAAAATCAGTCGATTTGAAAACTACCGCTTTCCCGAAGAGCGGGATGCTCATGAGCGCTGAATTAGGTGTATCCCAGGAAGCGGGGTTGCTGTATCCTGAGTAGCTGTTCCATGATTCAAAATCTCCGTTCGGGATAAGGGTCTGGGCTTTCAATACCCCCGTCATGGCTGTAAGAGAAAAAAGAATGGCAATAAATAACGCAATCTGTTTAAGGGTTTTCATATATCATTTCCCGGTATTTGTGTTTTGCAGTGTAAAATTAACACAAAACGCCCTAACTTTGAAAAAATAATTCCTTATGCGCCCGGGCCTGCTTTTTCCGTTTCTGTTAGCCTTTCTCTTCATCCCGGCATTGGCAGAGGCCCTGGGAATGGCCGGTGACTCCTGTAAGGCGCCCCTCGACAAAAAGACAGAAAAGAAATACAACGATGCAACGCTTAGCTTTAAGCATGGCAATTTTGTCAATACCATTATTTTGCTCAGGGAAGTATTAAAGGATGAACCAGGTTGTACTGATGCTGCCTTTCTTATGGGACTGGCGAATGTAAAAAAAGCCGTTCCGAATTATAAGGACGCCGAGAAATATTTCATGCAGGTACTCAACCTCTGCCCTGGATATGACGTTTACCTTTATTTTTACCTGGGTCAGATTGCATATGGCTCAGAGAGGTATGATGATGCGGTGAAATACCTTGAGATCTTCCTTAAGGATGTTGACAAGATCAAAAGCGATGAAGATTACAACAAGGCGACCGAACTGTATAAATATGCGAAGTTCACCCTTGACGCGATTGCGCATCCCGTCCCTTTCGAACCAAAAGTGGTGGAGGGGGTTTCCACTCCCCAGGACGAATATCTGCCAATTCTTTCTCCCGATAACCAGGTTGCTTTGTTTACCAGGCTTGTTAAAATGGAAGGGGACAAGAATTCAGTAGTATCTTCGGCCCGTTCCAAGGAGAAATTCATGTTCAGCGAACAGGATAAGGATGGCAATTACAGCGCCGGGGAGGAAATGCCAGAGCCATTCAATATCCAGGACAATGAAGGAGGCGCCACGCTTACAGCTGACAACAATTCGCTGTATTACACCGTATGCAAGTATGACAATGCCAAGCATTACCTTAACTGTGACATTTATTTTTCCGAACGGGTCAATGGCGACTGGGGCCCTATAAAAAGTGTAAGCGACAAGATCAACCTGCCTCTGTCATGGGAATCCCAGCCAAGCATTTCGGCCGATGGGAAGTCCCTTTATTTTGTTAGCGACCGCCAGGGCGGGTTCGGCGGTTACGACATCTATCGTTCGATTAAAAACGTTAACGGGGAATGGGGCACACCGATCAATATGGGACCTACCATCAATTCTCCCGGAAATGAAAAATCCCCTTTCATACATCCTGATGGAAGGACTCTTTATTTCTCTTCGGATGGCTGGATAGGACTCGGGGGATATGACATTTTTTATTCGAGGATGAATGATAATGGCATCTGGTCAAAGCCGAAAAACATTGGGTATCCTATCAATTCACCCGATGACGAAGTGGGCTTTTTCGTGAGCACCGACGGGAGCAAGGGTTTTTTCGCCTCCAATAAATATAATAACGGCAAGGGAGGATGGGATCTGTATTCTTTCAGTTTATACGAAGATGCCAGGCCTGAGAGGATACTCTTTTTGAAAGGTTCTGTGCACGATGAGAACACATCCGAGCCGGTAAAAGCCAGGATTGAGTTGAAAAACGTGGAAACAAAAAAGGTGGAAGAGATCCCCATGGACTCAAATACAGGAAATTATGTGGCCGTTGCCCCGTATAATAACGACTATGTGATGACTGTAAAGAAAGAGGGATTTGTTTATGAAACGAAATATATTGCCAAGGTTGACAGTTCACATCCTTCAGTCAGGAACGTCGATGTGGATATCAAGCCTATAGAGCTGAACCAGTCATACCGGATCAATGATATTTATTTCGGGTTTAACAAATTCGAACTGACAGCCGAGTCAAAATTCGTGCTTGACCAGCTGATTGAATTCCTGAGTGAGAATCCCCTGATCTGTATTCAGATCCAGGGGCATACCGACAATATAGGCCATGATGCCGACAACCTGAAACTTTCCGACAACCGTGCACGTTCGGTTTACAACTACCTGGTTCTTAAGGGGATTTTAGCGAAGCGCCTTACCTATAAAGGATTCGGCAAGACCTTGCCGGTTGCTGATAATGACAGCGAGGAAGGGCGGGCAAAGAACCGCAGGACAGTGTTTGTGATCACGAAGAAGTGATTACTGGGTTGCTGGGTTACTGGGTTACTGGGTTACTGG
>CAILVF010000049.1 GCA_903837605.1 uncultured Bacteroidales bacterium | reverse complement strand
TCCACCACATCGGGATGCAGGTCCACCGAACTGAACTTCTCGACCAGCAGGAACAGGCGGTTGTTCTTATGCAGCTTCTCCACCGGCTTATCCAGCTGGAAATTCTCGATGATATCGTAAACGTTCTTCGAAAACCCGTTGATGTAATTGCGGAAATTGATAAACACATTCTTCGGATCCTGCTTCAGCCGCGAAAGATCATACTTCGACGTATTGTAAAATTCAGCCTTTATGCGACTGCGGATGACCGGCGGGGGGGGGAAGCGCATAGATCTCATCCTTCCTCGGCTCAATCACACAATCCAAACGTCGCAGGATCACAAACGGTAAAATCACATCCCCATACTCATGCGGCTTGAACAAGCCCCTTAGCACATCGTCGGCAACGTTCCAAATAAGTGAAGAAAGGGTTTGGAAGTTGGACATAGTCAGGTTTTTAGATGTTTAGTGTTATGGAGTTGTAAATTTATACATATCGGATTTAATATCCAAAGTTCTTAGATAATTTGTTGATGACTTGCTTTAACCCGGCAGCCGGGGATTGGTAGAATGTCATCCGCAGTTAAATAAATGACAGAATTGTGTATCACTTTTACAGCTTTCCCGGATTAAGTATCACGGACTTGAAAAAATACTTCACATCGATTGATGAACTGGCATTAATTGAGGTAACTTTGCAGGAACAGAGAGGATTTGAGTTATGACTACTATTGAGCTAAAAAAAAGCATAATACTGAGAATAGCCGAGATAGAGGATTCTGAATTTCTCAAAGCCATTAAAACCATCATTGATTCCAATCAATCCGACGCAGTTTTCAAGGTCTCCGAGCCGATGAAAAAAGACATTGAAACTGGCAGGAAGCAAATCAGAGAAGGGAAGTATACCACCCGGGAGGATCTTGAGAAGGAAATCAATGCATGGCTAAAAGAAAGAAAGTAATATGGTCCGATAAAGCCAGGCAGGACCTGCTGGAGATCCTTGATTTCTATAACCATAGGAACGGGAATATCAGATATTCCTCCATGCTCTTTAAAAAGATTCTCAAAGACATTTCCCTGCTTTCAGCCCATGCTTTTCTTGGAAAACAAACAGATCATGAGGACATCAGGGTGTTGATTATTTGGGAATACCTGATTTTCTACGAGACCAATCCAGATACAATATTCATCACGAATGTTTGGGATTCAAGAAGAAAACCTGAAAAATCATACTGATATCACTCGTAATTGGGTGATTTTTTTTATTTGAGAACTTCCGCAGAAGCTCCTCGAAGATCTGCCCCATGGCATGATTATCCACCACATCGGGATGCAGGTCCACCGAGCTGAACTTCTCGACAAGCAGAAACGTGATTTCATCCGCCAACAAAATAAGCAAAGTAGTGTATCACTTTCGGTGGGTTGGCGGATTAAGTCATAATTGAATTTAACTATTGATTTACTGCAATGAAACCTGTTTTATCAGAACATTCCTATACAGAAGTACTGGCAGAGCTGAAAAAGAAAATATTGTCTTCCAGACACAATGCACTTATTACGGTAAACCAGCATTTGCTTTCGGTCTACTGGGAAATCGGAAATACTATCCTGCATCATCAATTCGAAGAGGGATGGGGAACCAAAGTTATAGACCGGATTTCGGCTGACCTGAGGAAAGAATTCCCCGAAATGAAAGGATTTTCGGTCAGAAACATAAAATACATGCGTGCCTCTGCCAAAGAAGCTTCTAAAACAAATGCCGACGAAGGAAGAGTTAGAAGAACAGTTTCAGTCTATACCCAAGATTCTGTAGCTATTTTAGGTTAAGACAGCAAAAAAGAATTGGTGGTGCAAAGGGTGGAAAATGGCAGATCGTCGCTAGACGGGAGCACTTAGGGTTGGCGCCGCTCCCTCATCTGCAGGAAATTCATAAAAAATACAGTGAACAGGATGTGGTTGTCATCGGCATCGACCCGGTGGATAAGAAAACTACCGACCTGAAACCGTTCCTTGACAAAACCGGTGTGACTTATACTGTGCTTCTGGCCAATAGGGATCTTCCAAATAAATACCAGGTGAGCGGCTATCCCACGGTCTATATCATTGATGGTGAGGGAAAGGTGTTTTTTGCTGTTTCAGGTTTCGGTGAAACACTTGCCGAAACCCTCAAACAGGAGATCAATTCTGCATTAGGAAGTGAAAAATGATCATCCTCAATTTATATTGGTCGGCTGAACGTGACCCTGCTTTCCGCAGTCAATAAAAATAAAAACTTATAGAATAAAGTAGTAGCCGGGCCTGATGTAGTCGGGGTTCGCGCCTGGGCACACTTTAGTCTTTAACGCAGCGGACCGCCCATGCATAACTCTTTTCGTAATTGTACCGGCTCACCTCTTCGGTATTATAAATGATGTCGCGGTCAAATGCGCTTCCGGGATTTTGCTCCGACGACGACCAGAAATAGGCATAATTGGTAAGATTGTAGAAATTGCCGTTAAGGTCTGTATTACCGGCCCCAAGTGCAGTAAAGCCGCTTGAGTTGGTGCCGCCGGTATTGGGTGCTGCCCAATGCGCCGATCCTGCTTCTTTCAGTTTTCCTCCGGCTACGGCATCTCCTCCCAAGAATGCTGTTAAGGTCGTAAATTCTCCATCAGTGGGCACATGCCAGCCCGATGGACAAATCCCCTGCACTCCGGGTGTTGTTGATCCCTGCATCACTTCATCCCATTGATAAAGCCCGCCGTACAGATCACAATTTGATTCGAGGTTGTCAAAACAGTATTTTTCAATAACCCCATTGTTTGTCTGGCCCTGGCTTCCATCAATGCGTATACCTATATTCAAATTCTCCTTTGTCCAGCATTGCGTCCCAATCTGAACTGTATTATAGGTTTTTCCATCACGGGTATCGGTAACAGGACTTCCGCAGGCAAATGCACCGGGTAATACCGGTCCGGTATAAGCCGGAGCCTTAACCTCAATCCCCTGGAGTGTTCCTGTAAGAGCTACAGGAATAACTGCAAACCGGATGTATTTATTCAAATCGACCGGTTGCAGAGTATATGTGACTGCTGAAGCGCCTGAAATTACTGATTCATTTGTTCCTGTAGCATCGTCGGCCCTGTACCATTTATAAGCTGAAGTCCCTTGCAGATCACCTTCTGCATCAGAATAGGTATAAGAGCCTGTGAGTGACTGGCCCACCTGGGTATTCCCGCTCTGTGCAACATTACCGGCAACAGGCGCAGCATTATACACTCCCGAAAAAGGAATGATCACATCAGCCTCGGGGAAACAACTGCCTAAAGCGAAATCAACAACGCCATTGGTTCCATGGGGGATAAGCTGTGCATCGCTGAATGTCCAGGTATAGAAATAAACATAGTTAAAACCAGCGCCCTGGCGAACGTTTACATAGAGTTTGAGCTCGAAGGTGTCGGCAATACCTTTCCTGTCGGCATAAAGGACTTTAAGAGGCTGTCCTTCCCCTTTCCAGGCTTCGTTATTGAAAGAATTCATCAGAATATGATTCCTGTAAACATCAATCCTGAAGATAGCCGGCAGGTCAGGCTGTATCCCGTTGGACTGCCCCAGGTAGGGCGAACCGGGTATTGAATAATCGGCAATGCTTTGAATACAAATATCACCGAAAAATGGCTGTTCACGAAGGGTGACCTCTTCAACCTGGAAGAAGATAAAGCCGAAATCGGTATAATTACCGGGCTGGTAGCACAGGGCTTCAATCGGGATCTGTGTCTTTTCAAATGCAACCACGTTGAATGCAATATTCAATGGAGATGCTACATAGGGGGCATAGGTTGAACCCGAATGCGGCGCTGCCGCAAGCATGACATCATCGGTGGAATCATTTGGAGTCTGCTGATCGCTCCAGATCGTAAATTCCTGCAACGTATGAACACCCGTACTCAATTGTATGGTATTTGTATGCGGACTTCCGCCTATGTAAAAGACACCGATTGCATATATTTTTCCGTCAATGGTGGCCTTGACATAATTTTCAGTTTGAGAGAAACAGTCAGTACTGACCGTCGATTTCAGCCCGCCCGTTTTACCGGGAGCAATAGAGAAGTTTACCCCCTGTGTAGCCTGTGACTGCTCATTGAGCTCCTTCTTGTTGCAGCTTGTGATGAAAAACAATACTGCCAGGGCCATAAAAATTGAGCAAAAATTTTTCATAATGAACTCCTTTCGGTGGACTTAACTAAATATCTTTCTTGATTACTATTTTAGGCAACTTAACAAATATATGACTGAGAACATGGTTTTATCAATCTCAAATACGTATCTGTTGCCAGTAAACAAGTAAATGTGGATAAGGTGAAACTATCTGTGAGATAATTAATAAACGTCCCTCATCCGCAGTCAAAAAAAAATGAAATTTTTGCTGGATATGAGAGAATTCAATATATTGGGTGTTTGATTTTTGACGGGAATTTAATCAGAACAACCCTGGCTTATTCCTGAATTTGATTACAACCAAAAACTCAGAATATGGAAAATCTTATCTCCTGCTGCGGCCTGAATTGCGCTTCCTGTGAAGCGAGGATCGCCACGCTTGCAAATGACGATGAACTGAGGCGGCAAACTGCCGAAAAATGGAAGGTGATGTACAATTCACCGGATATCACCCCCGAAATGATCAACTGCACGGGCTGCAGGAAAGAGGGTGCGAAGATCGGCCACTGGGCCGTATGCGGCATGAGGACATGCGCTTCGTCGAAGGGTTTCAACACCTGCGGACAATGTAATGCCCTCCTCAGTTGCGATACCATCAAGCCGGTGCTTCAGTTTGCCCCGGATGCGGTGGAAAACCTTAAGTCGGTGAACTGATGTTCCCTGGGAGTCCGGTGCAGGTAATCCGGAACGGCTAACAACCTCAGGATCAGAACCCTCTCCCTGTCCCTCTTTTTACTCGGGCTTCGCCCAGAAAACAACGGGATTGTTGGTTTTGTAATTGATGAAGGTGGTCCCTGATTTTTTGGATGTTTGTTCAGCCTTGCGCGGGGACTGGTTGTAAGCATCCAGGGGCAGGAGCTCCAGGTACGACAGTTTCTTGCCTGTTACCGGGGTTTCGGAATCGTATTCGCTGGAGAACAGGCATTCTATCCTGTACAGGTTTTTCGCCATGTAGTTGTAGAGGTAATTTTCTTTGGTAATTGTTGATTGCCTGTTCCAGTTGGCATCGGGGTTCAGGATCACAGGTTTGCCGCTGATGATCCGCTCCCGCACTTCCTCAATGCTTAACAGTTCCCCTTTTTCATTCATCACGTAGGCGTCGTTGGTGGGATCAATCCATATCCATTTGCCCGGGTCTTTGACGTAAACCATGTTGATCACATGGCAATCGGTAAAAACCGAGTCTTTGGGCATGCAGGTCACGAAACGCGATTTGATCCCGAGGGCAAGGTAACATTCATTGAGCACTGTTGCGAGACCCCTGCAGTTGAGCCCCCTGTGATCGGTTTTGCAGACTTTGATCATGCTCATGGCATTATTCACCGGGGGATTGCCGTGGTTGCCGTCATGCGGGATGAGGTAATGTATCCAGTGAAGTAGGTTAATGATCTTCGAGACTTCATTTCCGGTGCCGGCAATGGAATCGAGTTTAAAGCCGGTCCGCAAGGCCGTTAGGTTGGTGTCGCCGGCCGGCTGGTATGTGAACTTCGGGATATCGGGCTTCTCGCTGGTATTGTATTTCGCAGCGTGTTTGAGGATGTCGAGATACGAAGGCTGGTACATGATCCTGGTCCAGGCCGAATCCCTGCCATTCAGCAGGATGATGAAATCGCTGGGATGGCCTGCCTTTACTTTGAACGTGATGGAGTCGCAATCGGTATAAAACGTGACTTTCTTATCCTTGTTCTGGGTGGTGTACACATCGGGCTTTAATGAGGGAGTGATTGTCCAGTCTTTCTTTTTCAGTTCATTCTCGTCCCTGATATCAACAGTTGAAGATGTTGCCTTGATCACAGGCATAGGGTTCTGTGCTCCAACGAACATAGCAGGGAATAACACCATTGAGGTAAGAATGATCGCGGTAAATTTCATAAAGCAGGGTTTTGTTTGTTTACGGATATCATTTATGGCAAGCCAGTCTTCATCCCGGCTTGGCGGAATACTGTACAAAGGACGTATGAAATGCGGGAATGTTACAGGCGTGTCTGCCAGTCAATCCCTACCTGTTCTGATCGACCAGCATGGCGCAGGTTACTTTTGTAACCTCCCTGCAATAAGGGAAATTACAGTTCCCGACCACATCGGTCAGCTGGTGATAATAGGGCGTACTGGCGGAACTGATGAAGAATATGGCTTTATAACCCTTGAGATAAAAGTTATAACTGTCGCCTTCTTTGTTGGCTGTGCTGTCGTGGGCCTTGCCCAGGTCGGTATACATGGAAACGTAATTCTCGGCCGAGACTCTCAGATCACCTGAATTTGCATAATCCATGAGGTTTACTTTCCAGTCGCCCTGGTTCGGGTGGTTTTCGTAGGATATCATATCGTTATTGAGCATCCACTTGATCTTTTTATTTCCCAGGGAGGCTCTGGTGGCATAATTCTGGCTCCCGTCCATATTCAGCTCTTCTGCTCCGAAAGCGATGAGCACAATGCTTGATTTGGGCGTAAAGCTCCGCTTCGTGATCACCCGGCCCATTTCAAGCAATGAAGCCACACCGCTCGCGTCATCATCGGCGCCCGGACTGCCCAGCCAGGGATTGCCCGGGGGATTGAGTATGGCGTCATAATGTGCGCCTATAATGTACAGGCTGTCGGGATACTGGCTGCCTGTGACGGTGGCTATGACGTTGTACTGCCAGGTATTGTAAGTTGAGTCTTTATAATAATTCGTCACGTAAAACGAATCAAGGACTGTATTGTTAAGGCCCAGGCGGATGAATTTGTTTTTGATGGAAACTGCTATACTACGCCGGTTTGCGCTTAGCATAAACCTTGGCTGCATGTTCTGAAGCCATAAGACGTATGCGCCAAGGGTGTCGGCATTGATGTCACTGATAAAGGCTGTGACGAAGGCATTGGCCCCTGGTTTTGTGGAAGTGAAAGGAGTAACGGTATCATCTTTCTTGGAACAACTCAAAGCAAGCATTACCAGGCTGATAATGAATACGTTTTTGAGGGAAATCAATCTTGGCTTTTTCATATCTCAAAATATTTATTTGCGGATGACGATTTGGCGGTGAACAATACCTGAAGGGGTTATGACATGAAGGATATAGATCCCCCCGCTGAGACAGCCGACCTGCAACTGGCAGCCGGATTGGAGTTCAGGGAAGGTATTGTTCATGACCTCCCTGCCGTCGATACTGAGCAGTTTATAACCCGAAATGACCTGCCGGCGATCTGCTGCTTCAACGCGGATATAATCAGAAACCGGATTGGGATAGATACTCAGCTCATCAGCCGTCAGCTTTTCTATTCCCAGGGGATTCCTGCTGACCCTTATCCTTGCCTGGTAAGTGCCTGTTTCACCGGTAAATTTCGGGGAAATGTAAAACAGTATTTTGCCCCCGTCATTCATAACGATGTTGAGCGGAATGGTGTCGTCAAAAATGCCTGACCAGTTCGTGCCGTCGGTGGAATACGACCATAGCCCGTCAAGGGTATAGGTTAGGGATGTATCGCTTTCCGAATCTATAAGTTTGCCTGTGACCAGGTAGGTGTATCCTGAAGGGAGGGACAGGGAATAGAAATCATAATCCAGGCCGTTATGGCAATTTGCACCCACCGTACTGATGATTGCAGGATTTGTGCTGAAACTGACCGGTAGGGCGGCGGCTGTTGCAACTGTGTTATCCGGTTCATACTGGTCGGCAACCAGGGGGACTGCCCTCACTTCCACCTCCACCGGGTTGGCATAATCGGTGGATCCTATGAGCTGCCAGTCGGTCGTTCCTGCAGGCTGGTACCAGAGTGCAATAAGATACGTGCCCGGCTGGGCATTGATACTGGTGGCGCTGAATGTTAGTCCGCTGGTATGTGCATTGGCTGCAAGGGTGAAATTCGGCTTCTCCCCTATGAAATTTATATATTCCCCGTCAATATCATAGAGTGAAAGATCCAGGGTGCCGTTAAAGCTTGTGGTTCCGTTGTTGATAATATCTAGTACCACCGTCACGGGGCTTTCCTGCACTATGGTCGTCCCGGGACTGATGTTCATTGGCGCATACATCTCTATATCGTTGGGGTTGATTACTTCCACCTGCCTGTAACTCAAATAGGCACCGGTATCAGCCACGTCTTTCCAGTTTGTATCCCCTGCGCTGTACATCATTCCAATGTAATAAGTACCGGGAAGCATGGCCGAAATGCCGCTGTGGGCGAAGCTGATCCCTGCAGGCAGATGTGCTCCGGGTTCCAGGGTGATCCCCTTGACGATCTGCACGAAATCAATAAACACATCATTGGTGTCAAATACCCCGGCACTGATATCACCGTTAAACGTGACCTGCCCGTTATTGATGATGTCGGTATGGAAGGAAAGTGAATCTTCGTAATACAATGTATCTGAAGGACAGGTAATGGGTGCGTTCATGGCCAGTTTAAAATACCTGCTGCCCCCTCCGCTGGCGCTGGGAGGATGTATCCCGATAACAGCCTGGTGCCCGTCGTTAAATGCGCCTGTGCCGCCTCCGGTTCCTGTTCCCCCGGGATTCAGGGCGTCAATCTGGAAGTATCCGTCATAACTTCCCGACCACCCCCAGTTAAAATGGAAGTAATCGCTGTCATTATAGCCGTCACAAACAAAGCAATGCCCTCCCCCGGTTCCATACCCGGCATAAATGATAGGCCTGCTGGCATTGAGCTCGGTTTTTAATAAAGCAATCCATTGAGTGCTGGTATAGTTTGCCCTTGCCAAACCCTGGAGGGTGCTTGCATACCCGAAATAGGTTTTAAGGGCATATTCGGTACAATTGGTGACCGGGCTGCCCGATGAAATAACATAAGCTCCGCTCCCGCCCTGGGAAGCTACATTATAATCCATGTCGACGCTTACACCGCAATGATACATGAGCGTAGCCACGGCGGTGTTTGCAGAAGTAACGGTATTGGGCATGGACGCCCAGCCATAGGATGTTCCTGCGAAATTTGCCGACAGGGTACCATAACGGGTGGTCTTGTATGAATGGTTGCTGATACCACTCGGGGGGAAGTTGAAGAATTTCATGACCATCGCCATTGCAGTTGCAACACATCCGGTAACCGTGCGGTCGTTCGCTGTATTATCAAAAGGGCATAGCGCATTGTAATATGGGCTCTGATCCCAAAGTGTCGCTATCAGGGGGTTTACACCCTGGCCGCTCTTTAGCGAATAGTCGGCCACAGGGCCATTGGCAAGCGACATCCATTCCGATTGAATTTCGGGGGTGGCGCTCATATGTGTGCTGATGGCATAACTGATCTGGTCTTCATACCCTTTGAGCCAGGCTGCGACGTTGGGCGGAATGTTCTTAGGATTGAATCCGGTTTCGGAGGAATACCCCAGTACAGGGGTCACGATATCATCTCCCGAAATAATAATGAACCCGCCTGAGGGATCAATGTTAAACACATAATATAATGGAACTGAAGCGCCTTTGAGCATGGAATTGCCCGGTGACAGGCAGGAATAACCCAGGCTTAAGACGGCAGGACTGCCCTGAAGGGCCTGGAAGGAATGTGAGGTAAGGTAGTTTACCGCCACATTTTTTGCATGATTTTCATCCACCAATTTCCCAAACGCATGGCTTAGAAAGGTCAAAGCCATGAAGAGTGACAGTATCAGTTTCTTCATAACATCTCATTTTTGATACTAAAATATATAATTTCCAAAAAGAAAGCGTTTGTAACTTCTGAATATCAGCAATTTATTTCCCCTTTGAAGGCAGGTTGATATTTCTGAATTTCTTGCCGACATAAAAAACACAATGGATGACCGAACATGCTCAGTGATACAAATTTAAATTATAAAAAGCTAATTTCAAAACCAAAAACAGTTCAACATTGAGATCGGCATAAAATTATTATTTCCGGAATATTTATATTTGTGATAATAGAAATATTCTAATTTTTTATCCCATGAACTGGATAATATTTTCTTTGAAATCAGTTCTGATTGCGTTTTTCGTGATCACTTCAATGGCCCTCTCAGCCCAGGAAACAAATGAAGAACTGGCCAAAATCGCCCAGAACCCGCTGGGGAATCTCCTGAGCTTCCCTTTTCAGAATAATACCAGTTTTAATTATGGCCCTTATGACAGGGTCCAGGATATCCTCAACATTCAGCCTATTATCCCATTCTTCAACGGAAGGCTCATAACCCGCACGATCATTCCCCTGCAATGGCCACTGGGTCTTCGGGGTACTGGCAAACAACCTCTGGTCGTTTGCAGGCAACGGCGACAGGACCGATGTAAACCAGATGCTGATCCAGTATTTTATCAATTACAACATTGTAAAAGGGCTTTATATCACCATGGCCCCGATCATTACGGCTAACTGGGAAGCCCCGGCCGGGCAGCAATGGCTTGTACCTTTCGGACTGGGTGTGGGCAAAGTGTTCAAGATCGGGGGGGGAATTGCCGTTAAACATGCAGCTGGCAGGTTTCTATAATGCCATCCGTCCCGATTATGCTCCTGACTGGACCCTCAGGGTACAGGCCCAGGTCATGCTTCCGACCTACGTTTTCAAAAAAAAAAATAGCAGGACTCTCAGTTTTTTACCCAGTGGAATACATCCCTGATAAGGCACCAGCGGTGGTCCTTTCTTAGGTTTGAAAACTTCGCCAATCACTGATCTTGCGGGTGAACTGAACTAAAAAGTCAAGATTCTATTGCTTCTCCGGCACTCCTTTCCTTCCACCTGTCGGCGGACTGGCATTCACTCCCCCCTGGGGGATATGCTCGAGCCAGCAATAACCGTTGGTGAGCTGCTGACCTTTATACGTTCCGCCACAGGTTCCCCAATGCTCATATAAGGGAGGATCCCATCCCCACATGCTGAAGTTGACCTCCAGAACGCCTTCGGGTGTTGTGGCTTTGATGGTGAATGATTTGTTGGCTTCGATGGGGGTGACTTCAAAATCGGAGGGGATAATGTACTTTCCATTTATGAACAACCCGGCGTCCTTGTATTTTCCTGTCATCACAAAGATCCCTTCGGCCTGGTCGGTGGTGAACGGCACCCACCATTCATTGCCATATTTCAAAAGAGCTGTCCTATAATCGGCTCCCTTTGCACCTCCGCAGAAGAGATTCTCCTGCTCTCCAAACCCTTTGGCCGTAACCTTTTTACCACTCACGGTGATTTCTGCTTCGGCTTTGCCTGTTTCTTCAAACCCTGTATTGGGAGAATTGGGGAGAATGAGAGCATAGTCGATGTTCTTGTTGTACCAGAAGGAATAACCGTTGTTCATCTCCGACTCGAGTTCCATGTCTTTATCCTTGTATTTGAGCATGATCTTCCCCTCGGCAAGTGTGTAAGTCAGTGACTGCCCGTTTTCCTCAACAGTCCATATGATCTTGTCCTTTTCGGTCTTGAGTTTTGGCAGTGCGATGAACTTCACTTTTTTTATGGTCTGCGGATCGGTACTGCAGCTGTAGGCAAACACAGTGGGGGGAACAAGTTTTCCCGTTCCATGGTGGTTGATGTAAACATAGGCCATATAAAGGTTACCATCATCTCCCTTGCCCACGAAGTTGTACCAGTAGTTCCAGCGTGGAACTCCGTGGACTTCCATCAGCTTCAGGTCAGCAATAGTGGCTTTATGGATCTTTCCCATGTCCTTGGGGTCTTTCAGAGGCGTGGAAGCCGGGTAGTCGGGCACATCCACGGGGCTGTATTGTTTAAGCAGGGTATCGGCTTCAAGCAGCATTTCAGCAGCCTTTTTCAGGTCACCGGCATCGAGGCTTGTCTTCGCCGCGGTAATCATTGAATCGGCTTTGGAGGCTTTGGTCAGCAATCCTTTTGCATAGATGTCATACCACTGGGTCTTCGAAATGTCAAGTTTCGCCTGGAGGTCGGTGACCTTAGCGGCGGCCTGTTCTTTGGTCATTTTCGGCTGACTGCTACAGCCGGCGATCAGCAGGCAGGTTACTGCCGCCAGGCCGATCATGTTGATATACTTTTTCATGTTGTTATTTGTTTATTGATTATAGAGGATTAACGATTTCGGGAGATTCCTGCACGGCTTTGACGCCATCCGGGGCTCCTTTGAACACATGCTCGAACCAGGCGCCTCCGTTGGTAAGGATCTGATTGTCGAAATTCCCGTCCATTACGGCCACCCTTTCGGTGTATACCGGGTCGTGCAGCATAATCCTGAAGTTCAACACAAGCTCGCCATATTCTTTCGTTTTTGCTTTCAGGGTCAGAGTCTGGTTGGCAATACCGGGTATCAGCTTGAACTCTGTGGGGATAATGTACTTGCCCTTGTACCACAGTGCCCCGTCACGAAACTTGCCATAGCTGATGAAAATCCCGTCAAGCTGGTCTGAATGGAAAGGAAGATACCATTCATTGCCATATCTGGTCATATTGGTACGGTACTCATCGTATTTTTTGCCTGGGGCCCCACTGATCATGCACACTTCTGTAACACCTCCGGCAGTCTTGTTGAAGGTTGCCGTCTTCCCGTCCATTGTAACAGTGCCCCAGGCCGGCCCTGGTTGCTCAAAACCTGCCAGAACGATATCAGGGTACATCGGGGCTGCTCCCAGGTTCTGATTGTACCAATACGAAAACGAAGGAATCGTGGTCACATCAAAGCTGATTGCAGGGGCTTTGCCGGCAACAGCCGGGAATATCCCGATAGAGTGGCAGATAGTCCCTCCGCCTTTAGGATCATCGGTGATAATAGTTTTAAAGCTTTTACCGTGGTCTTCTACAAGATATTCCACGCTATGTTCGGATTGCGTGACTTTCGTTTCGCCGTTCAACAGGTAAACATAGCGTTTGTTGGGATCTTTCGTCGTTATAATCTCTACAACCACCGGTTTGATGATATATCCGCGGGCATGATAATTGTAAAACGTGGTGATCAGGTAATACTCCCCGTCATCACAGTATCCCCAGATGGAAGGACCCACGTCGTTCATCTTCACTCCGTAGCGTTCCAGCACCAGGTAATCCTTCGCCTTTGCTTTGTAAACTTTTGAAGCATCCTGCTTTTCCATGGGTTTGTCGGTCTCGTAAGGGAAGAGTGAATCGCTTTTCACATGTATGTCGAGCAGGGAATCGGCCTGGTTGATTAAGCTATAAGCTTTATCAAAGGAGTTCCCGTTGATACCTGCCAGAGCAAGATCAAGCTTCTTTCCTGCTTCAGCGACATTGGCAAGAGGGACTTCCCCATCCATCAGATGGTCATACCAATAATAATATGCCACCTTGTATTTGTTCAGACCGTTTTCGTAACGCTCCATAGCATTAGCGGCCAGGGTTTTGGTGATGTTGGGATCCTTTATTTCAGCTTTGTTTCCTACCGGTTTCGGATTGCAGCTAACGAAGAGCAAGGGGATCATGCAACCCCAAAGGATGATGAGATTTTTTTTCATGATGTCTGTTATTAATTAATCACAATTATTTATTAATCAGGTAAATTTATCAGGGTATGTTCCAGAAGAAAACTCCCCTACCGTTTAGGTTTCCCGCTATCAAAGATTATTGTATAATGCCATTACTTTTTCACCGGCGGATATTTCAAAAGATTATATTTCTGCCAGTCAGCATAAATGTCCTGTGCGATTCTGGTGGCAGACTGGTCAACATAGTTCGGGTCGGTTACCGTAATATCACCGGTCCAGATGGCTTCTTTCGAAGACTTGGTGTACAGGCTTGCCTTCAGGTTCACCACCGAAGTAGTAGTCCAGTAGCCTCCTGTTGTTACGGTAGTGGGTGCGTCGAAGTTTGCTCCTCCATAAAACCCGTTGCCGTATCCACCGCCCCAGGAACCACCACCCCAGTATCCGCCTCCCCAGGAACCACCAAACCCGCCGGTTGTAACAGTGGTAGGGGGAACGTAGCTTTCTGATTTATCAGTGCCTTTATAAACGAATACCAGAATTGCATCAGCGCCAAGACTGTCGCACTTCTTTTTAATGTCGGAAACCGGATATTTGATATTTGGATTCAGTATATCAAGCGATCCAAGCGCCTTCAGTCCCCGGGTCATAAAATAGGCATCCATGGATTGTTCAAATGGTCTCATGTATTCAAGCTTGTCGAACAGAGGCATAACCACTACTTTCGAAATCTTTGAATTGTCGGCCGGGTTCTTCCAACTTGTCAAGGTGACCGGCGAACCGCAGGAAGTGATTACAAATGCCGCCACGACGGCCAAAAGGCAGAAATAAATTTTACTTGTTTTCATAATAGGAAGGTTAGTAATTTGAATGAAAAATGTTTTTATTTCAATGATCTAATCTTTTTCTACAACTACAATGTCATAGCTTTTTTTGCTGTCAATTTTAATATCATATCCGCTTATACCTTTAACTTCTTTATGAAATTCTTTATTGATAAATATGTTATATGTTTTTGCAGGATCCAGCTTTATCACTTTAAAAGTAGTCTCTGCCCCTGTTTTATTTGAAAATGTTGAAACGATAAGAGCTTTCTGAGTTCTGTCGTAAATAGCTCTTTTAATCATTACATTCATAACGTCAACTCCGCTTAAGGCAGGTTCGGTAAAGTGTAAATCATCAAAAGGTTTATTAACCATCATCCACATTCCGTTTTTTGGCAATGCCCGTGCAAGACCAACTACCTGATTGGAAACATCTGACTGAGGCGCCTGCATTTTTTTCATAGGAGATTCACAACACCTGGGCTTTTTCACGGTTCCGGTTTTCGTTGCTGCATCGGGCGACCCTACACTCAATCCGGGAGTATTCTCGTTGTATGCGTAATGGTATGTGCCATCCAGCCAAACTCCCTGGTAGATACTGTCCATTGTGCTTATCAACAGTTGTTTTGTTGGTTCATCGCCCATTTCGGCTACCAAACAGGTAAAATATGAATATGTAGCATCCTGTATAAATACATCCTGGTGCAATTTTGCCAGGCCATTTGCATCAACGGAAAAAACTTTTTTCTTTAAAGCAGGATATATTTTTTCGATCAATTCGGGGTTCCAGGCGTGCATAAAAGTCCCAACAGCTCCATCGTTACCTGCCGAAACAAAATCAACGCCCTCTTTAACCAACTTCTTTTCCATTGAATCTGACTTATTGCCATAGTATGGGCTCTTTTCCGAAAAGATCATTTTTTGCTTGATTAAATAAAACCATGCAATATTGTTCGTTTGAGGGTCAATAAAAAAATCTTCGAACCACTTCTTATATAGTGGGGCAACGGCAGCAAAATAACGACTGCCATGCATTTCATCATAAAGCTTCATCCCATCTAACGGGAACTGGTTGCAGGCCGAGAAAACAGCGTTACGTTCACATTCTATTCCCGGAACAGGATTACTCAGAAATTGCATTGTAATTAACTCCTGTATTTTCCTGTTATCATAAACAAATTGTGTGTAATCATCCCATTTTAACACAACAGAGCCCGGTTTATCCCATTTCATATCGCGGTAAAGGGATTGATAAAGATTCATCTGAAACAGCAGATGGCCTGAATACATAATGTTGGCAAATCCAACGGGGTCGGCAGTTGTGGGAAACGTTCTGTCCATGTTTGGCTGGAATTTAACAATCCCTGCACTCTCTTCGTTCCAATACTGCCATAGGAACTTCTGAAGCAGCTTCATGTTTACCCTGTTCAGAACAGGTTGAATTGCTTCGGTCCATGCAGGAAATTTATGGTATTGTTCTGCTGAAATAAAGTAAGCGGCATAATTATCAATAAAACGATTTGCAGCCAACCCCGACTCATTGGGTTCATCAAAATCGGTAAATTCATCTAAAGGCTGGTTGAAGAGTTTAAAATCCCACATTAATTGACCCCACTCTTCGTTTGATGCCGAAACGTACGAATCGGGGTTAATTGTTAATGCTGGTTTTTGGGCGTTTGCTTTGTTAACCCACACCGGCCCGATAATGAAGCATAATGCCAACAGTCCGATTTTTTTAATTAAAAAAAGTATTCTTTTCATGGTTCTTGTTTTTTCGATTATTTCAGGAAGAGCAGGCTGATCGCTGCTTTTACATACATTTCGGGGCCGCTGGAAGGCCTGATCACGTTATAGTAGTAACCCAGATTGGCACTCATCATCTGCTTGCCGATATGGAAGGCCTTAATGCCTGCCAGCCCTACGGGCACTGTCCACGCCTGTACCGAAGGCAGATTCCAGTTGGCATAGATCTCGGGAGCATAGGATATGGCCCAGCCTTGTTTGAAGTTGTAATTCGCGAAGGCGTTGATGTAAAGCTGGTTGACGTCGGGCATGGAACCGTCGCCTGCAAAAGACCAGCGCTGGTTTACAAGGGCACCCACCACCCAGTGTTTTAACATGAGCAATGCTACGCCAATAGGCCCTGCAGTCCATTTGCCTGAACACATTTCATAGGGAACACCGGTAGGAAAAGAAACCATTGGACCGAGACCCCAGATGAATTTTTTAGCTTTGGACGGTGCAAAATAGAATTGTAACTGTATGTCGCTCAGGCCCGACTTACTGACAGGCGAGGGCAGGAATACTACGGGAATTATGGACCTGACGATCAGGTTCAACCCGCTGCTAAGTTTGATGGGAATTACCGGTTTAAGCTCAAGGGTTGATGCATACTTCTTATCGGGCCCCCAGTTGATGTTGCCGTAATATCCCAATGGGATCTGGATCATCGACTCCACCGGGTTCTGTGTCTTCTTAGCAAGTTCGGTCATGTCGACCTTCGGCTTGGCATCCTGGGCAAAAACTACCATCCCGGCCATAAGGAATTGAACAAGCAACAATAAAGCGTTTCGTTTCATATGGATTGTTTTAACTGCTTAAGCAAGTGCTTATTTATCAATGACAGCAATTCCTTTTCCCTGACGGGGGCCTGAAGAAATTCATCACATCCGCTTATAGAGGCGAGTTTCAGCGATTCAAAGGAAATGTATGCCGAAAGCAGGAATACCGGGATGTTATCCTTTAGGCTCTTCACCTTTTTCAACACTTCAAACCCGTTGCTGCCTGCCAGCTCAGTGGCAAGGATTACCAGGGCGATCTCAGGATGTTCCCTGAATTTATCGAGTATTTCTTCACTTGACCGGGCCGTAAGTATATTAAACTCCTTTTCGCCGAACATTTCATAAAGTTCGTTTCGGTTATCGGGATGCCCTAAACCTAGGAGCACTGTGAAGGATGATGAGGGAATTACTGCCATGTAAATTTCAGGAAAACCAAAAGTATTGCAGATGTATGTGCAAAGTCAACTTTCAGAGGCGGAAAAACCTTGACACTTATTTGATGTTCAAACTCAACGCATTGATTATATGTGTAATACAATAGGGTTTCCAGGGCGGGCAGACGGGCCGGAAATCATGAATTGTTTTGTAATAAACTGATTTACTACAAGTTACTAATAAGACTCAGATAAATACAAGGCCTGGGAATCAGAGAGATATAAGAAAACCTGTGAGACTTTCGGCATTGTCGAGCTCCAGTTTTTTCCTGACATGGTGGCGGGTCGTTTCAACGGTTGAGGTGCTTAGATAAAGCAAGCGGGCGATGTCTTTTGACGAAAGGTTAAGCCTGACCATGGCGCATACATGCAATTCGGTCCTGGTTAAGGAAGGTCCTTTGCTGAGAAGTTTTTCAAAAAAGGAAGGATGAAGTTGCTGAAAGGTATTCTCGAATTCGGCAAGGGGATCCTTTGAAGCTTCCCTGGTGATCTCGTCGAGTGCCCGGCTGAATTCTTCCTGGTCCTTTTTCCTTTGCAACCTCAGCATGAAAGGGAAAAGCTTCTCATGAACCGATCGATTGACCTGGGTAAGATCAGTACGTATGAGTGACTGGAAAACAAGCTCCTGTTCATTGAGCCTCGATTGAAATTCAAGATCACTGATCCTGGCTTCCTGCAGGTTGGCCTCCAGTCTTGCCTTTTCAAGTTCCAGTTCTCTATTACGTTTTTCCTGTTCCTCCCTGCATGCCATTTCTTCGGCCAGCAAGTTGAGCTGCTTTAGGTTTTTATAGCGGTAAATAAGCATCAGGATGATAAAAATAAAAGCCAGGGCCGAAAGCGCCAGGATGCCCGCCATGAAAATAAACCTGGAATGCTGGTATTGGATGTTTTTTTTCAGTAAAAGGTTCTCTGTTTCTTTGCGCTCTGTTTCGAATCTTGTTTTGAGCAAGGCGATCTCTTTTTGTTTGCCCAGGGAAAGAAGGCTGTCGGAAAGTTCCCTCCTCCACAGGGCTGTTTCATAGGCTTCTTTGTAGTTGCCTGTTTTTGCCAGCATATCCTCCTTCCTTTCAAGTAAAGATGGCAGGTTTGATACCAGGCCGCGTTTTTTTGCCAGCCATATGGCGCTGTCGGAATACTTAAGCCCGTCGCGGGTCTTTCCTTCTTCGTCGGTGATTGCAGCCAGGGTGTGAAGTGCATACACTTCCCCGTCGGATATACCTTTACGGCGGCAAATGGCAAGCACATCTTCCATAGCCTGGCGTGCTTCCCTGTAATTCTTCTGGTTCTTAAGTACCAGCCCGGTATTGTACTGAACCTTTACCAGAGTGTTAGAATCATGGAGTTTTATAAGTATTTCCCGGGCCTGGCTGTAGCAGATCAGGGCCGAATCGAGCAAATCCAGCTTGCGGTATGTAATCCCCAGGTTCTGAAGTCCCATGGCATATTCACGGAGCAGGTTATTCTTCTTTCTGATTTCCAGGGCTTGGCGGATGTATTTGGCCGCTTCCCTGCAATCGCTAGTAAAGTTCAGGGTAAGCCCGATGTTTTCGAGTGCAAGAGCCTGGTTTTCATAATTCCCTGATCCGACAGTCAGTTTTGAGGCTTCTGTAAAGATTTTAACGGCCCCGGTATAATCGCCTTCGTCTCTTTTTATCATTCCCAGGCCGAGGGTAAAATTATTCTGTTCCTTTTTATTCCCGGTTTTCCCGGCTATAAAGAGGCCCTGTTCAAAACATTCCGCCGCTTTAAGGTTATCGCCCAGGTCGACATAAAGATTGCCTTTGTCTTCCAATGATTCCATGAGCAGGTTGCTGTCACCTGCTGATATGGCCATGGAAACGGCTTTGTTGATCAGTGCTGAGGCAGTGTCATATTTTGATTTACCGGAGCATATCCTTGATTCTCCAAGTAAAGCCCTGACCTGCTGTGGCAGGCTGGCGGCATTGCTCTCGCGCAGAATTGAAAGATAGAGGGAATCGGCTTTGGCAGGATCGCAATGGCTTAAGGAATCAGCCAGGCCGAGAACAGCTCCAGCCTTTGAAGAGTCCATCTTCCCGTGGGGATGACTACAGGAAAATATAAGGAAGAGTATAACTACCCCTGCCTTTACCAGTGATCTCATAATTATAACAAATATATAAAAAAAGATCAGATCACTTCAGTTTTTTACCCAGTGGAATACATCCCTGACCAGGCACCAGCGGTGGTCCTTTGAGCGGGTTTGAACGCCTTCCATCCACCTTTTCTTAAGCATGGCGGTAGTTCCTTCGGTATCCTTGATCTGCAGCCAGTAATCCATATACCTGACCAGTGGAAGGGCATCGGGGGGCATGAAATATGCGATCAGGAGGGGGTTCCCGAAGTCGGCGGGTATGACTGCCGTGAACCCGGGATGTGACATGGCATAGGCTTTTGCCTGCTCAAAGGTCCAGATGACAAAATCTATATCGGTGCGTGAGGCAAGTTCAAAATAATTATCAAGCAGTACCTTATGGTTTTCAGGGAAAAGTACGTTGCTGATCCTGATGAGGACGGGGCTGGTGAAAGTTCCTACGCTGTATTTTGTATTTCCAAGCACTTTCTCCCTGGTGGTGAGTTCCCCGGCGATGGCTCCCCTGGCCAGGAGGGCAAGCGGACTTTGAAAATAGGGCCTGGTGGCAGGGAGTGCCTGGAGCCTCTCGTTCGTTACAAAAATGCCCCCTATTGCAATGTCGAACTCATGGTTTACCAGGTCATCTTCCATCCCGCCCCACTGGAAGGGTATGAACTGCAGCTTTACATTGAGATCCCTGGCAAGGTGGTACATGTTCTCAACGTCATATCCAACAAGCTCGCCGAATTCGTTGAAATAACAGAAGGGGATGATCCCGGCATTGTACCCGACCTGGAGAACCCCCGTCCTCCTGATATGGTCCAGGCGGAAATGTGCGGCTGAGTCATGATCGGTTTGCGGCCTGGCCTGGCCTGGCCTGTAAACAACCGCACTGACGCTTTCGGTCAGCTCCCTGGGCAGCCTGTACTGAAGATAAGGCCTGTTTCTTTCCAGGAAAAGTTCCGGGCTGAACGCCCTCAGTACAAGGGTAAACGCTACAAGTACGATGAGACCCCCTGCAAGAGAAGTAAAGAATTTAACGGGGTTGAACTTCAGCTGTCCGTAAAAAGAGAAGGTGGCAAGCAGGGCCGTAAACACAAAGCCCATGACGCTGAGCGCAACCTGTCCGTACCTCGTGAAGATAGTTGTGGCTGCATAGAGGTCCTCGGTACCCGGGGGCAGTTTGAAAACAACAGATAAAATATTGATTGAATTGACTGCCGCACTCGGGGTGCCTATCGTGGAAATAAGTGTAAGCGGGGGCAATAGTATCTTCTGGATGAGCCCAAAGTCTATCTTGTAGAAAAAACTGCAGAAATAAATGAATAAAAGTACGCCCAGGTTCCCGAGCTGTGCAAAGGGATAGGCGAGTGAAATATTCGTTCCTATCACGTCCTTCATCCTGTTATCGTTGATTTTCCTGTCGCTGAGGAATTTCTCAATCGCCTGGGTGATGATAGGAAGAGCCACAACGCTCAGGGTCGTAACCAGGGCCAGGATGAAAGCCCCTTCCAGCTCCTTCATAAGTTCCCTGTACTTCAGGGGTACCAGGGATGTGATCAGTATGGGAAGTATCCAGAAGGTGAACAGGGCCGATCCTGCAAGGAAAACAATGATGTACAGCAACAGCCCTTCGATCTCGGTCATCATCATGGTCCCTGTAACATTAGCAAACAATGCAAAAACGCCCAGGGGGGCAACCACGACCACCCAGTTCCAGATAGTAAGGCTGGCTGTTTTAATGGTCTCCATGATATCCAGAAGGGTATCCTTGTGTGAGACCCTTTGTATCGCCACACCATAGAGCAGCGTAAAGGCGACCACGGCGGGAATATAATTCTTCGAGATATCGCTGAAGATGTTGCCGGGGACGAAGACCGAAACCATATCCACGCCTTTTTTTGAGGCATCATTTATAATGGATACAGGCGCCAGCGGTTTGGGGAACACAAGGGAGAGCAGCATCATGGCAGCGAGGATGATAACCCATGCCAGGACGAAAACAAACCAACCCCGTTTAAACATGAGCTTTGCGGTAGGTGAATCCATTTTCCCCAGTCCGTGCAGCAGGGATGCGACGAGGTAGGGATATACGCACATGGCGAGGAGCTGAACGTAAGCTTTGCCCAGGAATTCAAAGTATGACGCGTAATCACCTATGACGAGGCCGGTGAGGATCCCAAGGACCGCACCGACGAGGACCCTCACGGCGAGTTTACCGGTGTTTTGCCCTGCCGATGTCATTGTGAACCTCCGGTACGGGCCAATTTCCTGATCCTCGCTTCGAACTCCTTTTTGCCTGATCCCTTGTAGAGGACCTCATAACCGTTGAAGGGGCTGTTCAGCTCGTCGCGGTCCATGGTCAGGAGAATGGTTTTTGGAGGGGGAGTGATTCTTTCTTTTTTCCCGGCGCTGTCGCTGCAGGTTTGGTAAAGGTCTTCATCAACGAGCAGGATGCCGGCGGCAGTGTAGTTTGCGATCGCACTGCAGATGCTTTCAGGGGGTATGATGGCCACCCTGAAATCCTCCACCTGTTCAAGCATGGTCTTCAGCCCCTGGCAGTAAGTCCGGTTCCCGTCCGATAGAGCGATCATGATCATAAAAAGCATAATGAATCAGCAATCGAAATTACGACGGCTGTCATCCGCAGTCAACAGGAGAATTAATGAAAGGTCAAAGGGGATAACCTGAATTGCGGTCAGGGGAAACCCTGAAGGAACGGCATGAATCCCGGCTCCTGCACCGGGTCCGTCTAACGCTAAGGGGAAAAAGTACCCGGGACCGGTTAAGCTGCAGGCTGCTTTAACTGATGGAGTAATACTGGTTCCTTACGGCCCAGGCTATGAGCCCGGCTACATTGCGCACGCCGGCCTTGAGAAAGAGGTTTGAACGGTGGGTCTCAACGGTTTTTGCGGAGATGTGCAGGCGCTCCGATATTTCCTGGGAGGTATGGCCCTGGCAGATCAGCACCATGATCTCCACTTCGCGTGTCGTCAGCTCTTCTTCACCTCCTGACTTCCCGTTATACCTGAAGGCGAGCTTCTGGAGTATCTCCTGGCTGAAACAGGTGCCGCCCCTGTGCACCGAGAGGATGGCCTGCTCCAGTTCGAACTTGTTGGCCTTCTTCAGGATGAAGCCCCTGGCCCCGGCCTGTATCATCTGGGTGTAATGGCCGGTATCGGAAAACATGGTAAGGGCGATCACCTTCAGTTCGGGTTTCACCTCAAGCGCTTTCTGGGTGGTAAGGGCGCCGCTCAGTACGGGCATTTCAATGTCCATAAGGGCTACATCCACAGAGGTCCCGGCAAGCGCCTCCACGAAACGGTTGCCGTCGGAAGTGTTGAACACCACCTCAAAGCCATCGATCTGGCTTAAAACAAGGATGATACCCTCCCTGAAGAGGTCGTGGTCGTCGATGACCGCTATCCTGATCTTCTCCATAATCAAACGGGTATGGTTATATTGACTAAAATCCCTGCATCAGGGGAGCTTTCCATGACCAGGGTGCCGCCCGATGATTCCACCCTGTTCCTGATATTATGCAGGCCCATTCCCGTCTTTTTCTCCAGGGCCGGGTCGAACCCCTTCCCGTTGTCGGAATATCGCACCATGAGCTGGTTCCCCGAAAGCCTGATGTCGAGGGTGATCCTTCCGGCTTCGGCGTGCTTCATGGTGTTGTTCAGCAGTTCGGTGATGCAGCGGTAAACCGTGAGTTCTGTCTTGGTGGGAAGTCCCTGTTCCAGGGAGGAGGTGAAAATGACTTCATACCTGCCCTGTGCGGTGAGAGGAGCCATCAGGTTGTTGAGGGCGGTCATCAGCCCGTGTTTTTCAAGAACATGCGGACTTATATTATGGGAGATCCTCGACACCTCGTCAATGGATTCGGAGATCACCGTTTGCAGCCTTTCCCTGATGGCTTCGCGGGTTTCGGGCTTTGCATCGAGGAAAGCCTGGAAATAGTGGTTGATGGCCGACAGCAGGGGCCCCAGCCCGTCGTGGAGGTCCCTGGCGATGCGCCTGCGTTCATTTGTTTCAGTTTCGAGAACCGCCCCGGCCAGCTTCTGCCTGATAGCCCCTTTCCTGCTGAGCCTGAAATAGAAGAAGCTGATGACCAGGGCCAGGGCGAGGGCTGCGATGAGTATGACAAGGAGGATGATCTGCCTGTGGTTGAATTCGTTCTTTTTCTGCTCCTCCCTGATCTTCTGCTCCTTGACGAAAAGATCGTAGCGGGCCGATTGCTCCACGATCTGGCTGTTCATCCTGTCCCTGAAGAACTCTGTCTGAAGCTGGTTGCAAAGAAGCAGGAACCCGTAGGCTTCGCGGTAGTCGCCGGCCGCAGTGTACACGTTTGCATACTGCCTGTAAAGGCGCATGTACAGGTTGCGGTTTTCCCATACCGGGGCCAGTCGTACCGCCTCCTGCAACGCTCCTATGGCCGCAAGGTGATCGCCTTTCCCCAGGTCAATGTTGCTCTGGTTTATAAGGGCGTTCATGGCCTGGAAGGGCATGCCGGAAGAGAGAAAATTGGAAATCGCCTGTTGCGACAGCTCGAAGGCCCTGCCGAAATCTTTCCTGAGCATATACTGAAAGCTCAGTTCATTCTGGGCTGCGGCCAGGCCGGGTTTATCGCCGGTCCCTTCCGAGAGTTCCCTGCACAGAAGCGAGTATTTAAAAACCGAATCGGTGTAACTCCCGGCCGGGTTCCCGCATTCGTTATAAAGGGCCGCAAGCCGGTTATAAGCGTAGGCCCTGTTCCGGTCCGACATGGCGGCCGGCCTTTCCAGCAGGGTTTCTATCAGGGAGATCCCTTTGTGATATTCCTGTTTCTGCCGGTAGGCCTCGCAAAGCTCTATCCTCGCATGGTCGGCATCCCCGGAATTCCCGGGCAATACTTCCAGGGCCTTCATCAGCAGGGGTATGGCCAGGTCGGGCAAAGAACGTTCGAGGTAACGCCTGGCATAAAACTGCAGGGAATCGCGGAGGGTGAGAGGGCCGGGAGCAGCGAAAATTCCCTTTTCATAGTTGCCGGTTTTGGCCTCTTCGAATATCTTCATCTGCAGGTAACCCAGCCTGGCCCGTTGCAGATCTGAAAGGGGTTCACCCGATGCAGTTATGATCTCAAGGTATTTCCCGGAGGCCCCTGCATCGGCATGTAGGCATCCCATCGCTTTGTCATAAATGGAATCGAACCGCGCCTTGGAAAGGCGGTCCTGGCCATGCAGGGCGGCCTGGATCAGTATAAGGGCTATAAACGCCACCGCTGTCTTACCGGTTCTGCTTAGTATAAACATGTTGAAAACTTGAATGTGATAAAGGTACGAAGTAATTTTCTAAATCCGTTTCATGTGTGCGCAACGGAATAATTGGTACCTTTATATGCGGGTTAATCACATTTTGAAAATTGTAAAAAACACCCTGCCTCCACTTGAATAAAAACCAATTAAAAACTATAATATGAAAACAACATTTAAATTAAAAACTATCTTCCTGCTTGCAGCCATTTCCTTACTCAGCATTACCGGATGTCAGAAGGAAGGTCCCCAGGGACCTGCAGGGCTCAACGGACAAAATGCCGAAGTATATTATTCCGAATGGTTTTCTCCCGTAAGCTGGTCGGGTACATACGGCGACTGGTTTTTCGAGGCTTCCGCTCCTGATCTGACCCAGGATATTGTCGAGGGCGGTGTGGTGCTGGCCTATGCCTGGCTCGACGGTGATGTCTTCGGAGGAACTTCAATGCGTCCCCTGCCGGCCTATGCCGTAGGTGCCAACTGGGGCTTCCTGATACACCAGTACGGAAGCATTGTCTTCACCACCGACATGATCGGGACTCCAGCCACTTCCACAAACAAGTTCAGGTTCATAGCCATCCCCGGTACCGTACCAGCTGCTAAATCAGGAACCAAAGGGTACAGGAGCGCACAGGAACTGAGGAGCATGTCCTACAAGCAGGTCTGCAAACTTTACAATATTCCCGAATAGAGACCCGTACAGTTTAGTTCCCGGGAAATACCGGCATAGTTTGATTTTTTCTGCGGATACTCTGAATTTTTCAGCTTGACGAAGAAGCCGGCGGGATGATATGAACATCCTGCTGGGGGTAAGGTATATTGATCCCGTTTTCTTTGAGGACGCTTAAAATACTGAACAGGACCTCGCTTTTTACGATGCGTCCCATGCTGTAGTCAGCGATCCAGAATACCTGCATGAATTCCAGGGCACTCTGCCCCAGGTTGGAAAAAAGCACCATAGGTTCAGGGCTTTTTAGCACCCCGGGGTTGTCCTGCAGTACCCCGAGCAGGAGCTTGTGCACAAGTACCGGGTCGGAACCGTAGCCCACCCCTACTGCAATTTCGAGCCTGCGCTTTTTATCCGAAAGTGTCCAGTTGATCACTTCGTTTGAAACCAGCTGTCCGTTCGGGACGATGACCTCAGCCCCGTCAAAAGTATGTATGTTGCTGGAGCGAAGGTCGATCGACTTCACCTGCCCTGTGAGCTGCCCCACCTGTACGGTATCGCCAAGCTGGATAGGCCTCTCGAACAGCAATATCAGGCCCGAAACCATGTTGTTGAAAATGTTCTGGAGGCCGAAACCTATGCCAACGCTGAAAGCGCCGAGAATGATAGTGAGCTTGTCCATCGGCATCCCGGTTGTATTCACGGCAAGGAAAAATCCGCAGATGACGATGAAGTATTTCAGTCCTACGGCAATGGTATGAGGCAGTCCCTTTGCCAGTGGCATCCTGTTGAGGATGTCCTGCTCCAGGATTACCTGCAGGTATTTGGCCAGGTAATACGACAACATGATCACGCAGAAAAAAACGAGCAGGAGGCTGAGAGAGAAGCTCATGGTCCCAACTGTAAATTCGTGCGTGAGCGCCGAAGTAAGCGTCCCTATCACAAGATAGTCCAGGTGAAACGCCGCCAAAATGATATTGATCCAGATGAGTACCGAAACGATGTTGATCACGCGTATGGCTCTTTTCTTGATCAATTCGCCGTATTTCATGAACGCATTGAGCTTGCGTCCTTTCTGTGAGTCTATTCCCGCTGCCACCATACCATTGAAGAGAAGTGAGGTGATGCACAGGATCACGCTGGTGATGACATTCGAAAACACCGCGCCCAGCGACATCTCGGTGAGTGTGACCCTGCCGAATATATTTGCGAACAGTCCCATTACAGCCATCAGTACGTTCAAGGTAAAAAACACGTAAAGCCATCGTTTCTGGCTTCCCCGTATTATTCCTTCTTTCCTGATCCTGTATACCAGCATCGACAGCAGCCCGGTCTCAACTACTGCGATAAGGAACATCATGACCCTGTATATCGTGGTCCCCGGCGAAAGCAGGACCTGTATCATGTATAGCACAAGCGTCACTGTGAAAACGTAAAAATAAAACCTGTAATGCCGGTTCAGGATCTTGTTCAGAAGGTAGATCATGGGGATGGCGATAATATAGGTCTGGAGCTCCCTGAAGGATACCGACCTGTCGGGAAAAATGAAGACGGAAACCGACAGGCCCACAACCACCGCCCCTGCCAGGGGCTTGGAAAGCATAAGCAGGAACATCTCTTTATAAAACCTGCCGTACCCTTCCATGTTCACCCGTATCCGGTGCCTCAGCCTGACAAAGACCATGTACAGGACCACAATGAGCAGGAGAAGGAAGAACAGGGATCCGATGTGGTAAGACAGGTAATCGCGAAGCTCCTTAAACTTGACGTTCCAGAGGTTTGATACGGATTGTGATATTTCCCTTAAGTAGTTCTTGGCAAACTCAAGCTGAAAAAAAGGAAGGTCGTCCACTGCAAAGGAGTTTTTTTCCATACGGATGATGAGGACGGAAGTTCTCTCCAGGCTGAGTTCTATTCTCATGCTCATCGCATTCGTACGTTCGATGATGCGGCCAAGGGTAATGGTCCTCTTGTTCAGGTATATAAGAGAGGAATCAAGGAAATTGACCGTGCTGTTCATTTTAGCCAGCAGGTCGGAAGAATGGCTGTCGCCGGCATGCAGGTTCATGGTGTATCTCCAGGTCGCTGCCTCGTTGCTTATCCAGGCCGAAAGGGTGTCGAGCGGACCGAGTATGCTTTTCAGGACATTCTCTTCCTTGCTTACCTTTTTCTGCTCCTCCTGCAGCATGTAACGGCGGTTTTCGAGAAACCTCAGGTTGACCAGGGGATCATCAGGATCGACCTGTACGAGCAGGTTGGTGTCAACCATAGCCATGAACACGTCGTTATTGAACTTGATCTTCTTTACGGTATTTGGAGGGATCAGGTCCTTGAACGCCTGCTTTACCATGGAGATGACCTCCATTGACCGCACGGGTGCACTTGAAATATCAATGGTACGGGGGGGCGGGCCGACGGTTCTAACGGTTACCACTGAGTCGGCCTGGCCTGCCGATGAAAAATGCATGAGGATCCCGATGAGGGATGCAATCAGAAAACGATGGATGCCTGGCATATGGAATTTGTTTAGCCCAAATATAAGATAATTACGGAAGGCGGGATAGCGGGATAACTGGATAGCTGGATAGCTGGGTAGCTGGGTAGCTGGGTAGCTGGATAGCTGGGTAGCTGGATAGCTGGGTAGCTGGATAACTGGATAGCTGGATAACTGGATAACTGGATAGCTGGATAGCTGGGTAGCTGGATAACTGGATAACTGGATAGGGGGAAATCATCCGGGGCTCTTGACTTTCCTATTTATATATCTTATATTTGTATGATATACAGTTCCCATGAAAAAGTTTGTACTCTTTCTGCTGGCTTCAGGCCTGGTCCTGGGTGCAGCCGGGATTTGGTTTGCCCATAAACAGAACCATAAGGAACATAAACAAAACATTTCAAAAACCAGGCAGGAGAAGGAAAAACTGTCCCCGTCCCTGATGCTGCCTATGATGGCCGAGCGTCAGCTGAACATGCTCCGTGATCCGCTTACAGGAAAAATACCATCAGGGATACGTTCGAAAGAACTGGAGTTTTCAAAAACCCTTCCCAAATCGGCGAATTCCCAGGCCTGGGACTGGAGGGGGCCTATAAACATAGGCGGCAGAATGCTGTGCATCACCACCGATATCGACCATCCTGATCACTGGCTGTCGGGCAGTGCAACCGGCGGAATGTGGGAAACGAAGAACGGGGGGATTAGCTGGCATAAGGTCACGGCCCCCGACGCTGAACAGAGCGCAACCTGCATAGTGCAGGACCGGAGAGCGGGAAAACATTCCACCTGGTACTACGGCAGCGGGGAACTGCTGAGCACGACCGACCGCAATGTGAGCACCAGCGTGCGTACCGTGGGTTTGGGGAACGGGATCTTCAAATCGACCGACAACGGTTCTACCTGGCAGGCCCTGGCATCGACTCAGGGGGGAAGGCTGGGGGTGCTCGAGGATGTGTTCCAGGGAGTCTGGCGCATCGTCACCGACCCGGTGAGGACCGACAAGGACATAGTGTACGCGGCCTGCTACGGGGCTATCATGCGCTCTGAAGACGGGGGTGCCACCTGGACCATGGTGCTGGGTGACCTGGTGAATAAATCGTTTTGCTCGGATATCGCAGTGACTTCGGATGGCATCCTGTACGCGGCCCTGAGCGGCTACGGCTGGTCCATTGAACCCCCGGGAAGGAAGGGGATCTGGCGTTCGGTCAACGGCATCAACTGGACAGAAATCACTCCTGGAAAATTCCCTCACGATAACCGCACTACCAAACTGGCCATCGCGCCTTCTGATGAATCCGTCATGTACGTGTTCACCGAGTCACAATCGCCCGATCTCAACCCATTCAACGGGTATACGAATTCGGTGAATACCTTCTGGAAGATGACCTGGAGCAGCTCTGGTGATTCGGCAATATGGGAGAACCGCACCATGGGGATTCCCGGCCACGGGAACGGAAGCATCAACTCCTGGCCTTTTTCACTGGTCGTTTACGGCGGGTATTGTGTTGGCATGGCTGTGAAACCTGATGATGCGAATAAAGTCTTCCTGGGAGGGATGTGCCTTTACCGCTCCGATAACGGTTTTGCCGACAGCCTGCATACGAACTGGCTGGGAGGCAGTCCGTACGATATGGACTCGCTTCACGCCCTCCACCCTGACATGCATTCAATTACATTCGACAGGAACAATCCAAACATCATGCTTACAGGGAACGACGGGGGCGTTTACCTCACCACTGACTGTCTTGCCGACAGCGCGCATATCAGCTGGACCCGTCTCAACAACCAGCTCACCACCACCCAGTTCTACTCGGTGGGCATTGACCACGGGGCTTCGGCCGAAAACTGGGTCCTGGGCGGCTTGCAGGATAACAACTGGTATTATACCATCACCAACGACCCTACGGAGTTCTGGTTCGATATCGATATTTGTTACGACGGATTTTCGGTTGCAGTAGCCCCTTCATGGGAGTATTGCGTGATCTCGGCATACAGCGGCAACATCTGGACTTCCCAGTTCGACGCAAATATGCATACGAAGAACATATATCCTCAGCTGCCCGATACCCTGCTTAAATACTACGACCCGGTGATGGGTTCGAATGCGCTCTTCCCCTTTTACCAGAATTTCGCCCTTGACCAGAACACCTCCCGGACCTTTTACCTGCCTACCGTCAACAGCATCTGGCGCAAGGACGATCTCAAAGCTTCGGCACTGGATTCTTCAAAGCGGAACGCAGGCTGGAACCACCTGAGCAATGTAGATATAGGCAACGCATCGGTGATCAGCGCCCTCAGCATTTCCCGCTTCCCGGCCAACCGCCTTTATTACGGCACCAGCCTTGGGAAGCTCTACCGTTTGGATAATGCCAATACCGGGAACCCTGTTCCTGTGGATATCACAGGCAGTAATTTCCCAGCCAATTCCTTCATTGCCTGTATCGACGTGAATCCTCTGAATGCCGACGGAGTGATGGTAGTGTTCTCAAATTACGGGGTTCAGAGCTTATTCCATTCTGCGGATGGAGGGACTACCTGGACCTCAGTTTCGGGAAACCTCGAGGAGCATCCCGACGGATCAGGTTCGGGCCCTTCCGTGAGATGGTCAAAAACTATGACATACCAGGGTGAGCAGGTGGTTTTTGCCGGGACTTCAATCGGGCTGTTTTCCACCACCAGACTGAACGGAGATTCCACAACCTGGGTGCAGGAGAGCCCCGATTCCATAGGCAATGTGATCGTCGACATGATCGACGCCCGCTCCACCGACGGCTTTGTGGCCGTAGCCACCCATGGGAACGGGGTGTACAGCACATATTACAAACCCTCTTCGGGGATAAGCGAACCTGGTGCTTCGCGATTACTGGATATTGGGGATCCTTATCCCATACCGGCAAGGGATGTGATCACCGTGCCGGTTGTAACCAGCGTTGGGGGACCGCTGGAGATACGATTGACTTCAAATACGGGGCTTGACCTGGGTATCGTCTGGAAAGGCCAGGTCAAACCCGGCAGTCAGACCTTGAGGCTGAACCTGGAGGGACACCCTGCGGGAGTTTATTATTTAACCGCCGTGTCCTCATCCGCACGGCAAACCAGGAAGGTTATCCTGCTGTAGCTGTTGATTCCGTTTTG
>CAILVF010000048.1 GCA_903837605.1 uncultured Bacteroidales bacterium | reverse complement strand
GAAGAAGAAGCAGCAGAATCAACACATGATGAATCATTCACCTACTATTTTAAGACATTCAGAATTGTTGATGATTCGATCTGGAATAAATTGAAAACCACGCCATTTACAAAATTAAGATTATCAATAGAGGGAAAGGAGCAAAGAACTGATGCTATTGATAAAAAAAATTCAACATCCATTATGAAAGTTATTAATTGCATTGACTTGCAGAGTATTCCAAAACCAATTTCAAGTGCTGCAAAAGTTAAAGCCGAACCTGTTACAGCTCAAATTCAAAAGAATCAGGTTAGCTTATTCGCAACCATAAAACCTTTGGGTAATAATAATACCAATTCTATTTATAAACAATGGAAATCGGTAGCTACTTTAGATAAGGAAGGTATTCCAAAATCGGAAATGGAAAATGAAATAATTCATTTTTTCGAAGATGGAAAATTCAATATGACAATATTATTACAAGATGGCAGTACAACTGATTACAAAGGTACGTTTCAATTATTAAGCGATAATAAGATCATTGTATATACCCTCGAAAACGGAGAGTCTTGGTCAGCGACTATCAAGAAATTATCAAACAATGAATTACAAATTCAAAATTCAGTGGTGTCTATTATTTATACTGTTTATTAGTTAAGTAACAGACCCGGTCGTAAAAAAAGTATCTTTGGTTTCCAGTGAAATACTAATTATTCATATTCCTGTACCTCACCGCATTATCGAGGGCATCGAGGATCTCGCGAACGAACCCGGGAGGGGGGGCCAGGGGAAGGTCGGCTGAGTTATCGGTTTCATTTACATCCATTGATGCAAGGATCCGTTCGCAGCAATTCCGCAGGTGTTCTTCCTGGAACTCATCAAATTTTTCGAAGGTTTTGCCAAACCTGTCATTGAAATCAACCATAGCTTTTATCAGGGCGGCATACAGGCTCTCCTTTTTATGAAATTTTGCCCTAATATGGCCGTAAGCTGAAATAAACAGTGGTGAAGCTTCCTCCCGGATCTTTTCCGAAACAGGGATCTCAGCCATGTCGACCAGTATCTTATCTGCATTCTCACGTTCCCATGATGCGTGCTTATGTGCCACCCCGGCATCATGGAGGGACCGTTTTGAATCGACAAGGTAACAGCTGTAGATGTAAATGATCTTAGGCAGCAGGTACATCCCTTTCTTTCCCGCTGCAAATAATACCGAGAAGAATGCCTTCCGGTGTGCTTTCCCTGCATCGAACATGAAGAAGGTGAATACCCTCCACAGCGTCCTGCGCTGAAGCCTTAGTGCAGCAAGGCCTCCTGTTTTTATCTCCGGTTTGTATTTTATCTCCCTGATAAACGACAATGCCCTTTGCCTGAATTTTTCCAGGTCATAAATATCTTCCCAGTAATCGGCCAGCCCTTCAAAAAGCTCTACACGGGTCATCAGTTTGGGTATGATATTGGTAACAATGTCAAGTTTATCTTTGATCTCCTCATTCTCTGTTAAAATGATACGCCCGCTTCGTTTAAGGTCGTACCACATTTTGGTGCCATAGGGGGCAGCCAGCGGATGGCAAAGATGGTGCACGATATTGGCTTCGGCAATGAAATCCGCAGTCTTCTTAAATACCGTGGTATCATCCGAATCGGCGCCGATAATCATATGTGCAAGGACCACGATGCCGTAGGACTGGATCTTACGAACAGCTTCGCTCACCGAAATTCTTAAATTCTGCTGTTTGTTCATATCCCTCAGGGAGGCTTCGTTCACCGATTCAATCCCTATCATCACGGCCTGGAAATTGCAATCGGCCAGAAGGGTGAGGAGTTCTTCATCGGCGGCTATGGTGATATCTATCTGGGTAAGGAACCCGATAGGGATTGTAAATGAATTATTCAGGGTGATGAGCTCCCTGAGCAGGGCTTTGGCGTATTTTTTATCCCCGGCAAAATTGTCGTCCGCAATAAAAATCATACCTGTATTCAGGGCGCTTAACTTCCTCACTTCCTCAAGCACCTGGGGAATAGTCTTGCTCCTTGGTTTTCTCCCATAGGTGTATATTACATCGCAAAAACTGCAATCAAATGGGCAGCCACGGGTGGTTTGTACAAGAGCGGCAGTATAGGACGGAAGATCGTTTTTCATCAATTCCCATCTTGGAGCCGGGGTGAGGGTCATATCGGGTTTTGAATGATGCTTGTATACAGTAAGCCATTTCCCTGCTTTCAGGTCTTCAAGAAATACCGGCCAGGTCTCTTCGGCCTCTCCGTGAAAAACAACATCGATATCTTCGGGATTTTTGGATACGAGATGTTCAACCCCTATACCGCCTACCACTACAAGGATACCGGGATTACTCTTTTTTGCGACGCTTGCAAGATGAAGCGAGCGCTTGAGCTGGTTTGAAGTGATCGAAATGCCTATGATATCATAGGCGTTCTTTTGTAACACTGTATCGGCAGGCCCCCTGGCATATTCATCGTGAATATCAACATGGTGTTCAGGCGGGGTCAATGCGGCCACCGCTGCAACCGCATGAGGGGCAAACAGGGTTTTGGCGTATAAGTATGGGATCTCCCGGGTGATCTTCCCGTCGATATCCTCTGCAGTACCCGGACTGATTAGCAGTATCTTCATAATTGATTTTATGATGAGTCATTTCATCATTTATTGAAGTAACAAAATTACCTTTATACGCCGAAAATACAATAAAAATCTGGCTGACGGGGTCAGAAACCCCTGGATTGCCTATGCAGTAAGGCCTGAGGTTTTATCTGTTTATTTGCAGAGGGGTTAAATTACATATAGTTATGTGCGATTTCGTTTTTATACCCATTATTTTAAGACTATTTTTTCTTGTCGATGCAGGTCCGATTTTGGGGAATGGAAATTTGTTATCATCTCCGCTGCCTGCCCACGCATCCGGCAGCCGTATTCATTTTATTACATAATCTATGAGAAAATACATTGCTGTACTTGTTTTCTTTGCATTATGTTTCCCTTTGAAGAACCTGGCTCAGAATAAAGACGGATCAATTCATGTGCCCGACACTCTTTCGGCCCCGTATATTAAGATCAAGAATATCGAGATCACAGGCAACAAGCTGACCAAACCTTCGATTCTCATAAGGGAACTTGACTTTAAAGCAGGCGACAGCCTTGCAACTTTCCAGAAAGGGAGAAAGGTTAATTTTAACGACAGGAATTTTTATCCCGGCGATTCCAGTGAGCTTCGCCTGCGGATGAATTACAGCCGTGAGAACCTTGTTAACACCAAGCTTTTCCTGACGGTCAACATCCATCTGAAAAAGATCACCGACAGTGAATACACTTTATGGATAGATGTTACGGAAAGGCAGTACTGGTGGTTGTTCCCGATTGCCAAACTCAATGCCCCCAACTTTAACGAATGGCTGCGCGATATACAATGGTCGGACCTCAGCGTTGGGCTTTTCTTCAGCCATAATAACCTGTTTGGGCTCAATCACCAGACTTCGGTCATCGCGCTGTTCGGTAAATCCTGGGCGGTAGCATTCGGGTACAAGATCCCCTGGGTCGGCCATGGAAAGAAAATAGGGCTGCTGCTGGGAGCCGGGTATTATAACATGTACACTGTTGAGTATGCCTCGGTGGACAATAAACGCCAGATGCTTTATGCACCTAACAGCCAACAGTCACTAAAACTGGTTGCCAAACTGACACTCAGGCCTGGCCTTTATCATTACGGAACAATCGAACTCACAGGACAATATGTTGCCATATCCGATTCAATGTATAAGCTGGATTCAAATTACCTGGCCGGCAGGAAAAATAATAATAGCTCCCTCAGCTTGTATGCCGATTATTATTATGATTCCCGCAACAGCCATACCTATCCCCTGAAAGGGATACTGCTCAGGGGATTTATCAACAAAGTCGGCCTTGGGATCGTTTCAAAGGATGTCGACCTGTTCTATTACGGGATAGATTTCCATTTTTACCAGACCATCAGCCGGAAATGGTATGTTGCCGAAATGGTGAAGGCCGAGAATTCGGCTGGTGAAAACGCACCTTATTTCTACCAGCTCAACATGACCCAGGGCAAGGATTTCATCCGGGGCTTCGACCTGTATACCTTGCAGGGCGACCAGATGTATTTCTGCAGGAACAATATCAAATACGAGCTGATAAAACCTTCCGTTACAAAAACAAAAGAGGGGCAGCAAAAAAACAAGTTCAAGACACTTCAGTATGCATTCTATCTCAATGCCTTTGCCGATGCCGGTTACTGTGTAAATAAATTCACCGAAAACAATCCTTATAACAACAAATTTTTATTCAGCTGGGGCCTGGGAATAGATTTTGTTACCTATTACGACCTGGTGATCCGTTTCGAATATGCCTTTACTTCGATCGGGACCAACGGTTTCTTCTTCGGGTTTGGAATGCCGATATAATAAATTACAATTTTCCGTCAACGGGCTCAGGCGTAGGCTGAATTGCTCTCGCGGGTCTCAAGGTTTCAAGTATAAATTGCAGACCAAACGGGCCCGAGTCAAAAAAGAAATATCTTTGTAATAAATAAAACATCATGAAGAAAACATTATTTTATGGATTGCTTTCAGCCGGAGCGATCTTTTTACTTACACTCTGCACGCCCCCTCTGAATCTTACCACCTGGAAGAATCCCGACCTCCATTCACAGGTGTCGAAAGTGGCGGTAATGCCCTTGTTTGAAAAACTTGAGTACCTGAAACCTTTCGAACAGAATGTAGTTGCGGTATTCAGGAGCAAGGGATTGAAATCTGTAGGTTCCCTGGAGTTTCTTAACCCCAGCAGGAAATACGCTATCAACGACATCAAAAAGAAATGCGACAGCCTTGGTTGTGACGCGATCCTGACTTTCAGCTACGAAGGAACCGATAAAACCGAAAGCTTTGTTGCACCTACCACTTATTATACCGGGTATTATGGTGGTTACGGCGGTTATTGGGGCGGCGGCTACTGGGGCGGCGGTTATTACGGCGCAACCATGACTACGGGAGGTTACTGGGAAACGACTGCAGTAGTCAAAGTTACCGCAAATCTTTATGTCAAGGGTTCGAAGGACCCATTGTGGACAGGTTATATCAACGTAACTAATCCGAAGTATATCGACCAGGCCGGTCAAATGGTAGGGGGTACGATATTAGCCGATTGGAAGAAGGAGAACCTGGTCAAATTCACCTACGATAAATAAAGGCAGATAAGCCTTTATTAATGGATTTCGAGCCCGTGCATCATATACACGAGGTGCAGCAGCGATTTTAGTATCTCTTCCATATACTCATTAACGGCTTTAACACTTCCCGGAAGCGTAAATACCAGGGTTTTGCCCATCAAACCTGCAACCGAACGGCTGATCAGGGCCTGGGTTTTTAATGCGCCGTATTTCATCCTGATCATTTCCATGATGCCTGGGATCTCCTTGTCGAGAAGAGGCTTGATGATATCAACCGTAAAATCCCTGGGGCCTATACCTGTGCCACCGGTCGTGAATACAAAATCAACAAGTTCATCCTTCGCCTGGTGGATCAGTTCTTCAAGTTTATGCCTGTCGTCGGGGATCAGGGCATAATGAATGTACAGGTTCAAGCCATTTTCTTTGAAAAACTCCTTCAGGAGTTCCTGCAGCCTGGCGCCGGAGCGGTCTTCATATTCTCCTGAACTTGCGCGGTCGCTGAGGGTGATTGCAAGGGCCCTGTACATCCTTGGATGGAACTCAAGGGCATCCCCGCCACGGATAATACCGGGGTGAAGCACCCTGGCAAAAATCCCTTCCTTAGGCATTACACAATCACCCACTTCCCTGAAGATTGAACAGGAAGTCCCGTGGCATTCCTTGCCGATCTGTGTGATCTCGATCTCCACCTCCCCGCAGGTCATCCTGTCGAGCGGTCTTACCTTGAGATAATCGAACCCTTCAAGGGTGATATTCTCGGCAAACTCTCCGGCAGCTATATGACGGCCTGCCTGTTTCTCGAACTTCCTTATGCTGTCCATGCCCAGGATGCTTACCTGGCGGTTCCAGGGACCTGAATGGGCATCCCCCTCCACGCCCTGGTGGGTCAGGTTGATTTCCGCAGCAGGTTTTTTAACCGTGCCTTTTTTTTCAGAGATATTTACTGAAACTACCTTAAAATCTTCCATTGCTTAGAAATTCATTTCTATTTCATATGTCTTCCTTGGTCTTGCCGACCAGCCTGACCTCGTCAATTCTCATGGCCTTGTCCGAGGCTTTGCACATGTCATAAATCGTAAGCAGTGCAACCGAAACAGCTGTCAACGCCTCCATTTCTATCCCTGTCTTCCCTGTGCAGCGGGCCAGGCTGTCGATTCGTACACCATTGTTGTCAAGGCTTGCCCTGACTTCAATTTTGGTTATGCCCAACGGATGGCATAAGGGGATCAGTTCCGAAGTTTTCTTCCCTCCCTGTATCCCGGCAATCTCAGCCACCGTGAGGACATCGCCTTTTTTCAACTTGTTCTGGCGGATGAGGTTTATTGTAGCCCTGGCCAGCGAAATATGCCCTGTGGCCTCTGCAGTGCGCACCTGTTCGGGCTTTTCCGACACGTCAACCATGTTGGCCTTACCCGTTTTGTCAATATGTGTAAGCTTCTTCATCTCCTATCCAGTTATCCAGCTATCCAGTTATCCAGTTATCCAGTTATCCAGTTATCCAGCTATCCAGTTATCCAGCTATCCAGCTATCCAGTTATCCAGCTATCCAGCTATCCAGCTATCCAGTTATCCAGTTATCCAGTTATCCAGCTATCCAGTTATCCAGCTATCCAGCTATCCAGCTATCCAGCTATCCCGCTATCCAATCATCCCCCAATATTATGAAAAAAATCCGATGTGTTGCTTGTCCCTTTTTCAGGTTTAACTGCAAGGGCTGCTTCAATTGCAGCTTTAATTCCCATCTTGCGGATGTCGAATTCCAGGTTACTGAACAAACAGGGTTTGATCCTGCCGTTAGCGGTCAAACGCAGCCTGTTGCAGCGCATGCAGTCACCGCCATGGCCGTTCTCCACAATAGTGAAGCACCCTTCACCCAGGTCCATCTGGTGGATGAACCTGACGTCGAGACCCCCGGCAAGGCAAAACTCACGAACGGCCCTCGCATCCGGTTCATCAGAAGAGTTCTGTATAACACAATTGATCTTTATTGGTTCAAGGCCTGCATCGCGCGCGGCTTCAATCCCTTTTAATACCTGGCCAAGTTCTCCGCCCCTTGTGATCTCCTTGTATCTTATGGGGTCCATGGTATCGAGGCTTATGTTGATCCGGTGAAGCCCCGCATCAGCAAGGGGGCGGGCGAATTCTTCCAGCATCGTCCCGTTTGTCGTCAGTCCGAAATCCCGTATCCCGGGTATCATGGCAACTTCTGCAATGAAATCAACAATGCCCTTTCTCACCAGGGGCTCCCCTCCGGTTATCCTCACTTTATCGGTCCCCATGGATACTGCAATCCGTATAACTTCGAGGATCTCTTCATAGCTCAGTATATCCTTATGAGAAATCATTGTTACGCCTTCAGGCGGCATACAATAGGTACACCTCAGGTTGCAACGGTCGGTTACAGAAACTCTCAGGTAATTGATGCGGCGGTTAAAGGAGTCGTACATTGACAGTTTCTCCTTTTTTGATTTCTGTTTGCCCTGTATCCATGATCATCATGCCGCTGGCTTTGGTGTATGCATTGATATGCGCCGAGCCATGATATTCCAGGGGGAATGCAGCTCCTCCATTCACAGTCACGGGAATAACAGATTTCCTGAAAGATTTTTTCCTGGAAAAATCCACCCCCATTGGTATTGCAAGGACCTTGGGAGTCTCAATGCAGCCCATCATTTTAAGAACGAATGGTTTAACCAGCAGTTCGAATAAAACAAAGGAGGAAACCGGATTGCCAGGCAGGCCAAAGATGAACTGGTCGCGTATCCGGGCGAACACCGTAGGGCGGCCGGGTTGAATGGCAACGCTCTTAAACAGGATCTTGGCACCAAGGCTTTCCATGGCTTCCGGAACGTAGTCAAAATCCCCCATGGACACTCCCCCGGTAAGGATCACAATATCGGCTTCATGCAGGCCCATAGAAATTTTATCCTTCAGTTCTTCCAGTGAATCATCGGCAATACCGTAATAGCTGCAGAGAACAGGGATCTGCCTGGCCTGGGCAAGAAGTTGCCAGGCATTGGAATTCCTGATCTGTGCCCTTCCGGGCTTCCGGCTGGGTTCAACCAGCTCATTCCCGGTTGAAATTATGCCAATGTGAGGCTGCTTTGCAACATGCACACCTGTTTTTCCTACAGAAGCAAGTACGGCAAAATGGGCCGGTTCAATAAGGGTTCCCTTCTCCAGCACTTTTTGCCCGTTCTTTATATCCTCGGCCCGGTAACAGATATTTTTCGCAGTTTTATCTTTTGTGAATTTTATTGTGTTGGAGGATGAGATCTCCGTATCCTCAACCATGATGACGGCATCGGCGCCCTGCGGAAGCATTCCGCCGGTCATTATCCTCGAACATTCACCCGGCTGAATTGCTAAAGAAGGAACCGAGCCTGCAGCAATAGTTTCGATCACCTTCAGTTCCATCCCGCATCCCGCATCCTGCATCCTGCATGCGAAACCGTCAACCGCAGATTTGTCAAACGGGGGCATGTCAATATCCGAGAACACATCCCAGCTTAAAACCCTGCCTGCAGCGGAGCCCGTTTCCACCTCTTCTTCGCCTGAAGGGATGGAATTACTTAAAACAATATTTAAAGCTTCTTCAAATGGTATCATTCCTCAATGAATTTAACTGCGGTGGCCTTAAAGTTAAGCCATATTTTCATCCCTTCCCTGATGTTCAGCTTATCCCTTGAAATGCCGGTTACCAGGGCATGGAGTTTTTCCCCGGCATCAACGCATATGTCGAATCCATTGGGTGTTGCGGTGATTTCATCCACAATGCCATGGAAAACATTGCTTGCCGAAGAGTCGAGGGCTTCAATCGAAAGTACAATATCTTCCCCTCGTATCATGACGAAGCCCTTTTCATTTTCTTGTCCACCGGTCAGCCGTATCTTCATATTCCCCGGCGTTTCGGCACAGGCCAGGCCATCGCCGGTCCTGACAGTGGCAGGGATGAAATTCTTTATTCCGATAAAATGGGCGACAAACCCGTTTTTGGGATGGCGGAAAACTTCATCGGGGGTTCCGGTTTGCAGTATCCTTCCGCTTTCCATTACGGCTATCCTGTTCCCAAGGGATAGGGCCTCTTCGTAATCATGGGTTACATGCATAATGGTTTGTCCGCCCCGGTGAATCTGCCTCAGCAGGGCCCTGATTTCCGCTTTCAGCCGGCTATCCATGGAAGCAAGGGGTTCGTCAAGCAGCAGTATCTCGGGTTCCTGTATCAGGGTGCGGGCCAGTGCAACCCTCTGGAGTTCCCCTCCCGAGAGAGTCGACGGGTAACGTTCGAGCATGTCTTCAATACCCAGGCCGGCGCTCATTGACCTGATCTTCCTGCGTATGTTCTCATTCGACTGGCCGTGCAGGGCATATGCCAGGTTCTTCTTCACTTTCATATGCGGGAAGATGGCATGGTCCTGGAACACCAGGCCAACTTTTCGCTGCTGGATGGGCGCCCTGGTAATGTCTTTGCCATTGAGCTCAATCGTTCCCGATCCGGGATGGACCAGGCCTGCGATGGTTTCAAGCAAAAGGGACTTGCCTGCCCCTGAAGGGCCGAGCAGTATGAAGTAATCTCCCTTTTCAACGTCAAATGAAATATCACTGATTCTGAATCCATTGAAATCCTTTGTAATCCCTCTCAGTTTCAGCATCGGTGATCAGCTTTTCTTTGTTTTTGACAGCAGCAATCTCAGGATCATGAAAAACACCAGAACCACAAGGATAAAGACAACCGAGACAGGTTGGGCGTATTTCAACCCGAAAGAAGTAAATCGCTCATAGATCAGCACAGGCGTTATCATCGGGTGATAAGCGATGATGATGACAGCCCCGAATTCGCTCATCCCTCTTGCGAACATGAGAATGAGCCCCGATAAAATGTTTTTCCAGGCGAGGGGGAGTGAGATCGTGAAAAACACTCTCACGGGAGATGCCCCCAGTGTCAACGCCGCTTTTTCAAGCCGCTCGGGTACCGAGATAAAACCATCCCTGGCCGCATTGATGAGGTATGGCAGGCTCACAAAAGCCATCGCCAGCATGATGCCGGCCGGATGCCCAACAAAGTTAAATCCCACCGCCGATCCGGCCTTTCCAACCAGGGTGTCTCTGGAGATGAATCCCAAAACAGCAATACCTGCGGCCGAATGAGGGATTACAACCGGCAGGTCTATGATGGCTGTGATAAGTTTTTTAAAGGGGAAGCTGTAGCGTGCCAGTATCCATGAAAAGGGCACGGCGGCGAACGCAAACAATAGGGTCCCGGCCATGGATGTTCCCAGGGTAAGCATGATGCTGTTCTTTACTTCAGGATCCCTGGCAGTTTCAAACAACTTCGCAGGAGATGACGAAAGAAGCAGTCCCAGCACAGGGGCAATGATGAATAACAACATCATCGCCCCAAGTATTGAAAACGACCACTGAAGACCCTGCTTTTTCATTCTTTACCGGCTGAAGGAGATCTCTGAAACAGCTTTTACCGCCCTGTCGGAAAAGAAATCACAGGCCGGGAACACCCTGTATTTCCCTCCGTCCTCATTCTCTTTGCCCGGCACAAGCAGGAATTCTTCCTGGTCGGAACGGTTCATGATCTCGCTTAAAGAAAATACGGCCCTGTACCCGTCAATGCCAATGATTGTAACCAGGGTGTTCCTTAGATTTTCACTGTTGATTTTCAGATACGGGATCAGGAGATCCTTCAGCGTGGCGCCTGTAAAAGGTGTTGTGCTATGGATGCCTCTGCCCCTTCCATAAAAGACGGTATTATAAGTTTCGACTTTTGTCCCTGCCGTAAATTGCTCTATCTTTCCGACAGGCGAATTCCCCGACGTAATAAGAATTGAGGGCGAATACAGTGGACTGAGGTCCCTGTTCACAGGGATGCTCCTCAATGGGGTCCTGACCGTTATTTTAACAGGGTTGCCGATATTGCGCTCAGCCAGCAGGTCATTGCCCAGGATCAGCCTGCGCTCTGAAGGCAGTGGCCAGAGATCTTTGGTCTTGCTGGGGACGATCCTCGTAACCTCAGTCGCAATAAGGCATTTATTCAGGTTGTTCGGATAAAAGATCTCACCCCAGCTAAGCACGACTTTTTCGCCTTTCGCATTCTCAATGGTAACATATAGATCAATGATAGGTGAGAATTCCTCCTTATTTCTTTTTTTCAGGATGCGGCTGCTGAGGATGTCAAAAAGGGAATACCCGTCGTAACGGTATGCCCCGGTAAAACGGTTACTTCCGTCATCCCCCAGTATGGCCTCTTTAACTATAATAGTGTGTTTTTTCAAAAGCGCGAAATCAACTTTCCCGGGGTTCTCAATTTCCCCTTCCACCGTGATCTCACCTCCCGGCAATGCATAGGTGTCGGCATTATCATAAAAGTTGTTGTTTTTGTCGGCCGGATCTGCGGCTGAAACAACTTTCAGAGTGTTATGATCTTTAGAATTATTCTTGTCCTGTGCCATAAACCTTGAAGGTAAAATACACAAAATTACTGCCATGAATATGTAACTTATTTTCATATAATGCAGATTTACGGCTTTTTAACAAAGGGTTTTAAACGGTCGGGAACCGCCGCATAGTTTTTTTCTTCCATTGGGATAACCGAAGGCTGGCCATCCTTCTCCATGATCTTCATTCCCTTATCTTTTGAAAGCATGAATTCGAGGAAGGCTGTTGCAGCTTCCCTGTTCGGTGCATTTTTAATTATCGTGACTCCGTAGATCATTGGTTCGCCCTTCATCTGCTCGGTTTTCCCGGGTTCCTTGCCTTTGATATCGACAACGGCCTTGCTGTAATCTTCGGCGTATTTGACGTTTTTCAGGTTGACCTGGTCGGGGAGGACTACGAATTTCAGGTTATGCTGAACCGCAACAGACTTGTATTGGAACATGTAATCCATGTTATGCGATTCCATCAGGGCCAGCAAGTCCACCTCCTTCGGCCTGATGTAGTTCTGGTCCTTGGCCAGGAGCTGGTTCGCCAGGCCAGGCTTTTTATAATATGTTTCGGTGAGCTGCATGCACATCACCGACCTGTAACCGCAGGGGTCGGCATTGGGGTCGGCACGGCCAAAGATCACATCGGGTTTCAACAGGATCTCATACCAGTTTCTGGCGTTGATCTGGCTGTTGTATTTTGCCTTGTCGGTATAAGCAATGCACATTTCATTTGCAGCGAACCTGATGTTCCAGTCGGCATTGGCAGGGACAAGCATTTTATCGATCACCTTGTAATCGGAAGTAGCCACGATATCACAGGGCTTCTTAAGGTCGGTGACCTTTCGTGCACATTCCACGCTGCCTGCCGATTCCATTAATACATTCACGTTGGGGTAGAGTTTATTGAATTCGGCTTTGATCTCTTTCATCGGAACCGAAAGACTGCCTGCATGAAAGATAATAAGATCGCCTTTAAGATCAGCAGGTTTCTGAGTGAAGGCAAATGGCAGCAACAGTATGCTGCATAAAAGAATTGAAAATAATCGTTTCATAAATACGAGTTTGGTTAAGTGTTTTTATTATTTATCGGAGATGTCATTGATAAAATCGCGGAACCCCTTTTGTATCATTGCATCCGCATTTGAATGAAATTTATTGAAAGCTTTGACCAGGAGCCTGCCCTCTTCGGTGAGGATCATACTTCCTCCCTCGGCCCCGCCGCGATGCTTCTCGAGAAGGGGAAAGCCGAAAAAATCCTCAATTTTTTTTATGTTCCCCCATGTCCTGCGGTAAGTATAGCCAAGTTCATCACAGGCGGCCTTTAAGGAGCCCTTTTCAGCTATCAGTTTAAGCATCCTCCATTTGCCGTCGCCAAGGATCCCGTTTCCATTTATATCGGCGAGCCAGATCTTATAATCCAGCTTAATATGATCAAGTTTCGGTTTAAATTTTGTTTCCATTGGTTGGTTACATTGATAATCAGCAGGTAAACCTGAAGGTCTATGGCAAAAGTAATAATTTTCCCGATATGCAGGAGTCAGCATAACGCAAAAATGACGTACTTTTACAGCCCGTAATAACGGTTTGGCTGATCAATGCCAACACTGTTAGCTTATGGGAATCAAACATCCGCAGAATAAAAACAATGTTATGAACAACGCAATTTTCAATCTTGAGAGGCCCGAAAACGAACATACCCTCAACTATGCCCCGGGATGCCGGGAACGGAAGATCCTGAACGAGGAGCTTGACCGCATGAGCAACGAGGTCCTGGATATTCCCCTGATCATCGGGGGCAAAGAAGTCAGGACCGGGAAAACCTCCAAAGTAGTTATGCCTCATGATCATCAGCATGTTCTGGCAAATTTTCATATGGCCGGTGAGAAGGAAGTAAAAATGGCCATTGATGCGGCTTTGCAGGCTCACAAGGAATGGGAAGCCGTTTCCTGGGTTGAAAGGGTTTCAATAACATTAAAAGCAGCCGAACTGATCTCCACTAAATACCGTCAATGGATCAATGCTGCAACCATGCTTGGGCAGGGCAAGAGCGCCTTCCAGGCTGAAATTGATTCGGCATGTGAAACTGTAGATTTTCTCAAATATAACGCCTATTTCACGACCGAGATCTACAAGGAGCAGCCCCATTCGCAGAAAGGGATCATCAACCGCATTGAATACCGTCCGCTGGAAGGCTTTGTTTTTACCGTAACGCCTTTCAATTTCACCGCTATTGCATCAAACCTCAATATGGCGCCGGTGGTGATGGGAAATACAACGGTATGGAAGCCATCGTCAACCTCCATACTGTCGAATTACATTTTAATGAAGATCTTCAGGGAGGCCGGATTGCCTGATGGTGTGATCAATTTTGTTCCCGGCTCAGGAAGCCTTATCGGTAAAACGGTGCTGGGTCACCGTTCGCTTGCGGGCATTCATTTTACAGGCTCAACGGGGACTTTCAACGGGATATGGAAAAGCGTAGCCGACAATATGTCGGCGTACAGGTCTTACCCGAGGATTGTAGGGGAGACCGGTGGCAAGGATTTTATTTTCGTTCATCCTTCTTCTGATCCCCAGGAGGTTGCCGTTGCGATGGTTCGCGGGGCTTTTGAATACCAGGGACAAAAATGTTCGGCAGCTTCCCGTTCTTATATTCCCGAATCACTATGGCCTGATATCAGGACCAGGATAGGGGAGATGTTGTCGAAAGTGACTGTTGGCGGAGTCAGCGAATTCAGTCATTTCATGAATGCCGTTATTGATGAAGCTTCTTTCGACAATATTATGGCATACATTGATTATGCAAAGAAATCCCCTGATGCGGAAGTTATTTTCGGAGGTACTGGAGATAAATCGACAGGCTATTTCGTTCAACCTACAGTGATACTTACCCGGGACCCGCATTTTAAATCGATGGAAGAGGAGATCTTCGGCCCTGTGCTCACTGTTTATGTATACAAGGACAAGGACTTTGAGGAAACCCTGCAAATTTGTGATCAGACTTCTCCTTATGCCCTCACCGGTTCGATCTTTTCAAAAGACCGCGAAGCGCTCAACACAGCCTGCAGGGTATTGCGTTATGCAGCGGGCAATTTCTATTTCAACGACAAGCCTTCGGGAGCGGTTGTGGGAGCCCAGCCATTCGGGGGAGCCAGGGGCTCAGGCACCAACGACAAGAGCGGCAGCCATCTGAACCTGTTACGATGGACCAGTCCGCGCACCATAAAGGAAACTTTGATACCTCCTACAGAGTTTACCTATCCTTATATGAAGGTGGGTAAATGTCATTGACCGGGAACCGGAAGTCGGATAACTGGATAACTGGATGACTGGATGACTGGATGACTGGATAACTGGATGATTGGATAACTGGATAACTGGATAGCTGGATAGCTGGATTACTGGTTATCGCAGCGAAGCTGCTTATCCAGTCATCCAGTCATCTATTTATCCTGCATCTTTTTCCCATCTTTCAGATTCTCCCTCATCTTCCTGTAGAGTATGATCGGATGGTCGCCGGCAATCAGGTGCTCATCCATTTTGAGCGAGGTGGCCTGGGGCTGGTGTGTTTCCACAACCCTGCGGTCCTGGCCAAGTACAATGATGTTGAACAGCTTTGTTACAAGAAAATACAGATCCCTGAGAAGGGGAAGTTTAACCATTTTCTGGAAAGTTCTCAGGTAGAACAGCGTATGGTTATCATCAATGGGCACAAAAGCCACGATGATCCTCATGGAATCCATGATATGGTTCTGCCAGAGGTTGGGGAAAATAAATGTAATGTATGTGCTTTTTTTCGGCGCTTCCTCTATCTGGTCGGGCCTCAGGGGTTTCTGCCCGCGATCCTCTTCGTTTAAGGGCCAGAAAGATATAGAGTTATTGCTGACTTTTGTGTACGGACCGTTCACAACAGGTCCGATCCCCCTGCCGATAGTGGTGTGGTGAATAAATGGCACATGCACTACATCAAGCTGGTTTTCGATAGCCCTGGAATAATGTGCTTTCCAGAGATCAGTGAAACTCGAAGCGACCAGGGAATCATCCAGGTCGTCAAACCATGGAACTTCAGGGAGGCTTTCGTTTGATGGAATTTTAGCAGCTGCCGGATCAGGGGTGTACCAAACATACACAAAGCCATGGGCTTCCCTTACAGGGTAGGCATTGGCCCTGATATAAGCCGGGGGCTGTGAAGCTTTGCCGTTTGCCGGGATCAGGGTGCACTGTCCGGATGTATCATACTCGAAACCGTGAAAAGGGCATTGAAGTCTGTTATCTTTGATTTTTCCCTTGCTTAGCTGGATCCCGCGATGGGGACAGCGGTCGCGGAATACACCGAGTGTGCCGTTGTTATCTCTCCAAGCTATAATTTTCTCGCCGAACCGCGTAAAGCCTTTAAGCTGGTTTTTCTTTATTTCGCGGGATTCCAGGATGACATACCATTGGTTTGGGATCATAGGACTATGTGTATTTAAGGAATCTTTAAAATTAGGGAAATTTACTTATCGTATCTTTGATTTCTAAAATAATGATTATGGCTTCACTAAAAAGAAAACGCATAGCCCTTGTGGCCCATGACAATTGCAAGCATGATATCGTGGAATGGGTGGAATGGAACTGGCAGATCCTTATGAACCATCAGCTGATCTGCACCGGAACAACCGGAAAGCTGGTAAATGATGCTTTAGTCAGCAAAATGGAACAAAGCGCTGAGGAGACAGAAATGTCATCCGGCGTCAAAACAGAAAAGAAAAAAATCGTCCCGCCCAAGATCATCAGGCTGAAGTCGGGACCTTTCGGAGGCGACCAGCAATTGGGGGCTATGATATCCGAAGGCCGTGTTGATATACTGATCTTCTTCTGGGATCCGATGCAGCCTCATCCACATGATGTGGATGTGAAAGCCCTGCTCAGGATATCGGTGCTGTATAATATTCCCTCGGCCTGTAATCTTTCCACAGCCGATTATCTCATTTCCTCAACCCTGATGGACGAGGACTACCATCCCAAGGTGAGGGATTATTCTGCGTATATGAACCGGAGGATACCAGGCGATGATATGTAACGGGAGTTTTCCGGCTTCAGTTTACAGGCCTTCCCAAAGTTTATAACGGCTTTCCTGTTGTTTTTACCTGTCTCCCGGAACCAGACGTTCAGGCAGCGAATATAGCCCGATCTCAGAGATCTCGGGATTATCCCTGGATGCTGTGATCCTTATCCTCACCAATTTTGAAAAAACAGAAGGGAACCTCAGCAGCCTTTTGTAGCCGATGGTAGTCCCTGAAGCAATGACCTTCCAGGATTTACCTTCGGGTACCTCGGCAACAAAGGATTCAACCCTTTGGCCGTTCCTGAAATATTCACTGATTCCGAGGCAGTTGAATGAAGCCGCTTGCCTGAGTTCGACGATAAAAGAGGCATGTCTGCTACCCTTTTTTCCTGTCCAGTAAGTCCCTGCCTTATTGTCGATCATGTTCAGAGGATTGGACTTCGGATTGCCGTTTGCCGGAATAATTACAGCATGCGTGGCAAGGTTTGAATTAAAGGCAGAATCCAGGATGGCCCGCATCTCCCTGAGGCTTTTCACGTCATTCTCATGGATCAGTCCCCGTTTATCGGGAGGGAGGTTTAGCAGCAGGACCGAATTCCGGCCTACTGAACTGAAATAAATATCAACCAGTTTATCAGGGCTTTTAACCAGGGAATCATCATGTTCATGATAGAACCAACCAGGGCGTATGGAAACGTCAACTTCCGAAGGATACCAGACCAGATGGGAAGCGTCTTTAATTTTATCCCGGCTTCCAAGATCTTCCTTCATCATATCCCCGGGGGGTAAAAAAACGCCGTTGCCGGCATCCTGCTGTGAACCGGCTGCAATGTTTTCAGGCGATGACAGAGATAGAGGGACCACGCTCCATTCGGTCTCCCTACCGTAGCCAGATTCGGTCCCAACCCATCGTACATCCGGCCCCATAACGGCAATTACCGCTTTTGGCTGGAGTTTTCGAACCAGGTTGTAATAAGCGATCCAGTCGTAAACCTGCTTTTTACCGTTCGGGCCTTCCCCGCAGGCACCGTCAAACCAAACCTCATCAACCTCCCCGTATTGTGTGAGGACTTCAGTGAGCAGGTTTTCAAAGTAAGTATTGTATTGTTCCGATCCGTAGTAAATGGAATGAATATCCCAGGGAGAAACATATACCCCGAATTTAAGTCCGTATTCTTTGCAGGCTTCAGAAACCTCTTTCACCAGGTCTCCTTTGCCATCCCTCCATGCAGTGTTTTTTACGCTGTAATCGGTGTATTTGCTGGGCCAGTTGCAGAAACCGTCATGGTGCTTTGCCACCAGTACGGCCAGCTTTGCACCTGCTTCCTTCGCCGTTCTAATCCATTGCCTGGCATCCAGCTCCGTTGGATTGAAAAGGCCTGCTTTGACATCTTTTTTCCCCCATTCAAGATCAGCGAACGTGTTAATGCCGAAATGGAAAAACACTGTGAATTCAAGTTCCTGCCATGCAGCCTGGCGTTCAGAAGGCCTGATACGTGCTGCAATTTTAGCAACAGAATCTGCTGAAAGGTGTTGAGGAATTATGGCAATGCCTGAACCCGTCTGTGCCATTGCGCAACTGAATGCAATCATTGAAAAGGCCAGGGAAAGAAATTTTTGATATTTCATTGCATGAAGTTTGAAAACCGGCTTCTGGCCTTGCAATTTCCGAAAAAACAGGCAGAAGAAGCAATTTTTATATTTTTTTTATATGCCCGGAATCTTTCTTTCAAAATCCTTATAATTCTGATAGCATATTTGCAGCGTTTTTAATCTGTGCACAATGAAGACAGCCATTCTTGTTATTCCTTTTTTACTTGTCAGCTGGATAGCTGAGCTGAATGCACAGGTCACAATAGCCGGTATTTATTTATCGGCAAATGATTTTATAAACAATAAACTTTCTTTTAAAAATAACAAGGCAGGGGTCACGTACCAACTTTGTGCAGAGGAGCAGATGAACTCTTCCTATATTAAAATCATGACAGGCAACGACATAATCAGGCTGAAAAAGGATTCAATCTTTGGGTACAGGAACAGCAAACATAATTCGTTTCGCTTTTACAAGAAAACTGCATATGAAATCCTGAATCCTTCAGAACCCATCCTGATATATTGCTGCGCATCATCCGTAACCATGCCAGCTTCTTATCCTGAGAAGAATTATTATTTCAGTTTAAACCCATTCTCACCAGTATATCCGCTCACAAAGCGGAACCTCGAAATAGTGTTCAATAAGGATGACCGGTTTAAGGAACTCCTGAAGGTTTATTTTCATTCCGATGATGAGCTTACGGTATATGACAGCGTACATAAGATTTATTATCTGAACCGCATTTATGACGAAAGCAAACTTGAATCAGAGGAGTATTATGAAAAGATCCGGGAGTACAAGAGCAAATGCGGTATTTTTTATTGAACCGGATTAACCGGATCATGATCTTAATAATTATTTCGACAGTATGACAATACAAGACTTCATACAGCTGGTTTTTTTCTTTGTATTATTGATTGGATTGACGCCGGTCCTGGGGAATTATATGTACAAGGTATTCTCAGGGAAAAAGCATATAATGCTGCCTTTTTTAGGATGGCTTGAAAAATTAACCTACAGGGTTTCGGGAGTTAATCCTGATGAAGAAACAAACTGGAAGACTTATACTTTCGCATTGCTCGTATTCAGTCTCACCGGGTTTGTTTTCGCATTCTTGGTTCAGCTCATCCAGTCGTGGTTACCCTTAAACCCGGAGCATCTTGCGGGTGTTTCCTGGCATCTTTCGTTCAACACGGCAGTAAGTTTCATGACAAACACGAACTGGCAATCCTATGCCGGTGAAACCACGCTAAGCTACTTTGTGCAGATGACCGTGCTTGCGGTTCAGAATTTTGTCAGCGCCTCCGCTGGAATTGCGGTTTTGCTGGCGGTTATCCGGGGCCTTGCCGGTAAAAGCACTGATAAGCTTGGTAATTTCTGGACTGACCTTACACGTATCACAATTTATGTGCTGTTACCGCTTTCGATCATCCTGGCCATTATACTGGTCGGGCAGGGGGTGGTTCAGAACTTTAAACATTATGAGACTGTTCAGTCCCTGAACGGTTTGAAGCAGATTATTCCGATGGGGCCGGCGGCATCCCAGATAGCCATTAAACAACTTGGGACGAACGGAGGGGGATTCTTCAATGCAAACAGCGCCCATCCTTTTGAGAACCCCACGCCTTTTAGCAACCTGTTGGAAATGTTATCTATACTGTTGATCCCCGCCGCATTAACTTTTACTTATGGAAAGATGGCCGGTTCCAGGAGACAGGGATGGACCATTTTTACCGTTATGCTGATCCTTCTGTTAACCGGATTAATTATTTCGCTTTACGCTGAATACTCGGTAAATCCGGTTTTCGGGCATAACCACCTTATGGAAGGTAAGGAAACTCGTTTCGGAATTGTGAATAGCGTACTTTGGTCAGTTTCCACTACAGCTGCATCCAATGGTTCGGTCAATGCAATGCACGACAGTCTTTCTCCTTTGTCAGGCATGATAGCCATGATCAACATCATGCTTGGCGAGATTGTTTTCGGAGGCGTGGGCTCCGGATTGTATGGAATGGTGATCTTTATCATCATCACTGTGTTTATTGCAGGACTGATGGTCGGGCGCACTCCCGAATACCTGGGCAAAAAGATTGAGGCCTTTGAAGTCAGGATGGCCATTATCGCAATACTGCTGCCGAACATGGTGATACTGATCTTTACTGCCTGGGCATGTGTAAGCCAGGCAGGACTGGCGGGTCTTAATAATGCCGGGCCTCATGGTTTTTCGGAGATACTGTATGCTTACAGCTCTGTTGCGGGGAATAACGGCAGTGCGTTTGCAGGGCTGAATACAAACACTGTATTCTATAACCTGACCCTTGGTTTAGGAATGCTGATAGGCAGGTTCGGAGTAATTATCCCGGTCATGGCCATTGCTGGCAGCATGGCCGGGAAGAAGGTCACCCCGCCTTCCTCAGGGACGTTCCGGACCGACAACTCCCTGTTCATTGGGTTGCTGATAGCGGTGATCCTCATCATTGGAGGGCTGACTCATTTTCCGGCCCTGGCCCTGGGCCCTGGGGTTGAACATATGCTGTTGAACGCCGGGATCACCTTTTAATTTCTACGAGAATGAGTACAAAATTAAATACTGCGCTTTTCAATAAAAGGATATTGGTCCAGGCTGCAAAGGAGAGTGTGATCAAATTAAACCCGGCCCTGCAGATCAAAAATCCGGTCATCTTCATAGTTTGCATCGGTTCGGTACTTACTACAATAATTGTTATTGCCGGAATTTTTCAGGGAAACTTCTCTTCATTCAACCTTCAGATCGCAATCTGGCTTTGGTTTACCGTGCTGTTTGCCAATTTCGCGGAAGCTGTTGCGGAAGGCAGGGGGAAAGCCCAGGCTGAGAGTCTCAGGAAAAACCGGACACAGACGATTGCGCGAAAGATTGTCGGCAAACAGGAGCTTACAGTCAATGCAACCGAACTAAGAAAAGGTGATGTGGTAAGATGCCTGGCAGGGGATGTAATTCCCTCCGACGGGGAAGTCATTGAAGGAATTGCAAGCGTCGACGAGTCGGCAATTACAGGTGAATCTGCGCCTGTTATAAGGGAAAGCGGCGGGGACCGTTCTGCGGTAACAGGAGGAACAAGGGTTATCAGCGACTGGATCCTTATCAGTATTACAACAGAACCGGGTAACACATTTATTGACCGCATGATCGCCCTGGTTGAAGGTGCAAAACGGCAGAAAACACCAAATGAAATTGCGCTGAGTATTCTTCTTTCAGGACTGACCATTATTTTTCTTCTTGTTGTTGTCACTCTCCCGGCATTCTTCAGCTACAGCCTTTCTGCATCAGGATTGCCCCTCTCGCAAAACCTGACGATCCCCGTTCTGATCGCGCTTCTCGTATGCCTGATTCCTACTACTATCGGCGGGTTACTAAGTGCCATTGGGATCAGCGGGATGGACCGGCTGATACAACGCAATGTTATTGCCACAAGCGGGAAGGCCATTGAAGCCGCAGGCGATGTGGACGTTCTGCTGCTTGATAAAACAGGGACAATAACCCTGGGTAACAGGATGGCGACTGATTTTATTCCTGCCGAAGGGGTCAGTGCAGAAGAACTCGCAGATGCAGCACAGCTTTCATCATTGTCGGATGAAACACCCGAAGGGCGATCAATTGTCGTTCTTGCAAAGGAAAAATTCAATATCCGCGGTCGCGAGGTCCACCAGCTTAATGCGACTTTCATCCCGTTTACTGCTCAGTCAAGGATGAGTGGTGTCGACCTGAAAACCGACGACAGGGAAATTCATATGATCCGTAAGGGTTCGTCGGATGCCATCCGCACATTTATCCAGAACAATAACGGTTTCTATCCACAGGAAATACAGAACATAGTATCTGAACTTGCGAGGCAGGGAGCAACTCCTTTAGTCGTGGCTGTAAATAAAAAAGTTTTAGGGGTCATCCACCTTAAGGATATTGTCAAAGGTGGTATCAAACACCGTTTTGCCGAATTACGGAAAATGGGCATTAAAACCATTATGATCACCGGGGATAATCCTCTCACTGCCGCTGCAATAGCGGCTGAGGCAGGAGTGGACGATTTCATGGCAGAGGCAAAGCCGGAAGATAAATTGAAACGGATACGCGATGAACAGGCCAACGGCCACCTGGTAGGGATGATAGGCGACGGCACCAATGATGCCCCGGCCCTGGCACAGGCCGATGTTGGATTGGCTATGAACACCGGCACGCAGGCAGCCCGTGAAGCAGGTAATATGGTCGATCTCGACAGCAATCCTACCAAACTGATTGAAGTGGTTGAGGTGGGCAAGCAACTGCTTATGACAAGGGGATCCCTTACAACCTTCAGCATTGCTAATGATGTTGCAAAGTATTTTGCAATCATACCCGCGATTGCCATTTCACTCTATGCAGGAAAAAACGGAACAGGCCCCCTTTCTGCCTTAAACATTATGAATCTCGCTTCTCCCCAGAGTGCAATCCTGAGTGCGATTATCTTCAATGCAATTATTATTATCCTTTTAATCCCGCTGGCACTGAAGGGTGTGCGTTATAAACCGGTTTCCGCCTCGGCCGCTCTGCTAAGGAACCTTATGATATTTGGCCTGGGTGGTATTATTGCTCCTTTTATTGGAATAAAACTAATTGATATCCTGATCAACCTGTAAACAAGACTCAAGATGAAAACGCTTATGATATCCCTTAAAATATTCCTTTTCTTCACCATCCTGACAGGTCTTGTTTATCCCCTTGTTGTAACGGGCATTGCTCAACTTATTTTCCCGGCAAAAGCAAACGGCAGCCTGATCCTCAGTGGAGGCAGGGTAATCGGGAGTGAACTGATAGGTCAGCAGTTTAACAGCCCGGTATATTTCACTTCGCGGCCATCTGCTGTTTCCTACTACCCCCTGCCGTCGGGAGGCTCAAATCTCGGGTTGACCAATGTGAAACTGAAAAAGTTTGCAGACTCCTGCAGAACGAGGTTCCTGGTATTCAACCATCTTGACAGCCTGACCATGATTCCCTCCGAAATGATCTTTGCATCCGCCAGCGGCCTTGATCCTCATGTCTCACCGCAAGCAGCATTCTTACAGCTTGACAGGATCGCCACAGCACGCCGTTTCAATTCGGGTCAAAAACGAAAACTGGTACAATGTATAAGAGACCTTACCGAGGCTCCCCAGTTTTTATGCCTTGGTGAATCAAGGATTAATGTATTATTGCTTAACTTAGCTATTGATAAAATAAGGTGAACAGTTTTAACGACAACCGGCCGGATCCCGATGAACTTTTAGCTTCTCTTATCAGTGAAGAAGAGAAAAGCAAACGCGGTACGCTGAAAATATTTTTCGGCATGTGTGCTGGTGTGGGTAAAACATATACCATGCTTGAAGCCGCCCATGCTGAAAAGTTCAAAGGCTGCGACATCATCATCGGGTATATCGAAACTCATAACCGAAAGGAAACTGTAGAGTTGGCCGAGGGGTTTGAACTCATTCCCAGGAAATCATACCAGTACAAATCTACCTTAGTTCAGGAGATGGATCTGGATGCTATCATCGCAAGGAAACCGCAAATAGTCCTGGTGGATGAAATTGCACATACCAACGCCCCCGGGAGCAGGCATATAAAACGATACCAGGACGTACAGGAAATTTTGGAAAACGGGATCAACGTTTATACTACGTTAAACGTACAGCATCTTGAAAGCCGTACCGAGACAGTTGCCCAGATTACAGGCATCATTATCCGTGAAACCTTGCCTGATGAGATTTTTGAGAACGCAGATGAAGTTGAACTTGTTGACCTTACACCTGATGAACTTCTTCAGAGACTTTCTGATGGTAAGGTTTATACCCCCGATCGCTCAAGAGATGCGATAGAAAATTTTTTCAGGAAGGGAAATATTACGGCTTTGCGTGAAATGGCTTTGCGCATTGTCGCCGACCGTGTCGACAAGCAACTCCACGATTACATGCAGTACAAAAGGATTCGCGGACCATGGAAAACGGGTATGCATCTCCTTGTTGCTCTCGGGCCGAGTCCCTATTCCGGCAAATTACTCCGGTGGTCCAAAAACCTTTCATACGCCATGGGTGCAAATATCCAGGCAATTTACGTGGAAACCCTGCACCGGCTGACTTCAAAAGAACATGAACAGCTTGATAAAAATATCGCCCTTGCCAAACAACTGGGGATCAAGGTCCGCATTATAACAAATGCAGATATTGTTAAAGCAATTGTCGATTTCGCACAAAAAGAAAACATAACGCATATCATTGTCGGAAAGCCTCGTGTACGGAATCTTTTTTCCATGCTCCAGCTTGGTAATTTTGTGAACAGACTGATAAGGTACAGCGGTAATATTGACGTATACATTCTGGGTTCTGACAGCCTGGCAAAAGATAGTTTTAAAAATCGTTTTTCTATTCCTTCCATTACTTCTCAAATACCCGAGTACCTGAGTACTTCAATCCTGGTTGTTGTCACTTCTGTGGTTTGTTATCTTCTTTTGGAATACATCGGATACCAGGTTGTTTCGTTTGTCCTGCTCTTCCTGGTTTCAATCCTGTCTCTCTTTTTTGGTACAGGGCCAATCCTGCTTGCAGCAGCATTAAGTGCTTTGACCTGGGATTACTTTTTCATACCTCCCCAGTTTACCCTGCATATTGAAAAAGCCGAGGATATCTTGATGCTCATCATGTTCTTTATTATCGCACTGCTCAGCGGGATCATGACATCAAGGATCAGACGGCAGGAAAAAAGGATCAGGATACGCGAAGAACGAACCAACGCATTGTACCAGCTGACCCGGGAGTTGTCAATGGCTACAGGGATTGATGAGGTCTCGGGAATTGCCGTAAGCTATATTAAAAAATATTTCAACCTGGATTGCGCAATATTTCATAAAACTAAATTTAACCAGTTTGATGACCAAATCCAGAACCAGACCACCATTAAATTAACTGAAAATGAATTAAGCATTGCAGCCTGGGTATTCCGCCACTCGGCAAAAGCCGGAAAATATACCGATACCCTTCCTTCAACCGATTATACTTTTTATCCTTTGACAGGAAATGTTGATAACATGGGGGTCATTGCTGTGAAACAAGCCGGGGTGTTTACACAGGGTGAAGAACAGTTCTGGGAAGCATTCCTTTCACAGATATCGGGCAAATACGAAAGGGAGTTTTTACGAAATGTTTCCAAAACAGCCTACCTTCTTACCGAATCGGACAAGCTATACAAAACACTGTTCAACTCTATTTCACATGAGTTAAGGATCCCTGTGGCATCTATTATGGGGGCTTCCGATACGCTTTTGTATCACGATTACCCGGAAGAAACAAAACAAAAATTATATTCCGAAATAAGTACAGCCTCGGTAAGGCTGAACAGGCTCATTGAGAACCTGCTTAACATGTCCCGTCTTGAATCGGGCAGGATTACCATGCATTCCGACTGGTACGATGTTCATGATCTCGCCCACCGCATATCCGAATCCCTCAGGCAGGAGCTTCTGCCATTCAAGTTTTCAGTAGTAATCCCTGAAAGCATGCCTCTTGTTAACATCGATTTTGGGCTGATGGAACAGGTGTTGTACAATCTGGTGTTAAATGCGGCCCAGAATTCGCCGGCAGGCAGCAGGATCAGGTTGAAATTTTTCTACGATAACGGCTTCCTTACCATACAGGTGATGGACAGGGGGCAAGGATTTCCCGCATCGGAATTAGCAATGGTATTTGATAAATTCTACAGGGGAAAAGATGCCAAAGCCGGAGGGACAGGACTGGGATTGTCAATTGTTAAAGGTTTTGCCGAGGCACACCATGGAACGGTGACTGCTGCGAACCGGCAAAACGGAGGGGCTATTTTTACAATAAAGATCCCGGCAAGGATAACAGAAATAGACAACTTCAGCCAAAAGGAAGATTAAATGGCAAATGCAGGAACCATACTGGTTATTGATGATGAGGCACAGATCCGCCGTTTACTTGATATAACCCTGTCGGCAAGCGGTTATAAAATTATCGAAGCTGCCACAGGCAGGGAAGGCCTGGCCTTAGCGGCAAGCGGACAGGTTTCATTAATCATTCTCGATCTGGGTTTGCCCGACACCGACGGGATTGAAATTCTTAAAAGGTTACGTGAATGGTATGAAAAACCTATAATCATTCTTTCGGTACGCAATTCTGAGGAAGATATCGTACAAGCCCTTGACAACGGGGCGAACGATTATCTTACAAAGCCCTTTCGTACAGGCGAGTTGCTGGCCCGCATCCGTGTTTCCATAAGGCAAAACCAGGTCGTCAAAGACAATCCCCAACTCGAATTCGGCTCATTGACCATCGATATAGGAAACCATATCGTACGAAAGAACACTGACATCATTAAACTCACCTCAACTGAATTTTCCCTTTTGGCCTTGCTTGCAAAGAATGAGGGGAGGGTATTGACCCACCAATATATTTTAAAGGAAGTCTGGGGCATGGGCTACATAGAGCAGTCCCAGTATCTTAGGGTGTATATTGCCCAGTTGAGAAAAAAGATAGAAGAGAATCCTGCCAGTCCGAAATTAATCAATACCGAATCGGGGATAGGGTACAGGTTTAGCTATGAATAAGTAACCAAATACCGACGCATCTCACAAAAGCCGCATCAGGTGCAAGGAGCGAGTGTTGATTAAACAGGCTGATAACTAAGTGAAATTGAGCGACGCAGCAACCGTAGCGGCGTTGTGAGTATGCGAGCGGTTTGGGCCTTTACTGTAGCGGCGCCACGACCTCCAACACTTCCGGCAGATCCATCCCGATGTTCTTCAGGTGTTCGATCTTAGGAACCCCGTTCTTTGTCCATCCCCTGCGTTCATATACCGCATCCAGGAGTTTCTCATACTGGTCTTCGCGGTGTTTCCTTAGCACGGCCATTTTTTCTTCCGTGGATTTTCCTGTGGGGTCGAATCCGACTTTCTCAAGGAGCTGTTTGTCGTATCGGTCCGCCCTTGATTCGTATTCTTCCTTTGTGACAGGGCCGCAGGCACGGTATGGCTGGGCATCGTGCTTCCTGAGGCCATAACCTCTTCGAATGCTGAGGATCCTCTGGAAATTATATACCCGCTCCGACATGCGGACCAGCTCGGTTTTATCAATTTTAAGACCGGTTACAGCGTTGAAAATGGTAACATAATTGTCGACATGCTCGGGTACTTTTGCAGGTTCTGGCGACTGGGCATTGTCTTCGGGTTCCACGTCATTCCACGGAAGTTTGCAGAATCCGGCAAGCCCGAACCAGGTGCGGAACATGGGGAAATAATGAAGGGCTTCGGCTTTTTTCTCGAATGTGGGAATCTGGTTGTTGACCATGTCCATGAAGATAAGCCAGGCCTCATCGTGCTGGGGGCCTTTGTTGGTCATGGCATAACCACCCTGCTGTGCAAGGGATTCCTTGGAAACATACTGGGAATATTCAAGTCCTTTGTTTTCCATGCCGATGTCCTGCATGAAACCGGCGTCTCCCCATCCGTTCTTTGCGAAAATCCCTTTCATTTTACGAACACCCTGGCCTGCAATTGGGCCGAAGCCTTCACCCCGGCTTACCTGGTGTAGAAGTTCCATGGCTGCATCGGCATTGCCGAAGTTCAGCTTCAGTCCGCCGGTACGTTCCTCATTGAGAATACCGTTTTCATAGCACTCCATGACAAATCCCAGGATAGTTCCCCAGGAAATGGTACAAATGCCGTAGGTATCGCAATAAAAATTCGCTTCTATCGTGAAATCAGGGTTGAAGATACCTGCGATGGAACCGAGCGATGATGTTGTTTCGTATTCAGGCCCGTCGACGATCACTTTCTCTCCCTTGTACGGACCGCTGCGTAATTCATAATTATCAACCCCTTTTGCACAGGCCATGTTGCAGCCCACCCAGCATCCGTCGGGAACATTCTGGGTAAAAAATGATTTCCATACATCGCCTTTGATCAGGTGGGCATCGGGATGGCTGCCGAATTTGAAATTATGGACCGGTAAAAGGTCATAGTCGTTCATGATATGGGTAAGATGGGCTGTGCCTTTCGACCGCATTTCGCACTGCTTGTCGTCAAGTTCCCGCATTTCCTTGTTGAACTTTCGCCCGCGCTCCTGGATAGCTTCAATGTTTACCACATTGTTACGGTTTCCGCCTATTGTTTTCACATGGGCAACAACGGCTTTGATCTTCTTGTCGCGGAGCACTGTGCCGATACCTCCCCGCCCGGCTTGTTTCAGGCGGACTTTTTTACGTTTGATATCATAAAAAGTGAAGTTCAGCATCCCTATCAGCGAATGGTCTGCTGCAGTACCTGCTGCCACGATGGAAACATTGTATTTGTCTTTTTCATTTTCGGGGTTGGCCATCATATCATGCAGCACTTCACCAAGCACATGGCTGTCGGTCGGCAGATCGCCGGCTTCGTAAATCTCAACGACTTCACGTTCTTCTTCAAAAACGATCATCACTTCCTGATCAGCCTTCCCCTGTATTTCAAGCGCATCGAACCCGCAAAATTTGAGGAACGGACCAAAAAATCCGCCAACATTGGAATCAACAATAATATCTGTCTGCGGACTGATTGCGCAGCAGATGGCCTTGCCTGCACCTGAATACTGGGTAATCCCGCAACACGGTCCGCCAGAAATTACAATTTCATTCTCCGGATCATTCCACTTTGTATCAGGTTTGGTGGCATCCCAGAGAAGGCGAAGGTCAAAACCTTTGCCTCCCACGAATTTATCCTTCATGAGCTGGCTGACGGGTTTTTCCTTAATTGTAAAATCCCCGACATTAACGTAAATAGTACGGTTGTTATAACCTTTATCAATAGGAGCCCAGGTGTACTTGAACTGAGCGAGGAGTTTGTGGTTTTTTTGAAAGTCCTGGAATGTCATATGAATGGATTTTGGACGGTGGATTGATGGATGGCGGGATAACGGGATAACAGGTTAGAGGTTTTTGTATCTGGCATCTCGATATCTCGTTATCCCGCATCTCGTATCTGTTAATCATTTAACGTTACAAAAATAAGCAAAAATTTCATCGCAAAGCACCGTCAATCAAAAAGTTCGATATGCTTTGATCTGCATAACGGCCATAGTTTTGCTTCAGGCCTGATTATTTGCGCTCAACTGTTTTCCTGCATAAGCCGGGTCATACAGTTACAAAGCCGGCAGACACAAATGGGGCCGATTTGTTTCCAGATACATATTTCAGGTTTTTCAGGCGGGAGAAGTGCATTATATTTGTACAAAATCAATTCATTGAAAGTTTATAACTATAAATATCAACCTATGAACTCAAAACTTTTTTTCATAATAATGCTTTGCGGAGTCCTGGCTTTTTCATCCTGTAAGAAATCGGCCTCTGACAATGCCCCCGTAAAAACCATGTCGGATCTTAAGGTCCCGGCTTCTTTCAATTGGGAAAGTTCACGTGAAGTGAATCTGAACGTAGGGCTTGACCAGCCTTCCGCGATAGGAAGCCTTTCAAGGATATTTGTCTATGACGGCAATCCGGCAGAGGGGGGAAACCTTCTCCTTACCGGATCTGCTGGTTACAACTATCCTTTTGATGTGAAGTTAAGGGTGCCGACTGCATTACCGCAGATCTGGCTGATGCTGGCATCGGGTGACGGCAGCACACAAACGACTTCTCTTACAGTGACTGATAATGTCAGCTATATATTTACCGCAAAAAAGGCCGGTTTGAAAAGCGGTCTGAATGTAAATGAACCTAATTGTTCCAGCAACTGCGATGTAACCGTTAGTGGTAACAGCGTTACCATCAACAACGGCAAAACATATTGTATCACAAGCAATTTCAGCGGGAGTGTTAATTTCGAATTCTGGAATGGGGGAGGTACCCTGAAAGTCTGCGGTGCCACGGCGAATATAAGCAGCATCAACAGTTTTGGCGGGACCAACTGCTCAATCATTGTGACATCGGGAGGTATCCTAAATGTCAGCAATTCCTTTTCAATGGACGGCAGTGCAGGCATGACTATATACCCGACGGCAAAAGCGCATTTTAACAATGGTTTTAATATGAATACGGCCGGATCGAATTTCACCAATTACTCTTCTGACTGTACAATCGGTTCAAGTTTCTCGCCAAACGGCCCTGTGGTTAATTTCGGGACTATTGCTGTGACGGGATCATATAATATCAATGGTGGCAGTACTCTGACCAATTCAGGAACTATGACCATCAGTGAATCGTTTCAGGCCAATCATGACGTGACGAATGCAGGAACCATCGAAGTGTTCCAGTCTGCCGACATTAACAGCGGCTGCAATTTCGAGAACGACTGTAAGTTTATCGTTCATCAGACACTGAATAAAAACAGCTCGAATTTTTCAATGAACAACGGTTATCTTAAAGTTGACCAGACCATCAATATCAACAGCAGTACCTTGAGGCTTCAAAATCAGTCGCAGGTCGTTGCCCGGAATATTGTTTTGAATAACGGAATCAGCTCATCGGGGAGCACGAATTCAGTCAAGACTACAACAGCAACCATTAACGGTGCACATGTCAGCGGACCCGTTGAATTTGCAACACAGAACGGAACCATCAGCAACGGGAATCAATCCAATTTCACAAATGGCGCAACCCTGGTAAGCTGGGCGAACATTCAGAATTACATTCCGACAAGTCCCTGCAACCCCGACGGGATAGGCTCAAATCCCGGTCCGGCTGATACCGACGGAGACGGTGTGGCCGACAATCTCGACGATTATCCCAATGATGCGACCAGGGCGTTCAATAATTATTACCCTGGGAAGAACCAGTTCGGTTCCCTGGCCTTTGAAGATCTCTGGCCCGGACGGGGCGATTATGATATGAACGATGCAGTGATTGATTATAATTACTGGTACGTGACCAATGCCCAGAATAAAGTAGTTGACCTGAAGCCCAAGTTCTACCTGAGGGCAGCCGGTGCCACTTTGCAAAACGGATTTGGTTTCCAGCTCGACGGAGTCCCTGCTGCAGCGGTTCAGTCAGTAGCCCTGACCCCCAATAATACTTTGAGGAATAATTATATCAGCCTTGCTGCCAACGGCGTTGAAAACAACCAGCCGAATGCGGTGGTAATAGTTTTTGATAACTGGCTGAATGTGGCACATCCCGCCAGCCCTTCATTATATAACACAGTGAAGGATGTTCCCTACGGGCTGTCCGATACGGTGTTCGTAAACCTGCATTTTGCAAGTCCGCAGTCTCAATCGGCCGTTGGTGCGCCCCCATATAATCCTTTCCTTATAAAGAACATGAGCCGTCAGGTTGAAATTCATTTACCTGACCACCTGCCGACTGCACTTGCCGACCAGTCCTTGTTTGGGACTTCCGATGACGCTTCGAACCCTTCAGCAGGGAAATATTATAAGACCTCAACAAACCTTCCCTGGGGAATTAATATCCCCGTGAAGTTTGACTATACCTGGGAAAAGGTGCAGATCCTTAGCGGTCATCTTAACTTTGGCAACTGGGCCGAATCAGGAGGAGCTCTTTATCCCGACTGGTACAAGAACCTGCCGGGATACCGGGATGCTAACAATATTTATGTTAAACCCTGATTGCACATAAGCTGATTTTTGTAAAAACCACCCTTCACGGGTGGTTTTTTTTTGCAGCCCCCAAACTCATGCCCCGGATAAAAGCAATCTTTTGTAAATTTGTATTTGGTCCTTTCAGGATTAAAAATACGTTGCCATGACAACAGCTGAAGTAAAAGGCAGGTTAAAGACAAAGACAATCGGTATCGCAGGATGCGGGGGCCTTGGCTCCAATTGTGCGGTTGCCCTTGCCAGAGTAGGCATAGGGACGTTGATACTGGCCGATTTTGATGTGGTCAGTGAATCAAACCTCAACCGGCAGTATTATTTCCTGAGCCAGGTTGGTGAGGCTAAAGCACCCGCCCTGAAACGGGTCATTCATCAGATCAATCCCTCGGTGAGTGTCATTGCCTATGAAGTTAAACTTGACCCTGAGCACATCCTGAGATATTTCAAAGATTGCGATGTAATAGTCGAGGCCTTTGACCAGGCCGATCAAAAAGAGATGCTGATAGAAACAGTGCTTTCTGCCTTTCCCGAAAAACCCCTTGTGGTGGGAGTAGGTTTGGCAGGGTGGGGGATGAACCAGGATATTCATTACCGCCAGACCGGGAACCTGCACATCTGTGGGGATGAAACAACCGAAATCAGCGAAGACAACCCGCCCCTTGCTCCAAGAGTGGGAGTTGTGGCTAATATGCAGGCGAATGTGGTTCTGGAAATATTGTTAAGACCCTGAGGAAGGGATGACTGGATAGCTGGATGACCGGATGACTGGATGACTGGATGACTGGATGACTGGATGACTGGATGACTGGATAGCTGGATGACTGGATGACTGGATGACTGGATGACTGGATAGCTGGATGACTGGATGACTGGAT